>CAYLJU010000010.1:43192-50633 GCA_964384115.1 uncultured Muribaculaceae bacterium | reverse complement strand
GAAGTGCTTGCGGATTTGGACATGGCGGCCGAGGAAGCAAGAAAAATAATTTGGGATGAAGAATAGGAAGGGGGTCGGCTGACCCTTTTTTATTTTGGATTAGTTTTTGGCGGCGCGCGGGCGATTGTGGCGCGCCGAATTTCGCACTTTAACGCACTGCAGCAAAAAAGCGTTGAAGCGCACGCTTTCACGCAGTAAAGTGATAAATCCTGAAAGTGGCACTTCAGCACACTAAAGCACTAAAGTTAATTACTTAATTTGATGAATTGGCGAAGAACAAGCGTTCTCTTGTTAAAAAAATAACAAAAAATATTTTAAAAAAACCTCTTGACATTTTTCGTATTTATGGTATACTATAATCAAGAAATGAGAGTTGCCTAACAGTCGAGCTTGGATAGGTGGTAATAGGTGGTCGGAAGAGCCTTCTCAAACTTCTTAAAAAAAAGTTAAAAAAGTGCTTGACAAAAGGTTTAAGCGATGGTATAATAAAACCATAGAAAGCGAAAGAGAGGAAACAACAATGACAACTACAATCACTAAGGCACACGCAATCAGAGAATATAGAAAGTATAGCGGAGCAGATGCATATCTGATGGTTATGATTCAGGGACATGAAGTATATATGATGGAACAAAAAGAAATCCTTCCAAGATATATGATTCTTAAGCCAGCATCCAGTAGCCACAAAGAGAAATTGCAGATAAATCTCAAGGCAGCTCACAGAAAAGAAATGATTAAGAATGGTGCTATTCATTTAATGAGTGAAGCTGAGTTTAAGGCAATACAGAAGGAAATCGGATTAAATAGAGGTTGGACAGCTGAAAAGGTTGTGTATGATTACTTTGGTATTAAGTGGGATGGTCCGGACCAGTTAAGATTTGATAAAGGCGGAGACATGGAAGTAAATGGTAAACAGTATCAGATTAAGTTCCAAAATGCACAGGTTGTATCAGTTGACACAATCCATAAAGCGCAGAAAGAACATAGGGAAATGCGGAAGGCACAGAGAATGAGTGCCGCCGATGAAATCGCAAGCTGGATGGAGTTATAAAAAAACTCCATCCAAAATAAAAAAACCTATTGACAAATAACATAAAGCATGGTATAATAAACTCAAGAAAAGACAAAGAAAGGCAATAAAAATGGAAAGAAAGATTTGCTTAGATATGGATGGAACTTTTGTAGACCTGTATGGAGTAGAAAATTGGCTCTCAATGCTGAGAGCTGAAGAAACTACACCTTATGAAGTGGCAAAGCCTTTAGTAAATCTTAGCCTGATGGCAAGATACTTAAATAAATTACAGAGAGCAGGCTACACTTTAACAATTATCAGCTGGACAAGCAAGTGTGGAACTGATGAATATAACCACAGAGTAGCACAGGCTAAAATGGAATGGTTAGCAAAGCATTTAAAGAGTGTAAACTTTGATGAAATCCACATTGTAAAATATGGCACACCAAAGGAAATCTTTGGAAATGAAAATGATATTCTGTTTGATGATGAAGAACACAACAGAAGAGACTGGAATGGCACAGCCTACAATGTAGAAAATATTTTAGAAATTTTAAAAGAAATGCTTGACAAGTAGCACCAAGTATGCTATAATAAATATATAAAGAGGGAGAGAGAGTGAGGCTTCCGTTCTCCTTCACTCACTCTCTCAAAGACCCCTCATAATATGGGTATAAGAGTCAAAGTCTGGTGCAATTCCAGAGATACCCAAGTCAATGTTAAGTTCATCAAGTCCTGCAGGAGACTATAGACTTGCTCCTTTCGCAATTATCAAATCATTTTGTTTTACCTTTCTTTCTTCTGGATTAGCCAACCCTTTGAGGTTGGCTTTTCCTTTTTCAGTTGAAGTTTGCGCGCGCCGGCCAGGGTCGCACTGGCCGGAGTTTTTATTATACCACACCGCCCAACATTTGTCAAGAGAAAAGTCGAAAAAAAATAAAATAATTATTTTTCCTAAAACTGTTGACACTTGGGAGCAAGTGTGGTATAATAAATTATCAGTTGAGTTAAGGAAACAAAAAACTTCTTAAAAAAGCTAAAAAAAAGTTAAAAAAACCTATTGACAAGTGGTAGCAAGTATGCTATAATAAGTACATAAGATGGAGAAAGAAAGGAAATGATAAAAATGAAGTATATTATGTTAGATACTGAAACTGCAAACTCTATTGATGACCCTTTATGCTATGACATTGGATTTGCAGTAATTGATGAAAAGGGAAATGTTTACAGAGAACACAGTTTTGCTGTTGCTGAAATATTTCTTGATAAAGAGTTAATGGCAAGTGCTTACTTTGCTGAAAAGATTCCTAATTACTGGAAAGAGATTCAGAATGGCACAAGAAAACTGGCAAAACTGAACACAATCAGAAAAATCCTTGCTGAAACTATGAAAGAGTTTGATATAAATGCTATTGTAGCACACAATGCAAGATTTGACTACAGAAGTACAGCAAAAACACAGAGATACCTTACAGGTTCAAAGTACAGACATTTTCTTCCTTATGGCACAGAAATCTATGATACTTTAAAAATGGCAAGGGAAGTGTTAAAAGATGATGTTGAGTATGATAATTTCTGTTATGAAAATAACTACTTAACAAAAAGGGGTTGTAAAAGATACACAGCTGAAATCCTTTACAGATTTTTTACAGGCAACAATGATTTTGTAGAAAAGCACACAGGTTTGGAAGATGTTTCCATTGAAAAAGTTATCTTTGCTGAATGTATGGCAAGGGGTGCTGAAACTGGAAAACTTTGGTAAAACAAAGTTTTCCAGAAAAATAAAAAAGGTATTGACATACTGAACAAAGTATGCTATAATAAATACATAAGTTAAAGAAATATTAAAAACAGAAAGGAATTGATACCATGACTAAGAAGATGACCAAGAAAGAAATGTTTGCACAGCTGATGAAGAACTACCCTCTGACAGAAGAAGAAAGACTGTTTGTAGAACATGAGATTGAACTGCTCAATAAGAAGTCCAGTGGTGAAAGAAAGCCAACTGTAACACAGATTGCAAATGGGGGCATTAAGGAAATTATCCTTGAGGTGCTGACAGGTGCTGAAAAGCCAATGACAGTATCTGAAATCATCAAGTCCCATGAGGAACTGAATGAACTTTCCAATCAGAAAGTTTCTGCTCTGATGACCCAGCTCAAAGATGAACTCAAGGTTGTAAAGACCATTGAAAAGAGAAAGTCCTATTTCTCCATTGCTTAAAAGCAAGAAAAATAGGGGCTGGCAAAAACTGCCAGTCCCTATGCTAAAAAGTTTCCTATTGACAAATATTTAAAATTATGTTATAATTTTAATATAAAATAAGAAAGGAAAGTGATAGGAATGGAAGAAAGAATTAAAGCTCTGATGGAAAAGCTGGATTTAACAAGACAGGAAGCCATTGATCTGATTGAGGAAGATAAATCAGTTGATAGAATGACTAAAATGTCAGATATCAATTCTGACCTTACAGAAGAACAGAAAAAAGCACAGAAGAAAGCTAAAAATGTGGCAAGGGGTGCAAGTGAAAAGCCAGTAGCCAAGAGAGAAAAGAAAGTTGATGATGTGAAAAAATCTTTAATTCAGGCAATGATGAAAGGCATGAATGAAGAAATTGGTATTGGCAACATTGATGTATTAAATGATGAAAGAGAGTTTACATTTATTGTAAATGGTGAAAAGTACAAAGTGGTACTTTCCAAACCAAGGAAGTAATTTCCAGGAGAAGAAAGGAAAATGGCAACATTTTCCTTTTATTTTTCAGTTGAAAAAGAACAAATGTTTGCGGCCCAGGTTAGAATTTGTTCGAAACAGGTGTTCGGCCGCGCGCTAACGAATGCCAGCGCCGGATTTTTCATTATACCACAAGTTCAGCGATTTGTCAAGCGATTTTCCGCAAATAAATTAAAAAAATAATTTTCCTAAAACTATTGACTTTTCTATTGGCTGATGTTATAATAAAACATAATCAGAAATAAGAAAGGAATTGATACTATGACACAGGATTACATGATTTACATTCACACAAATGACAAGGAGTATACAGAACACTGGTATGGTTTAGTTGATGTATCTAATAGATTATTATCTATTCAGGATTGCAATAATATCAACTACATTGATTTGGTGGATGCCTTAACAGGGGAAGTGCTGATTTCCATTGAATATGGAAAAGTGGTAGAAGTATCTACTACATATATTGTAAAGTTTTATGAAGAAATTGGTTGTTAGGGGTTGACAAACCCCACAGCCTATGCTATAATAGAACCATAGAAAGGAGATAGTTATGGCACACAAGTTTCACAGAGGATATAAGTTTAAAACTGAATTAGGTAGAATATGGGAAGTTGTTAATTATAATGATACAGATGATTTATACATTTGTTGTTGTAAAGAAATGAATAATTTAATAACTTACTGGGAAGAAAAGAAAATTGAAAGAGAGGAAAAAGTAGAATGAAAGAAATCTTAATAATTTTTACAGCATTAACAATTATCAATGTGGTATTATCTACAGCAAAATCTTTAATCACCATTAAAGGTGGAATGTGGTTAGCTGCATTTATGAATGCCTTTACTTATGGAGTTTACACCTATTTAGTATTCTTCACAGCAGATGATACTCTGACATTATGGCAGAAGGCAGTAATTACATTCATTTGTAATTTTGTGGGAGTGCTGTTAGTTAAATGGGCAGAAAATAAGCTGACAAAAGATAAATTATGGGTTTTCCTGGCAACTGCTAAAACTGATTTAGCTGATTTACATAAAATTGATACAATATTAAAAGAAGCTGGTATTAAGTTAATTTATAATGAAATAGTAAAGAATGAATTATACTCAATGCAGATTTTTAGTAATACACAGAAAGAATCAAAGATGATTAAGGGGGTATTAGATAATTTCAACATTCAGTATTGTGCAGTTGAAACAAAAATGAAAAAAGAAAAAGAAAAGTTTGAAAAAGACTTGACAACGCAAGAGTTTTAAAATATAATAAAGAAAAAACAGAAAGGAAATAAGAATTATGGAAAAGATTTATGTAAAGTTAGGTCATACAGTTATTTACATCACTGAAAAGGAATTAGAACTTCTTCAGTATTTAAGTGAAAAAAATATTACAATTTATAAACCTGAAAAAGTTGAGATTTATGGGGCAGATTAACTCTGCCCTTTTGCGCGTCGCGCTCACGACTGGGTGAGCGCGAATTTTCCATTATACCACACGTCGCACTTTTTGTCAAGCATTTTTTTGCAAAAAACTTTTTTATTTATTTTCCTAAAACCTATTGACTTTCTGCTATAGAAATGCTATAATAAGTTATCAGTTAAAGGAAAACAGATTTTTTCCACAGGGCTGACAGATAGGGTACACACTATGATGGTTGGACCTCACTGAAAAAAGTTAAAAAAATCCTAAAAAACTGTTGACAATTTAATAAATGTATGTTATAATAAGACATAAGTTAAATCAAAGGGGTTGCAACCTGATAGCAAGAAAGAGAGTTGATACTATGACTAAGAAGATGACTAAGAAGGAAATGTATATTGCTATGATGAATAAGTATGCTTTCACAGTAGAAGAAAAGGCTTTCATTGAGCATGAGATTGAACTACTGGAAAGAAAGAAGGCTGGTGAAAGAAAGTTGACTGCTACCCAGACAGAAAATATCTCCTTAAAAGAAGATATTCTGTCCTACCTGGTAGAAAACTCTAACAGAATTTTCACTGTGTCTGAACTAATTAAGGAAGTAGACACTCTGAATGAACTCTCCAATCAGAAAGTTTCTGCTCTGATGACCCAGTTAAAGGAAGAACATAAGGTGGATAAAATTGTAGAGAAGAGAAAGTCTTATTTTAAGATTGCTTAATCTCTAAAGCAGGGGGAGAAATCCCCTGCCCCATTAAAGGGGGGGGTTGTTAAATGGTTGACAAGTTAATGAAGAATCTTGGTTGCACAAGGGAAGAGGCATTGGAAATTATTGCTTTTGATAAAGCAGTTGATAGAGGTGCTGACCCTTACAAACTAACACTTGAGCAACAAAAAGTTGCTAAAAAAATGTGTGCTACAGGCACAAAAGCCAAAAGTGAAAAAATTGTGAAAAATCACAAAAAAGATGATGAAAAAGCTCAGTTAATTGCGGATTTGGCACAATTTTTAACAGAAAAGGTTGATTTTTTAGAGATTTCTAATGCAGAAAGACAGATTTTCTTCAAAATTGGGGATAATTTTTATGATTTAACACTAATTAAGAAAAGAAAATAAGAAAAAGCTCCAAAATTGGAGCTTTTTTTGTGTAAAAAAACAAAAAAATAATGCTTGACGATGAGAAAAAAGTGTGATATAATTCGGCGGCCCGCCCTTGGGCGAATCAGGCCGATTTCCACATTTTTCCATATATGACAATTTTTACCAGCGTTTCCAACTCCTGCCAGCTCTTCCTACATTTTCCCAAAACCTCATATGGCCACACCCAGAATGTAAAACCCATATGGCCCATATGCTTTGCGCGCGCGGCTAGCGCGTGTCATATGCCGCCTGGATGAATTGAAAGTTGGCCCAGCTAATTTTGCGCGAGGTCAGCATATGCGCTCGCACACTTGATTTTTCCCAAAAAATATGATATAATATAAAAAAAAGACATTTTTATATCGCATTGCCAATTTTCCTCTTCATGTGATAATCTTTCCAGGAGAGGTAATCATATGCCCGTACAACTAACAACAGCTTAGTCCAGCTCAATAAAAGTTAGAACTCGGTGCACGAAAAAAAACTTAATAAAAAGCGTAAAAATTTTTTTGACATTTTTCAAAAAAAATGTTATAATAAATTATAATAAAAAATAAAAAATGAGGTATACTATATGATGACAAAAGATGATGTATTACAGCGTCTACTTAATGGCGAGGCCGCAGACACCATTGTGAAGGAAATGACTGAAGTAGTTAACGCGGCACTGACTGAAAAGAAAGCGCTGGATGAAGCCAAGAGAAAAGAAGAAGAAGAAAGAGTTTGGCAGTTAAAGGATGCAGAAGTAGTTGCGGAAGTGCTGAACGAGTATCTGAAGAAGTATTGCGGCGGGTCCGGTTCTGATATTACTGGAGAAGCTCTGGTAGAAAGTTCTTCTGTTCTTACTAACGTGCTAAAGATTGCGGACAAGGTAGAAGATAACGTTAAGGCTACTGTAAAGCAGACAGTTAAAGAACCAGGTAAGCCAGCTAAGACGGTCGTAAAGACAGGTCAGGAAGCAGTAGACTGGGTAGAAGATGTATTCAATGATTTCCTTAAGGCTTTTAACATTTAAATAAGATATTAACGATTACGATAAAAGTAGTGAGTAGTCTAGCCCAGGGGGGCCACCCAACACTGTCAATTTTTTACACAATTTTTTACACAATTTTTTACACAATTTTTTACACAATTTTTTA
>CAYLJU010000010.1:1781-43092 GCA_964384115.1 uncultured Muribaculaceae bacterium | reverse complement strand
TTTTTTACACAATTTTTTACACAATTTTTTACACAATTTTTTACACAATTTTTTACACAATTTTTTATAGTTTTTGTGATAATATTATCAATTCTTTAACACAATTTCTATGATATCAATTTTTATAATAATATAATTTTATTTTTTTCTGCAATTATAGTAGTAATACCCTCCTTAAATTACTATTAACTTTTATGTATTATTCCTACCACTCCATACCCCTTTTTATAAATAATTATACTGCGTATAATTATTTATAACCCCCCTTCCTTTTTTAATAAATTATACGAAGTATTATTTATTTATAAATAAAAAATGGACTGAAATTTTATTTTCAGTCCATTTTTATTATCCCTTCGGGATCAAAATTTTGAATTGAATTTTCTATTACTACCAGTTTTTCACTTGAAGTTTCTACCTGTTCCTTTAACTATCTTAATCTTTCCTCAGTCGTTAAGAAGAACTGAACCGGTATCTTTTTCTATTCCATATTTATAATCTCCTCCTTAGTTTTCCGAAGGAAAACTAAATCTATCTAAAATACTTTGTAAAACACTCATAGGAATATATCCATCATAAAATTCCTACATTATATATCTACTTTATCTTTATTCATTACTAAACATAAATTCATTAAATCTCTTTTTGATAAAAGCTATAATTGTTAATTCTTTTTCTTCCATTATTATGCCTCTCTGGGGCGAATTTTTTAGGATAGTTATAGTATACTTCGGAGCGAAGCGGAGAAGTATACTATAACGTCCCCTATTTAACAACTTCTATTATCTATTATCTATTTATATGGTTTCTAAAAATTGACCACTTTTCAGAAATTTTTGACCATTTATCAGAAAAAATTGACCACTTTCATCAGAAAATTTTGACCACTTTTTATTGAAGTTTATTTTTAACCCATTGAAACTCTAAATAAGTCTTATTATCTTCTCCATACACCATTTTATAATCTAATAAACCTAATCTCTTTAAAATATCAAGCGTATCATCAACAATTAAATTATTAGAAGTAGTAGTCGTAGCAATTCCAATAAAATCTTTAATATTCTTTATAGTGACAATAAAAGGATTATATCCATTTGCATAATATCTGTTAAATAAATAAATATAAATACTAATACTATTTTTCTAAAATACATTCATTAATTTTGCCAATGTCTAATATTCAATTAAATTTGCTTCATTATTTTCTAATACTGTTAAATAATAATATCCATCATCTCTTAATGTAATTAAACCTTTTTCTTCAATAAAATTAAAATATTTAGCAATAGTCTTTCTTCCCATTGCCTTTTCTTCTTTTCCATCACTGGATTTACGAGTAAAATCTCTTTCAATAGCCGCCCACTTAATCTTACTTTTATGAATTCTTCTTTCAACACTATTCAAATTCTCTCTTTCAGAATTACACTATAACCAAGCATATAATAAATCACAATATTCTTTTTCTTTTGTTATAGACGAAGTAGATGGCATCTATCTTGAATTTTTTTCAATCTACATTTTATGATCAAACCTCCTCTCAATATTATATAAAAATTAAATCAAATATATAATCTGGTTCTGTCCAAAAACTTTTGACCATTTTTATAGAAAAATTTTAACAAAAATATAGAAATTTTTGACCATTTTTACAGAAAATTTTGACCACTTATCAGAAATTTTTGACCACTTTTAATTACAATGACCACTTTTTAGTAATTTTTAATAGATGCGGGATTGGCTGCTCTATGGTATCCAGACAGCTAACCTCATAGCTACCACAAACCTCCAAAGCCGCAACAAAATATTCGTTAATTGATTTTTTATTAAATAAATGTTATAATATGTTATAAAATAAAATAAGAAAGGATTGTTAGTTATATGTTAAAAATCGAACACGTCCCAATGGTTCATATAGACATTCTTGAAACCGAAACAGGTTTCACCGAAAGAGAAATTACTTTCGGTATCAACTCAGAAGCAGAAGTATTTTTCCTTGATACCTCTATCAATGAAACTTTATTCTCTTCACAGAGAATTAGAATTATGTAAAGAACATATTAATGATAATTCTATGTTATGGGATCCAACCTGGATTAACTTATACGAAGCACAGATTGCTCTTATCAATCTTCTTCGTGAGAAATATTCCATTAAAAATGGAATCTACGTCAGAAAATCGTAAGTAAACCGTAAAAATCCGAAGGATAACCCATATGAAAAAATAGCCAAACCCGCAAATATTTAATGAAAGGAAACAAAACATTATGAAATCTTTACTCCTTATACCTATTGGAAGCCAGTCGAAGCCGCAACAATGAAAGAAGCACTCGATAAAGCCTGGGATGAATTAGAAATCGAAGACTCTTTGCGAAAAAGATATGGTAGATCATCCTACTCTCAATGAATCTATTGACTGCCTCGGGGAGTAAACTCCCCTCAACTAAAAACCATGACTACTTATGAATATATTGGTGTCGATAAGTGCGGCACATATAACTATTATAATATAATTAACTATTACACTTGCGCTCAATGTCCCGACTTTTACAATAATTTAATGGAATTACGATTTGAGTGTTTATAAGGAGGAGCGATTATGCCTGATAAAACAGAAATTGGTATTCGAATGAAAGAAAACTATGAACAACGAAACCAACATTATCTTATAAGACGGATGCCTGTTGCAATTAGAGTAGATATGCGTGCAGGACATACTTTTACAAAAGGTTTTAAAAGACCTTTTGATTATTATTTTCAAAGAGCGATGGTGGGAACTATGGAGTATATGCTTGAAAACATACAAGGTTCAAAGTTCGGCTTTTGCTCTTCAGATGAAATTACAATTTTATTAACTGATTATGACACTCTTGAAACAGACGCTTGGTTTAATTATCGTCAAGATAAACTTTGCTCAATTTCTGCCTCAATGGCTACATTAGCCTTTAATCGCATCTTTGATAATCTCGTAAGCGCACATCTTGATGATTTAGACGCTCGTGATATGGATTTCGGCAATTATGAATGTTCTCTCATGGCCGCTTTAAAAAGAGGTGCTATGTTTGATGCTCGTGCCTTCAATATTCCAAAAGAAGAAGTAGGTAATCTTATTGTGTGGCGTTGGTTAGACGCAAAACGCAACTCTATTCAAATGGTAGGTCAGGTATTTTTCTCGCAGAAAGAACTTGATCATAAAAATCAAACCGAAATCTGCCAAATGCTTGCGGATAATCATACTCCATGGTTCTCATATGATGATGGTAGCCGCTTTGGTATGATGTGTTTTAAAAGCGTAAAAAACGAGTGGATTACCCGTCCCGCATATAAAGATTTAAATGCAATGCGAAAATTAGTTGAAGAATGTATGCTCATAGAAAAAAATATAACCACATCAATTAGCGAAAGTGAGGGAAATAAAGTATGGCCATTTGCAGATTAAAAGATAATGTATGTAATTATTGTTTCCCCGGACCTTGTCCACATAGAGAGGATGAAGCTGATGACAATTAAATATATTATACCATCATCTTTAATTAATTGTTCTACTCGGCATGGATCTTTTAAAAAATACGAGGTAATAACTAATGAATAACACATTTAACCAACGATTAGCTCACTGGGAAAAGTATCATGGTGGCGAAGCTATTCTTGATATTTTTTCAACTGGTGAGTTTCTTGAAATCACAACAAGATATACCACTTACAGGATTCGTGGCGATAATCATACTAATTTTATTATCACGAAGAAGTAATGTCCTCTTCGAGGCCATTAAAGGAGGCATTAAATGACTACTAAACCATGGAAAACAACGCCTGAAACTTGCGCGACTTGTGCTATCAAGCATCCACATACCTCGGTTTGTCAGCTCACAGGACAGAGTGTAAAAGATACTGATTATTGTTCAAATCATCAAGAGTTTCTTGATACTTGCGAATTATGTCATCAGCCCGCAATTCCTATTTTAATTTATGGAACTGAAAAAGGTATTCGTTTTATTTGTCAAGATTGCTTTAAATCTTTTTCAACTTGCCGCATGTGCGCATCGGGGTCTTACTGTGCTTTCGAGTCTGACAGAACCCTTCCCAAGATGGTAATGAAAACCATTCAGCAAGGACCTATGACGATGCAGACCCAGGCCCGCAACCCTGAGCTCGTTGATAAAACGTGTAAAGCAGGGTGTAAATGTTATGATAATGCCGGTCAGTATTGCCGACGCGAAGATAATAATTGTATCGAGCATGATTTCCAATCTCCTTTCTAATATAATTATATCATTTATTTAAACAAAAATCAATAAGGGGAATTATTATATCCTTTCTTTTGGATACTAATAACCTTTATTGATTTTTTTTATTTTATATGTTATAATATATTATAAAGAAAAATAAGAGAGGAAATAATAGTTATGAAGATTAAAATCTATGTTAATTATATGAGTAAAGAACTCCTTACTAAAAAACAGTATAGTGAGTTGATTGAAAAAAGATGGGATAATTTCAGAAAAGATGAAGAAAACTTCAGCTTTTGGTTAAATAATCGTTATAAGGCACTTGATATCTTTACTGATGCTATGGCCGGCATAGACGGTATTAAAATCCTTGATCAGATTAAAAAAGATTATGAAGATGAAATGTATAAATATGTTAAATTCAAATTAGGAACTTACGAAAACTGGGAAGAAGTAGAGTTGGAGGTATAAAATGAACGGATTATATTTAAAGGCGGTAGTTAACACAAAAGATTTTGAAAAGGAAATGGCTGGTCTGGGTTATCCTCTGAGATGTTATGAACTTCCTTGTTTAGAATATGAAGAATACGGTGTTTATGTTCCATTTCTTCTGACTGACAAGGCTGTTGAAAGCGATTATGAAAGTCTTCGTTGGGCAAAAGAAAATGATTATGATGAAGAATATCTCACTAGTGTAGAAGCACAGATTGCCATGAGAAGAAACCTGCGGGCTTGGGTAAAGGATGATGAAGTTCTCATTCACTTTACTTGGGATAAGTAAGAAAGGAAATAACTATGTTATATGTAAACTGGCGTAAGAAAGAAATTATTACTGATGAAGAGTTCAAACAGAGAATTGAAGATGAAATCGAAAATTATTTTGATGATTATGATTTCAATAAGTGGTTGAATAATAATTATTCTGCTACTGAAATCTGGAATATGTCCACTGAAGAATCAGATGAAGTTGATAATGAGTTTGAAGATTGGTGCAAAGAAGAAGCCGAGCGCAATTTATTAGCTGACGGCTGGGAAGAATATGAATTATTTTAAGAGGTGGTAAATATGATGATTAAATATTTTGATTTTCCAACACAGATAAAGTTTTTCTGTCCAACAGATGAAGAACCTCAGTGGGAAAGCGGCATTGGATATAAAGATGAAATCATTTGCGGATGCTGCGGTTCTATTTTTAAGATAGAAAATGTATATCAGGATGCAAAAGACTATGGTATTACTCCAGAAGAAGCAATTGATGAATATAGAATGTGGGTTAATTTTTCAGAATATATAGGAGAACTTTAATATGAAGACATGGGGGAGTATGTTGTATTCTGCTTCATGTGGTAGAAGCTGAGACCGCAGAAGAAGCAAAGGAAATGGTAATGGAATATCTGGCTACTGAACTTATTGGCCCAGATGATTTTAATGATATCGAGGTAAACCCATTAGAATGGTAAGATATCGTGCGATTTGTACTATTCCGCTTTATTTTGAAGCAGAGAATGATGAAGATGCATATGCATTTATTAAAGAATTATTTGATCGCGGTCAAATTGGCTATTGTGATGTAAATGAAGTTGAACTGGAATGTAGAGAGGAGGATTGACATGGGTTTAGATAACGGATTGATTCTGCGCCCTCGTAAGGAAGGGTTAAAAGCTCCTAAATACATTGAAAAATTATCTTACGCAGTCCCAGGTGGTCTTTATGAAGTAGCATATTGGCGCAGATATTGGAGATTAAGAGGTGATATCTTTGGAGAACTTACAAGCAAAGAAGAAATTAAGTTGGAAGGATTTGGGAGTGTTATCCCTGTATCTACTGCGGATCTTATTAAGATTTATCCAATTGTGCGGCGTGTGTATTCTAGCCCAGCCAATTTTAGAGAAAGTAATAACGATTATTGGTGGTGGGGCCTAAAACATTATTTAACTTTTAATATCTGGCAGGGAGTAAAGATTTTAAGAGCAATTAAATGGGTTATTAAGCATAGCGAAGATGTGGAGGTATTTTTCTATGATTCATATTGATGATATGTTAATTGTTAAGGGTAATAAAGGTGCAGAGGCAATTGTTGAAGCACTGTGTAGCGATAAGTATAAGGCAGCAGTATTCTCATTTGCGGATCGGCCTATCCCAATGTTCCATTACGCTATCCATGTAGACGCCAGAAAACATTCTTTTATGAAGTTTATGGCATATATGGATATTTGTATGGATGAAGTATTAAAAGGCGATAAACATTATGATTATCTGATTGTTCATACACAGATGTCAGAAGATAATATGAAAGAGGCAATGTGCGAATGGCTTGAAGCCTGCGATAGAGATAATATTTTAACTAATGTAAATCAGGTGGTGATTACATGTATCTAATTAACGAGCCAGAGCTGCGGAATCTTTGCCAGGCCGCATTATCTTTTGACGCATTAACATACGAGGGAGTAGAAGAGCATTGGCCTCTCTATTTTGATGCCCTTGAAAAGAATAATGTAATTTGCTGGGATGATGAACAAGAAGATTTTATTTATACCAGTAAGGTTGATGAATTAATGGAGATGTATAATCGTGATGTATTAGAAACTCCGTTAATCAACGACCTTTTGGATTTAATAAATCTCATCGATCATAAGATTTCTCTTTATGAACAAAAAACTACTCAGTTTGCGAATGGTTCAATGTCGGCGTTAATTTTTGTTAAAGAGAAGTTAAAGGAGATTATGAATGAATATAAGTCTTAATGAAGAGTTTATAAATGCCTTGGCCGCAAAGTTTGGTATGTTTATTGACTGGACTGCTGAAAATGTTTATCCGCAGATTATGGAAATCTTAACTAGATATAGATTATACGAATTAACAACCAACGGAATTGAAACTGTTATTGGTTTAATTCTTATTATTACTGCAATAATTTTTGCATTAAAAGTTTTTAAAGAAACTGATAACATTAGTTATGATGACTTTCCAGAAGGAAAAGCACCTCATCAGACACTTGCTAAAAAGTATACTCGGTGGCACACTAATTATAATAATGAAATTAGATTTGATAATTTTAAGATTTGCGGTTTTATCACTTTAGGATATAGCATTTTAGCTCTTGCAACAGGAGCAGTCATGTTTGGTCTCGCAATCGGACCTTTAATTAGATGGTGGTTTATTCCGGAAATTATGTTTTATCAGTTAATAGTGGGGTAAAGTTAATGATTACATTTTTAGCAGTTTTATTATTGATTATATGTATAATTGGCATGATTTTACAATTTATGTATGGAACTATTGGAGCATATAAGATTTGGGATGATTTTTATTATTCTAAAATCTGTGGCCGCAGTAGAACATATTTTAATCCAAAAGAAGAATTTATTGAAAAGCTTTTATCACCATTTTTATACATACATAAAGATTTAGACTATTTAAACTCGGCAGGTAAAATAATATTATATATTTTAGTTGCTCCATTTGCGCCAGGATATTTAATATGTTTATTAGGTAGTTTATTTATTATGTCGCCATTTTATTTATTTCTATACATTTTTAGAAAAAGGGAAGATAAATAATCTTCCTTTATTTTTTTTAAAAAATATGATATAATATTATATAATAAAAAATAAGAAAGGAAATGATATTTATGAAATTAAAAGAGGCTTGCGAAATTGGTTATGCTTGCGGTTGTGAGACAATTAAGGAAGCTATTCTTAATGTAGAACTTCATTGTGGTAGTTTATTTAAGTATGATGATGCTACATTAGATTTATATGAACTGCAGGAAGACGCTGCCCCATATGACCACAATATGAAGATTTTAAGTTTATTCCCAGAGTTTAAGGAGTAATATATGAGTGATAAAGTATATAGATATGCTATATATGCAAGGGTTTTAAACAATGGAGTTCTTTCTAAAAAGGAATATAAATACTATTTATCTGAAGATCGAATTGCGGAAAAATCTCTTAAAGGCATGGAAGCAAATTATCAGGCTTTATTAAAAGATTATGATGAACTTTATGAACAGAATGAAAAATTAAAAGCAGAATTAGAGTTAATTGATAAAAATAGCAAAAATGTAGATGCTTATATCAATGATTGGGAGAAAGTAGGCCTTTAATATGAATCTGTTTTTTGCGGGATTTAGTGCAGGTGTCATTTTTGGCACCTTCGCTTTTATGATATATGATATGTATAAGAAGAGATTGGAGGAGATGCAGAATGATGACAATTAAAGAACGATTTAAGTTCCATGAGACAGAGGCAAGAATGTTATATGGTGATAAAGTTTTAATGGTTGCACTCCAGGGTTCTCAGAATTACGGTCTTGATTATGAAGGCTCTGATGTAGACACAAAGGCTCTTCTTGTGCCATCATTTGAAGATATTGTATTTAATAAGAAGCCTATTTCTACCACTCATGTGCGACACAATGATGAACATATTGATTTAAAGGACGTGCGTCTTATGGTTTAGTCTTGGCGCAAGCAGAATATTAACTTTATTGAAATATTATTTACTGATTATATGTGGGTAAATCCTAAGTATGAAATGCCAGTAAAAACTTTAATTGATAATTCTGAATTAGTTGCTCATTATAATCCATATGCCGCAGTAAAGTGTATGAAGGGCATGGCTTTAGAAAAGTATCATGCTCTCGAACATCCTTATCCAAGCAAAGTAGATGTGCTCGCTAAATATGGGTATGATCCAAAACAGCTTCATCATATTTTTAGAATGAAAGATTTTTTAAATAAATATATTGCTGAAGAGTCATATGCAGATTGTTTAATTCCAGGTAATAAAGAATGGTTAATTGAAGTTAAGAAAGGTAAGTATAGCCTTGATCATGCAAGAATGTTAGCATCTGAAGCATTAAAACAAATTGAAACAGTAGCTGATATCTATTGCGCACAAGTGCCAAATGAAATCAATCCAAAAGCAGATGTAGTTTTAAATAATTTTACTTATGATGTAATGAAAATTGCTATGAAGGAGGAGCTTTTATAATTTTTAATAACAGGGGACAATTTATTATAATAATTACTTTTAAAAAATTGTATAATAACAGAAGATAAAAATTTTTTTAAAGGAGTGTATAAAATTATTATGATAACAGAAAATATGAAAACTAAAAACTTTTATATTATTAAAAAAGTTGAAAGACCAAAAGATACAAAAGTTAAAAATGCTTTTTGGTTATGCAAATGTGAAAAATGTGGCAATGAAATTATTTATAATACATAGCAAATAAAACAAAAAATTAAAAGCGGCAATGATTGTGGCTGCTCTAAAAGTTTAGTAGATAAAGTTTTTGGAAAATTAACTGTTATTGAAGAAATACCAGATATAAGAAAAAATAATCAAAGGGTTTGGCGTTGTAAGTGTGAATGTGGAAATATTTGTGAAATTGTTACTTCTTCATTGACCTCTGGAAATACTAAATCATGTGGTTGTTTAAAATCTATTGGTCTTGTTAAATATAATTTAGAACAATCAGAAAAAGCAAAAATTAATATTGGCTCAAAGTTTGGAAAATTAACAGTTTTAGAAGATATAGGTTTTAAAGAACATGTTAAAAATCATAACCGTCGATGGTATAAATGTCAATGTGATTGCGGAAAAATTAAAGAAGTAATGGGAAACAGTTTAAAAACAGGATATGTTTCTTCTTGTGGAGATTGTATTTCTTCTAAAGGAGAAAATATTATTTATAATATTTTACAAAAAAATAATATTAACTTTGTTCATGATAAAGTTTATCCATTGCTTTTTGAAAAAACTAAAAGAAGATTAAGATTTGATTTTGCTATTTATGAAAATAATAATTTAGTTCGAGTAATTGAGTTTGATGGAAGACAACATATTGAAGGTATGATTGGTGGGAATTGGAGCCATAATAGTTCACTGCAAGAAATCCAAGAAAGAGACTTTATAAAAAATAATTTTTGTTGGGAAAATAATATTCCTATTGTTAGAATCCCATATTCAAAGATAGATTCTATTACTTTAGAAGATTTATTAGGAGATAAGTTTTTGTGCAAAAAAGAGGAGGAAAAAGTATGATCCGGACGTGGCTTCTTAGTGGCGACAAACATAGAAACTTTAATAACATTTTAACCATTGCAAAAATGGATTATAAGCCAGAAGAGACAGCAATTATCATTTTAGGTGATTGCGGCGCAGACTATTATTTAAATGAGTCTGATAGAAAGTTCAAAAATGCATTACAGGAAACTGGTTTTACATTTTATTTCCTTCGTGGCAATCATGAAGAACGTCCCGCATTAGTAGAGGGTATGACCATTGAGTTTGATGGTGAAGTAAATAATGATGTATATGTTCATCCATCCTGGCCGCAGATTAGATATTTTATTGATGGTCAGATTTATCTGATTGATGGATACACTTGTCTGACTATTGGAGGGGCATACTCTGTGGACAAGTATTATCGACAGGCTCAGGGATGGCAGTGGTTCCCTGGCGAGCAGTTAACAAAAGAAGAAATGAATATTATTGAGAAGTCTATTGAAGGTATTCATGTAGATTTTGTATTCACGCACACCTGTCCTTTAACATACGAACCTCGTGATTTATTCTTATCTGTTGTAGATCAGTCTACTGTTGATAAATCTATGGAAGAATGGCTTGATAGAATTGAAGATAAGTTTCGTTGGTTCATTTGGTTATTTGGACATTATCATGCAGACCGTCTTGTGCGGCCAAACATGGAAATGATGTATCATACTTTTGATACTATTCAGGATATCTATGAAAGACATTATACAATGAATTATAGATATATTCCAAAAGATCCTAATTTTTATATGGATGATTGCCGTTATCATTGGAGATTGGAGGAGAAAGAAGAATGACAATGTTTATAATTAGTATAATTATATGGGCTGTTATTGGGGTTGTACAGATTATTAATCAGAAAGATGGAAGAAAACCATCTTGGGGCGATTATTGGATTATGTATTTTCTGTTTTTATTTAATTTCACAATGTATCAACTGTCAGTATTGTTATGATGGAGATTATTTTATTTTTATTTATTTTATTTGTTTTATTTATTTTAGAAAGTATAACAGTAGTTTTACTTTTGGAATTAAATGAATATCCATTGTTTATGATTTGTTCTATTGCAATGATGTTAACTGCTATTCTAATATTAGAAATCCTTATGGGAACCTAAAGGCTCCTATTTTATTTTTTTAAAAAAATATGATATAATATATTATAAATAAAAGTTAAGGAGTAAAACCTATGGTAAGAACAGTAAATTGTTCCGGCTGTGGGGTTAAAATTAAGTATGATGATACTGTAAATATGGAGGTGGAATACAATGATTACAGAAGAACAGTTTTGGAAATGGGTGATGGATCGAAACGGTCTTCACATGTAAAATATATTGTTTGTCCTGAATGTGGATCAGATGTAGATGTAGCAGTTTTAAATATTTTTATTAATCCAAAAGGAAAAAGAATTTCAATGTAGGTTATTTATTATGGAGAATAAATATAGGTCTTATGTAAAAACAGATGTTTATGGTGAGATTGTGGAAGTTTGTATTGCCACTTGTGTTGAAGAAGCAGAGTATATGTTTGAAAATGAAAGAGAGTAAGATATGACTTATTATACAGCTCCATCGTTTACTAATTTTGAAAAAGTAAGTGAATCTTATGAAAAGAATAAGAAAATGTATATCGATGTAAAGCATCCTAATACCGGGAATGTGCGGAGCGTGCGGTTGTATGATGAAAGAGAATATCATAAGGCGTATGGCGGGACAGTCGGTTCTGCGAGCGCAGAGACGACAAAACCGCAAAGTAGAGTTGGAACAGTTGACCTCAAAAAAGCTCGTGGTTTCTCAAATGGTCCAATTACTCTAATTAAAACAAAAGATGAAGATTTTTTAAAGAGATCAAATGCTCGTTATGCCTGTGATATTAGTTGGTATTTTGTATCTACAGAGCCAATTCCGCAGGATTTACCAGAAGATGCTTCATTGTCAGAATTAACATGGGAGGGTTTCTGTGGATTATAGAATTAAAATAACAATTTGGTTGAAAAATGGTGTAGAGCTTGAAACTATTGAAGAGTTTGAAAGTCCTGAACAAGCAAAAGAAAGACTTAAAAAACGTTATGAACATATCTGGAATGTAGCAAAAAAACAAACCTTAGGCATGTGGTGTGTAGGTAATTTAACTATTATCACAGAACAAGTTGCTGCTTATCGAGTTGAAGATATTACTGAATATACCTATTCAGATGATGAAGAAATAGAAAGTGATAATAATGAGATTGATGATTTACTGAAAGGAGCATGGGGTTAATGGCAAATATTTATTTTTTTAAAGCAACCGTATTAGATGATGATGAAAGCATGCAGTATGGTGGCATCATTGCCGCAAATGATTTCACAGAAGCAGCCGCAATTATTCAGAGAAATAATACAATTCCAGACGGTAAATGTGAACTGATTTCTATTGACTATCTTGAAGAATGCAATGATTCATTACATTGTTATGATTTGGAAGATTTCGCAAGAGTTTATAAGGAGTGGATATAATGATTACACAGTGTGAATATTGCGATGCAGTAATTGAATATGATGAATCTGATTATAATATTGCATTTGGTCGAGGACTTGATGGTATTTATATTACTTGTCCTGCTTGCGGCAAGATGGTAATTGTAGGGGCGATGAACTTATAATGAAACCAATTATTAAAGGCATTTTAGATGGATTCAGAGGTATTGCTATTTTTGTCGCCATGGTGGTGATTGTAAAATGCCTTGGATTATAAAACAGCCAAAAGGAAAAGAAATTATTTGTCGATGTTGTCATGCAACAATAGGTTATACAGGAATGGATGTGCATGTTAAGGTAGATAATTATTCTGCTTATCAATATATTTTTTGTCCAAGTTGCAATAAAAAGATTATTTTAAAGGAAATGTAAATATGGCAAAGATTTTAATTTATCCAAAAGGAACAGTTAAAACCTGTCCGCATTGTAAAGCAATTTTTGAATATTATAAACATGAGGTGCGGGCCAGAGTTGAAGAATATTCAGGTATGATTTTTGACGCTTCTTATGTGGAGTGTCCATTATGTAATAAAAAAGTTTGTATAGGAGAGAATTAATATGTCAACTGAAAAAGGTCATTGGATTCCAAAGCCAGTCATGGTAAGAACTCCAACTGCAAAGAATTATATCTGTTCTATTTGCGGCAAGGAGGGTTTTAAAACAAAGTATTGTGAAAATTGTTCAGCTTACATGGAGAAAAAAAGATGATGAATAAAAACTTTATTGGTAGAATGGTAAAGGGGCTTTTTGCTACTTTAACAATAATTTTAATTTTAATTTCAGTAATATTGTGTACTGGTTGTGGCAATCAGAATTTATTATGGGGTAATTTTACCTATGAACACGTCCATATTAGTGATGCTATTGGCGGCCATTGTTTTGAACTTGAACAGTGGAATGAAGATGCTACTGGAATTGAATTAAAGATTGAAGGTGGAGAAACAGCATTTTTAAGCGAAGGAACTTATATGATGTTCAGCAATAGTGAGGCTTGTCCTTATTGTTAATATATTGAGGCTAGATAATAAGTAAGGTATCTAGCCTCCACTAATCTTAGTTGATTTTTTTTATAAAAAATGTTATAATATATTATAAAGAAAATAAGAAAGGAAAGTGGTAAGAATGTTAATTGAACGACTGTCAGACATTGAGAAGAAAGAGATCGAGACTTGGATTGATTTATATGGACTTCCTTATAAAAAGACAAGAAAAGCAGATATTGACTATCTTCTTCGTTTTTGGAATGAAGAAAAAAGATATTTGTATAGATTACTTGGAGAAAACTTTATTATTTCAAAGAGTATTTCTATTAAGAAGACTGATTCAATGATTGAAAAAGATTTCGAAAAGGCAATGTTTGATGAAGACAATAAATATTATGATGCCATTTATCCATTTTATTCTAATTTTTTTGATTATATTTCTATTAACGCAGAAGGTGATTATAATTTTTATAAAAGATTAAGATCTTTAATTGATGCTAAACTTTTATCAACTAATGTTTATGAGGGTCCAACTTTCAGTATAGTTCTTCCAAATGGAAAACCATACAGAATTACTCAGGGTCATAAAATTATGAAAGCATTAAGCAAATTAGCTTCTGCCTGGAATATTGATGGTTTTGAAAACTTCAGACTAGCTCATTCTCAGATTTTAAATGAGAAAACATTTGAGGGTGATTTATGTCTGTCTATTCATCCTCTTGATTATATGACAATGAGTGATAACGCCAATGGTTGGGAATCCTGTATGAGCTGGAGAAGTGAAGGCGATTACAGAATTGGAACCGTTGAAATGATGAACTCTCCTTATGTAGTTGTAGCCTATATGGCTTCAAAGAATGATAAATTACATTTTTTTGGAGATTATACTTGGAACTCTAAGAAGTGGAGAGAATTATTTATTGTAGATCCTGCAGCCGCAATTGTAGGCATTAAGGGTTATCCTTATTGGAATACAGAGCTTCAGGAAGAAGTTATTAAATGGCTTGCGGAATTAAGTAATAATCTTCATGGAGAGGGTTATTATGAAGATGAATGTTATTTATTTGATGCTGACAAAAGTGCTGATATCTTTGTCAATGATAAAGTTTATAATTATGAGTTTCAGTGCGGCTACATGTATAATGATTTTTGTTATAAAGATCATGCAATTTGTTTTATTAAAGATGCACCAGAATATTTTTGCTTTAAATATTCTGGATATACTGAATGTATGTGCTGCGGAGAAATTATGCCTTGTGAAGACAAAGAAATATCAGATTGTTCTTTAATGGCATGTAGTAATTGTTATGAATATAAGTATTGTAATAGCTGTGGTCGTAGAATTGATGAAGAAACAGGCTATTTTGAATTAAATGGCAATATCTATTGCGATTATTGTTATGAATCTTTGCCAAGATGTATTGAATGTGATGAGATTATTTCTAATACTGATTTACATTCATTTAATATTGCTTTAGATGATAAAACGGTATTTAGAGATTACTGTGTAAATGTTTGTGAAGATCATTATTACCAAGTGTTTGCACCGATGATTAAGACATTAAAAAATATTTGTTGGTATGGTAATGTTGAGTATATGTTAATTGATGACTTTGGCAAAGATAGATTTGAAGATCTTTTTGGCATTAAATGGGATAAGATAATTGAGAATGAGATCAGTAGACATCGTATCTTTCCCCTCCCAGAAGAAAATAAGGAAAATGATGACGATGAACTGGTTTGGTAGTATGAGCTTGAGGCGTACGTAAAAGATTTGATTGACATTTTTTAAAAAATATAATATAATATATGCATAATAAAAAATAATTTTAATTTTTAAGAAAGAGCGAGGATTATAAGAATGGAAAAGAAGATTACTAAGAAGATGATGTTTGAAGAAGTTATCGTTATGGCAGAAGCACAGGGTAGAGCGGATATTGTAGAGTTTGCGGAAAAGGAAATTGTAGCTCTGGAAAAGAAGGCTGCTAAGGCTAAGGAAGCTGCCGCAAAGAAGAGAGCAGAGGCAGATGAACTGATGGGAGTTGTTAAGTCTGTTTTGACTTATGATTTCCAGACTCTGGGTGATATTGCAGCTCAGATTGAAGGCGAAAATATTTCCGTAGCAAAGATTACTGCTCGTATGAGCAAGTTGGTTGAAGCTGGCGAAGTAGTTAAGGAACAGGTTCCCGTAGAAGGCGCCGATGGTAAGAAGACCAAGAAAATGGCGTATAAGTTAGCAGTTTGTGATGGGGAAGAATCTGTTGAAGCATAAGAGTTAATCTGTTATAAAGATTAATTAAGTTTTCTCCTCTCAGTTAGGAGCAGTTCATTTAGAACTGCTCCTTTTTCTTTTATCCAGGAGCAAAGTAATTTTATGGAAAAAATTGCTTGCGCCGCAGACGTCTGAACACATCGTTCCGCAAAACTAAAATCACTCTTCAATTTTTTTGTTGCAAAATGTCGATTTTTATGTTATACTATAATAAAGGAGAGTGATTATTTTGAAGTATAGTGTATCTATAAGACAGCCTAAAAATATTCTCCAAAAGGCTGATGAAATAAAATTAGATTACAAGGACAGAAAAGGTCTATATAATTTTATTGAAGACGAAGAATTAAATAAGAGAAAATATGTAATTACTATTCCAAAAGATGAAGAAATTGATTGGAAAGAATTATAGATGTTTGCGGCTAAGCTCGATTTGACGCTCGCATTAGCGAACTTGCGCATGGCTAAAGCTTGCCACGACTATAAATTAAAGTTCTATTGGGCTTATCCTATTACTTCTTTCTACGAACTTCGTGGATGTTTATATCTTGGAGTTTATGAAGTATTACTTGGCGCACCATTATACTTTGACCTTTCGGAAGTGAAGAAGTATGGAGTGCCGATCAGATTAGTAGCGAATGTGTGTTTCGATGGTTATATTCCAAGACCGAATGGCGTGTGCGGCACATATGTGCGTCCTGAAGATGTTCCAGCATATGAATCATATGTTGATATTTTAGAGTTTGATACAGATGATATTAAAAAAGAAGCTGTTTTATTAAAAGTTTACCAGGAAGATAAAAATTGGCCTGGTAATTTAAATCTTATTCTAACTAATTTGGGTGAAAATGTAGATAATCGCGCTATTCCAGAGCAATTTGGTCAGGCCCGCACTCAATGTCGGCAGAACTGTCAGCGTAATGGTAATTGTAAATTATGTTTTACGTCTATTCAATTAAGTCAAATGTTAAATAAGTCTAAGGCAGATTGGATTCCAGGTTTAGGCTTCAAGAAAGCTTAATTGATTTTTTATTAAAAAAGTGTTATAATATATTATAAAGAAAAAATATAAGGAGAGGATCTATTTGAGAGTATTAAGTAATAATGATGTTCAATTATTTAAGCAGATAGCTTCTTTATCAGATACTTCTTTATTAAAGACATTAAACACTTTTTTAGAGAAAAGATATGATAAAGTAAAATGTACCAGTAAGTATGTTATTGCGGAAGGCAATATCCCTATTGTGTTAGTTGCGCATTTAGATACTGTCTTCCCTACACAACCAGAAGTTATCTATCATGATAAAGAAATGAATGTAATGTGGAGCCCGGATGGTTTAGGTGCTGATGATAGAGCGGGTGTTTTTACTATACTCAAAATTATTCGAGCTGGATTAAAGCCGCACATTATTTTTACAATGGAGGAAGAAACCGGAGGCAAGGGCGCATACGCACTTGTTAATGATTTTCCAGAATGTCCATTTGATGATGTTAAATATATTATTGAATTAGACCGTCAGGGTTTCTGTGATTGCGTTTTTTACAACTGCCGCAATACAAAGTTCACTAATTATATTGAATCATTCGGATTTATGGAAGACTGGGGTTCATTCTCAGATATTAGTGTATTATGTCCATCATGGAAAATTGCAGGAGTTAATCTCTCTGTTGGATATATGAATGAACATAATTATATTGAAACACTGCATTTAAATGCTTTATCATCTACTATTGATAAGGTTATTTGTATGCTTAATTCTGTAGATACTGCTGAAAAGTTTGAATATATTCATTCATTTATAAATCCATTTCGTTATAATTGGCATAATTTTTTGGATGATGAAATAATTAAATGCGATCATTGCGGCAAGGAGTTTTTTAACTTCGAATTGGTGCCCGTTAAAGCGAAGTCCGGCAGAACTGATTTTTATTGTCCAGATTGCATTGCTTCAGCTCCAATTCAGTGGTGCGCAACTTGTTATGAAGCATATGAATTAGATAATAATGATCCAGAAGATAGTTGTGAATGCAAAGATTGTAGAAAAATGGGGAGGTAATTAATGGAGTTTGTAAACGTAGAAGATTTTAAGCAAGTTATTCGTGCGTCCCAAGGTATTCCTGATCCGCAAGTTGATGACCTTTTGGAACGATGGAGAGAAGCAAAGAAAGAAATTATTGAAATGATGGGTGGAGAATATATCCATAGATTTCCAGAAACTTACACTTTTGAATTAAGTGAAAAAGAAAAGCATAGAAGATTTATGGAGTTTGTGGAAATGTGTCGCTGGAAATATTCAAATTACGATTTGGCCAAGTTTCTTGAATGTTGTAAAGATGGTTTTTATAATAATATGACACCCACAGATTATTTCTATGGGGATATAAAAATCCAAAAAGGTTCAAAAATTGTAAAAGCTTTTAAGTTTTTTGAACCAGATAAAGCTGTTCTTGATGAGCTTCAAAGTGCCGCAAGCCGCATTATCCAAGAAGATAAAATTAGTGGTCAATTATGTATTTCTGTTCACCCCTTAGATTTTTTAAGTTCTAGTGAAAATCTTCATAATTGGCGTTCTTGTCATGCTCTTGATGGGGAATATCGTGCTGGTAATTTATCTTATATGGTTGATAAATGTACTTTTATGTGTTATTTACAATCAGATAAAGAAGTATACTTGTCAAGTTTTGGCGGAGTTAAATGGAACTCTAAAAAATGGAGAGTTCTTATGTATTTAACTGAGGATTTTAATATTTTGTTTGCGGGTCGGCAGTATCCATTTGATTCAGAAACTGGTTTAGATTTAGTAAAGAATAAAATTAGTTCTTTATTTAATTTACAATTTAATAGAGATGATTGGCATGAACCAGTTGAAACATTTTCATTTAATAAAGAAAATATTACTTCTGAAGAAAAATATATACCTATTAAGGGCAATAGAATAAAAAAATTAAAACATATTGTTATTGATTCACGAAAACCTCTACATTACAATGATTTGTTAAAATCTACTTGTTATACTCCAAAGTTTGTTTATAGAAAACCAAAGTTTTATGGAGGAATTGCGGGATTAGCTGATGAGTTTACTAAAATGATAGTTGGTGGAGATGTAAAGTGTTTATGTTGTGGTGAACAAAATATTACTTGTTCTGAAACAATGATGTGTAATAATTGTGAATGTGAATATGGTTCAGATATAAATGATGACTTTGCATATTGCGATTGTTGTGGTCGTAGATTTTTTTATGAAGATGGAGCTGTAATTCATAATGGAAACACTTTACTTTGTGATTATTGTTTTGAACATGAGGTTCAGCAATGTGATTATTGTGGAGAACTTTATTTTTCATCAGATATAACTTATGATAGAGATAGTGAAAGATATATTTGTTATTTTTGTAAGGAGATGGATTAATGGCTAAAGGTGCTATTGCTAAAGAAAATGTTGTAAAGAAAATCGTTGAGGCTTTTGGAGAAGACTTCATCGGAGAACAGGATAAAAAAGTTTATGTTTGGGGAATGGAAAATGGTGAAAAGGTTCAAGTAGCCATTTCTTTAACATGTCCTAAAAATCCTATTGGTGGAATGAATTTTGAAATGATGCCAGTAGAAAAGAGTAGTGAGTCTGCGGTTGTGGAGACTGCGGAAATTACTCAAGCAGAAAAAGATAATGTAGCTGAGTTAATAAAAATGTTAGGGATTTAAGATGAAAGAGATAGATTTTTCTATCTCTTTTTAATATTATATTAAAGAAAAGAGTGAAGAGATGAAGGAGCATAAAAAAAGCAGAGAAGGAAAAAATATATAGGAATTACAAGAATATTTTATAGATCATTTTTATTATCATGATAGAGGTTTGGAAACAGGAACTTTTATTGATGTTTTATTAGTTGATCATTGTAATTTATAGTGTGCAGGATGTGATCATTTCTCTTATATGTCTGAACCTTGGTTCATAGATTTGAAATCTTTAAAAGAATAGTTAGAAATTATTAAAGAGAATATTCCTTGGTTAGAAGCAGTTTCTTTATGGGGTGGAGAACCTTTATTGCATCCAGATATTATTGAAATTTGTAAAATAACAAGAAATATTTTTCCAAAACAACAAATTACTATTGGATCAAATGGAATATTAATATAGACTTTATCCGAAAATGATTTGTAGGTTTTGCAAGATTTAAAAATTGGTTTTTAGATTTCATATTATTTTTCAGATGAATAGAATTTTAATAATATTACTAAGATTTTAGAAGAAAAAAAAGTTCATTATTGTTTAACAGATTCACGTTCTCACTTTTAGATGACTTAGATTAATCCTTGGGGAACAGAAGATGTTACGTAGTATTATACTTGTGGAAAAGCACCATTGCCAGAATTAACTTTAAAAGATTATAAATTATATAAATGTGCTTTTTCAGCATGCATTGAAAAGCCTTCTAAAAAATTAAATTTAAATATTCCACAAGAAGAAGGAATTGATTATTTAGATATAAGAAAAATTACAAAAGAAAAATTATATGAATTTGTTTTTTCTCCTTCTAAATTATGTGCTTACTGCACTGAAAATTATGAAAATAATACTATTTGGCATCAATGGAATTCTAAAATTGGAAATCCTTTATATTCTTTAAAAGATTTTTATTTATATAATTATAAAGAGTATGAAAAATGTAAAACAAATAAAAAAGTTTTTGATATATTATATAATATTCCTGAACGTTTTAAAGTTTGGGATGGAAATGGAATGAATTATCTTAAAGAAAAAGAATGTCAAAGATATTTAAATAATAATTTATCTATTGTTATTGCTTATGGAGATGATATTGTATTAAAAAATGTAACTGATTTCTTAATGCATATAAAATAGGATTAGTTAATTATTGATAAAAAGTGTACTTTTTATTTATTAAGTAATGCTTCTAAATATGAAGAAGAAATTTATGATATTTTTATTAATGAACCATTAATAAATAGTATATTTTTTAAATCAGATTATAAAATAACAATGGGTGAATTATATAATAAATTTTTACCAAAAATAGATGGTGAATTTATTATATTCTTAGATTTTTTAGATCGACCTAAAAAAGAAAATATTTTAAAATATATTGATACTATTGCTCAAGATTGTTTAAAATCAATTAAAACACCAAATCAATATGTTTTTTATAAAAAGGATTTATATGAATCAAAAAATTCTTTTTTACCAATAAATAATTTTGCCTTAGATTTTTTATATAATGATTTTTCAAAAAATAAACAAGATATTTTTGTTGTAGAAGATTTTTTTAATTTTAAACAAAAAAAATTAACTTTTAATGATATTGTTATTTATTTAATTTATTATTATTATAATAATAAAGATTTATAGTGGTTTATAAAACAAAAATTTATTTTTGAAGATAATAATTTTCTTTCTGAAAAAGAAAAAGAATTATTAATTGGTTTACATTTTTTATTAAGTAGTTTAATTTATAAAGAAAGTAAAATAAAAAATTTTAGTTTTAATCAAGATGATTTTTATACTCAATGGATTTTAGATAAAAATGAAAAAAAAGATTATAAAATAAAAATTAATAATCATTTCACATATACTTTGCGTGATTTGAAAGAAAAAATAAAAGTTATTTTAATTAAAGAATCAACACATGAAATGAGAAAATTTTTAAAGGAGTTTAATATTTTATGAATACTAATACAAATTTAACTTTAGAAATTATTGTATCAGATCATTGTAATTTATAGTGTGCAGGATGTGATCATTTTGCAAGTATTGCTTATCCGCATTTTTTAACTGCAAAAGAATGTGAAAAACAAATGATTTTGTTAAAAAAGAAACTCCCTATTTTAAATACCTTTTTATTATCAGGGGGAGAACCTTTAATTAATCCAGAGATATTAAATATTTGTGAAATCATAAGAACTTATTTTGAAAATGCTAAAATAAAAATATTAACAAATGGTTTAGCATTAAAAGATTTTAATGAATAGGAATTATAGTATTTTAAAAAATTAAATATTCATTTTTTAATTTCAAAATATCCTGTTAATTTTGATTATAATAAATAGATAATAAGATTAAAAGAAAATGATATAATTGTCAAAATTAAGTCAGAAAAAAGTAATTTTATAGGAACATAGATTAATCCTTTAGGAACTGAAAATATTAATCATTTTTTTAATTGTGTAAGATATACAAAACCATATTTTATATTAAAAGATTATAAAATTTATTAGTGTCCTTTTAGTTGTTGTTCTAAATAGATAACTTATATTAATTCTAAAATTATTATTCCTGATACAAAAAAAGATTATTTAGATATAAGAGATTCTAATTTTAATTTAAAAAAACTTTTAAATTTTAAAAAAAAACCTAAAGATAAATGTAGATTTTGTTAGGATAGTAATGATATATTTATTTGGCATTAGTTTAATAACAATTATGATTATTTACATTCTGTAAAAAATTATTTTTTATATAATTATAAAAAGTATTTAGAATGTATAAATAATAAAGAAATATTTTTAAATAGTTTTGAAATTACTAGTGATCTTTTTTCAAAGCAACAAATAAATCAATCTTTTAAAAGAATGCAATCTAAAATTGATATCATTATTCCCTATTATAAAGTTAATGATATTTTAATTAAATAGTTAGAAAATACTTTAAAATCACAAACATTTATTGAAGAATGTACTATATATTTAATTAGTGATAATTCTCCTGATGAAGAAAAAGTTTTTGATGCTTTTCATGGATATAATTTAAATTGTTGGTTTTTAAAAAATACTAAACGAGAAGGTCCAGGAGTAGCAAGAAATATAGGGCTTGATAATTGTTTTGGAGAATATGTATTATTTTTAGATTTTGATGATGAATTTTGTCATAATAATGATTTAGAAAATTTATATGAATATTCAAAAAAAAATTTTTTAACTATTTTAAAATTTTTTATATAGGATCAAAATGCTAATATTATTGAAAATTCTTAGAAAGCTTTAATTTTAAATAATTTTATAAAAATAAATAGATTAGAATTTAATCCTGTATTTACATTTGAAAATTTAGCGTTTTATGATTACTTAAAAATTATTACAAAATATATAAAAATTAAAGAAGCTTTTTATCCGGAGATATGTTATTAGTGTAATAAAAGTAATAAATATTTGGTTGAAAATGAATTTACTTAGACTAATTTATATATATCTAAAATTCTATCAAAATATTTTTTATTTTTTAAAAAACAGGAAGAAAATGTAATAAATGATATTTTAATTGATATTTATTATTAGTTAGAAGATATAATAAATGATTTTTCTTTTTTAAAGAATGAAAATAAAGATATATATATGATAATAAAATTGTTTTATATATATTGTATGTTAGATATATATGAAAAAAATAAAAATTTTTTAATTTTAAATGAAAAATTAGAAAAATATTATTGCAATAATTTTATATTATTAATAGATAATACATATATATGTAATTATAAAGAATTAAAAAATTTTGTAAAAAGTTATTATCATAAAAATTTTGAATTATTATTAGCTCCTTATATTAAATATTTTGACTTTTGAGAAAAAAAAGTGTATAATAATAAATAAAAAAGGAAAAATTTTATTTATGATAAATTATTATTGTCCTGGTTTCTATACAGGAAAACAATTATATCAAAAAATATTTTTTTTAAAAGAAAAAAATCCAGAAATATTTAATTTAGATGTAAATATTAAAGCAATTTTTGGAAGTTTTCCTTGTATGATTTGGAATGGTGGTAGTACACACTTAGGAAATATTGAAAATATTACTAATATTAAATCTATTATTGAAGGATATAAGAAATTAAATGTTCAATTACAATTAACTTGTACAAATCCTCTTCTAAAAAAAGAACATTTAAATGATATTTATTGCAATAAAATTTTAGATCTATGGAGTAAGACTGAAAATTCTGTTTTAGTAGCTTCTCCTATATTAGAAGAATATTTAAGAAATAAATATCCTTATTTAAAAATTGATAGAAGTGTTGTTAATACTCATCATGATTTAGATTGGGAAAATATTTTAGATACAAAATATAATAATATAGTAATGCCAAGAAGATATAGTAAAGATTTTGAATATTTATCTCAAATAAAAAAACAATATAGAAATAGAATTGAAATTATTTGTAACGATAAGTGTCCTATAAATTGTAAAAGAATAGATTTTCATTATCATGAATTTGCTAAATACACTCTTTTTCAACAAGATGAAAAATTAACTTTGGAGTGTACTAATTTAGAGAGAAAAAAATCACCTTTTTTAAATTATAAAAAAGATGAAATTTCTTATGAAGATATAATAAATAAATATTTACCTTTGGGGTATACAGAATTTAAATTAACAGGTAGACTTAATCCAGTTACTATTTCTGCGAGCATTATTCCTTATTTATTTAAACAAGAATATCAAATAGATAGTATTCCATTTCTATTAATGGGATAATAAGGAGATTTAAATTTTATGCATTTAATAATGAAAAAAAATAATGAAATTTTATTATCTATTCCTTTAGATAATTTTAATTTTGATCAGATATTATTTGGCAGTGATAAAGTTAAAGAAATAAGTTTTATTAAAACTTTAAAAAATTCAGATGAACTTTATTTTAATTAGTTAAAACAAAAAATAGAAAGTTCAGATTATTTAGAAGCTACTTCTACAATTATTTTTTATTCTGAAAATATATATTTTAGCTATAATGTTCCCATAAAAACTATTTTATATAGAACTTAGGGATATATGCGTGATAGAGAATTTGAAATGCAAGAAAATTTATCTATTAGATTTATTGAAGATAATTTTTTTATAATTGATAAAAATAATAATTTTGTTTTTTGTGATAAAGAAAAATGTTTACATTTTAAAGAAAATTATTGTTCTAAATATAAAGTTTCTTTAGATAAAAAAATAAATAATAATTTTTTAATATGTAAATAGTGTTTTTTAGAAACAACTCCTTCTATAAAAAATAATTTTTATAATGAATTTTATCATAATATGGAAAAAAATTATCAATTATTTAATGAAAAATAAAATAAAATAAAAAGAAAGGAGATTATAATAAAATGAATTATAATTATTATAAATGTACTTTTTTAGATGAAAATTTTATTGAAAAAGAAATAAAATTTGAAGGAAATATTACTTTTTCAATAATTTACAATGAAAATAATACTAAAGATATTTCTTTTTCTGAACCAACAAATTTTTTACCTGAAAACGATGAAGATTATAAAGGATTGGATGTTTTATGGGAAAATTTATATGAAGAAAAAAATAAAACAAATTTAAGATTTTATATTATTTTTAATAAAACTGAAGAAGGACAAGGACAAGAACATTTTTTACATTCTATAAATACTATTTCTAATTTTGAATATAGAACTAGAATATATGATCAAAGTAACGAATATCTTTTCGAAAAAATTATGGAGATAGGATAAATTATTATGGCTTTATAGCAAAATAACATAGTTGATTGGACTGATATAGAAAATATATACACCAATCTTAATACGGCAAGAACAAAATTTAATTTTTCAACAGTTACTATCCCCGATGAACAAGAAAATAAACCTATTCCATCTCATATTTCTTCTTTAAAAGATTTAATTCAAAATATGACAAGTAATACATGGTTAACTTCAATTGCTTCAACAAGTGGAGTATCTGTTCCATCTACTTCAGATTTATTAGAACCAACAGCTTTTAATTAGTTATCAACAATTGTTAATAATATGAATAATACATGTATTCATTTTGGTTCTAATTATGGATATGATGCTGCTGATTTTGGTTCTAATTATGGATATGATGCTGCTGATTTTGGTTCTAATTATGGATATGATGCTGCTGATTTTAGTGGGAATAATAGTTGGAATAGTGGATTTTATGGATGGAATAGTGGATTTTATGGGTGGAATAGTGGATTTTATAGTTTTTAAAAAGGAAAAATAAATGAAATAGAAAAAAATACCAAATACAATCAGTTTAATTGCTGCCGGAGCATGTAATCTATAGTGTCAATATTGTACCATAGATAGAACTAGAAATAAAAATTCACAAAAAATTTTTAATGAGACTCTTAAAGCATTAAAAAATAATTCTTATTTAAAAAATATTAATCTAACTTTAAATAAATTAAAATTTCCAAAAGAAGAAATAACTAATATTGAAATTTGGGGATAGGAACCATCAATGATTCTTACTTCTTTAACCACTCAATGGCATTATTGGCAAAAAAATTTTTCAAATTTAAATAGAATTTTCTTTTCTACTAATGGAATGGATTTTATAGATGATATATATAATTTTATTATAACAATTGAAAAAAATGCTTTATAGCCAATTGAATTAGTATTATAGCTTTCATATGATGGAGAATATGGTGAAAACAATATTCGCGGCGGTAAAGCAGAAAAAATTAAAGATAATTTTATTTATTTAAATACCTTATTAAATTAGACTTTTTTTAATTTAGTAAAAATTAAAATTAATCCTCATGGAGTTATTTCAACAAAAATTATTAAAGATTTAAATACTATTGAAAAAGTAGATTAGTATTTTAATGAAATTGAAAATTTTTTAATAACAATGAAAACCTCTTCTACAAATAGGAATGTTTATTGGAATAATTTTACATTATAGCTTCAGAATGGATTTGAGGCAACTACTGAAGATGGAATTAATTTAACATCTTTTTTATAGAGATGTTCTTCTGTGCAAAAAAAGAAACATTATGAAATTTTAAAGCATCCTCTAGATTTTTCTACATTAGCTCCTGGTGCTACTTTTACTAAAATTTATGAACAAATGAAACAAAATGAAATAAATACTATAGATGATTATATTGAACAATTTTTTTATAAAAATAAATAGAAGGAATCTCCATTTTGTCATCCAATCTTTGGAGATTTGAAAATAATGTATGATGGCTCTATTTTAATTTGTCAAAATTACATGTTTGATACTCAAATTGATGCAGAAAAAATTTCAAATAATATTTTTGATCAAAGTAGATATAATATTACTACGCATGGTAATAATATTAGTCCATTAAAAGTTACTAATAATGAATTAAATAAATATTTATCAACAATAGATAATTTATTATTTGGAGATACTGCAACTTTTATGATTCATTCTATAGTAAATTTAATGATAATATTATCTAAAACAGGATAGATTTCTTCTTCATATGCATAGAATATAGAAAAAACAGTAAAACATGCTTGTTTACTTTTTACAATATGTTGTTGTCCTTTTAATATATTAATTGCTTCTGGTTCACAATTAATAAGAAATACTTCTGAAATAAGATTTTATTGTAATGGAGCTTTAGATTTAATAGAAGAATATTTAAATTTAGGAGTTTAGAATGTTGGAAAATAATTTTTATAATAATGAAAAAGAGTTAATAGAATTTTATCTTAACACGGAATTATTTCCTAAATATAAAAAAAATTCAAATTTAATGAATTTAAATAAAAATTCATTAGAACTAATAATTAGACCTGAATGTAATCAAAAATGTGAATATTGTTATATTACTCAACATGGAGATGAACTTTTTCCAAAAAGGTTAAATAAAGAAGAAACTTTACATAACATAGATTTAATTTTAGATTATGTTTATAATACATAGAAAAGTTATTTTAATGAAATACAACTTTTTGCAGGGGATTTATTTTATGATAATATCTTTTTTGATATAATGGATATTTTTAAAAAATATTTAAAAAAAATAAAAAAAAGTGATCCAAGAATTTTTGATATTTAGACATTAATTGTTATACCAAGTAATTTATCTTTTGTTTATTATCAACCAGAAAAAGCAAAAAAATTTTTAGAATATCAAAAATATTTTAGAGATACATTTAATACAAGATTAATGTTTTCTTGGTCAACTGATGGAATTTATGCTGCAAAAAATGTTAGAGAAAAAAAAGAATTATCAGAAGATTATTTTAATACAATTATGAAATTTGTTATTTTAACAGATTCTGGTATACACCCCATGATTTCTGCAGAAGGAATTGATTTTTAGTTTGATAATTATGTATGGTTTATAAAAAAAATAAAAGAATTTTCAGGTGAAAAAATTAGAGAATTTTAGCCTATGTTCTTAGAAGTAAGAAATAATAATTGGACTCAAGAAAAAATTGATAAATATTTAAATTTTTTATCAAAAGCTTTAGAATATAGATTATAGTTATGCGATAATTCTAAAGAAAAACTTGCTTATCATCTTTTTAAGGGTGATGGAGAAAATAATACTTTAAAACGAAGTTCTAATAATTATGATTTTTTATTAATTCCAGAATATGTTAAACATCCAACTTTTGCAAATAGAAATGAAGGTATGGGATGTGGATTACAGACAAGCTTAATGATTAATTGTACTAATTTATCTTTAGTTCCATGCCATAGATTAACATATTCTCAATTTACAGGCTGTTATTTTAAAACAAATAAAAAAAATAATAAAATTATTGATATTATACCTCATAATATATCAGGTTTTATTAATATTCATACTCATAAATTACATAATCAACCAATTTGTCATTCTTGTGAAATTAATTCAATATGTTTTCATGGGTGCTTAGGATCTTAGTTTGAACATTCTGGAGAAATTATGCTACCAATACCTCAAGTATGCAATTTGTTTAAACAAAAATTTAATCATTTAATAAAAATTTATAATGAATATGGATTAATTTAGGAAGCTATTGATAAAAAATATTTAGATTATAACAAAGAAAGAAAAGAATGGATTCTTAAAAAAACTTAGGAAATGGGGTATATAATAAATGAATGAAAAACAAGAATTATTAAAATTAATTAAAAATATAAAAAATAATTTTTAGAAAAATAATATTAATGATTATTATAATATTATTTTTCTAACAAAAATGTTATTAGAAAATAATGAAAAAGATCTAGAAATTTTAAATGAATTTTTGTTATTGTTATATACAGCTGTTGAAATTCATTCAAAAAAAGAAAAAGAAAAAGATAAACAAGATTTAAAAGAAGAAAAATTTATTGAAAAAAATAATATAGATAAAGATTTTTTAGCTTTTATGGATAATCAATATAAAAATTTTTCTTTACCAATTCAAGAATTGTTATCATATAGAATATTTTTACCAGAAAGCATAAATCCTAGTTATCACGCAAGAATGGAGTAAATAATGATTTTTTTTACATTACCAAATTTTTATTCAAATACAAAAATAATAAATTTATTTTATAATATACATAGAAATTTTCCAGAATATTTTAAAGAAGATTTAGTTTTTAGTTTTGCAACAGGTAATTTTACTGGTTGTTATTGGAATGGCGGGTATAATAATAATAATAATAAAGCAGCTTTATATGAAGATTTTGTTAAATTGGTTGATTTAATTAGTATTCCGATTAGATTCAATTGTGCAAATATTTTTTTAGAAAAAAAAGATTTTTTTGATACTATGAGTAATACTATATTGTTTTTAAATGAAAATGGTAGTAATGAAATTGAAATTTCTAATTTAGAGTTATATTATTTTTTAAAAGAACGATATCCAAATTATAATTATATTTTTTCAAAAGAAGCTGATTTATTATGTCCTTTAACAGAAAATATTATAAATTTAATTTGTGAAAAAAATTTTTTTAGATTAATTCAAATTCCAGAAAATAAAGCTTTAGATATAGATTTTTTAAAAAAAATAAAACAAAAAAATAAAATTGAATTACCAATTATATCAACTTGTAATATAGGATGTTTAAATAAAAATAATTGTCAATTATCTGAACATAAAAATCAATATAATTATTCAATTAAAAATAATTATAAATTATGTAATCATAATAAAGGATGTCATAAAAATAATCCTTTAATTACTATTGAAGATATAAAAGAAAAATATCTCCCTTTAGGCATAAATCATTTTTATTTTCCAGATATAATTTCAGATAAAAAAGATGATTTAATTGTTTTTTTAATTGATTATTTTATCAAACAAGAATATAAAGAAAATATATATAAAATTTATAGAAGGGAAAATATGCTATGATTAAATATTCAATTCCAGGTTTTTATGAATTAAAACAATTAAATTTACAATTTTTAGATCTTATGTACAAACATCCAGAATATTTCTATGATAATATTGAAATAGAAGCTGTATATGGTAATCCGCATTTTTGTATTTGGGATGGCGGAAGAATTTTTCAAAATTATAATCAAGCAAATAAAGAAGAAATTGAAGAACTTATTCATTTATATAACCATAAATTTAATGTACCAATTAGATATATTTTTACTAATTCTATTTTAAAAGAAGAACATTATTATAATCGTTTTTGTAATTTATTAATGGAGTTAGGAGATAATTTTCCAAATGAAGTAGTTTGTGCAGATGATAATTTAATGAAATATTTAAAAGAAAATTATAAAAATTATAATTTTATATCTTCCACTACAAAATGTATTATTGATAAGAAAAAAATTAAAGAAGAATTAAATAAAAAAGATTATTTTAGAGTATGTCTTGATTATAATTTAAATAAAAATTTTAAGTTTTTAAAAACATTTACTCCAGAAGAAAAAGAAAAAACAGAGTTTTTAATTAATGCTATTTGCCCTCCTGGTTGTCAACATAGAAAAAAACATTATTATTTAAATGCTATAAGTAGATTAAATTATGGTAAAAAATATAGAATGGAATATTGTTCTATTAAAGATGGTGCTTTAAATATTGATATTAAAAAAGAACATATAACATATGAAGAAATTGTAAACATTTATGAACCTATGGGTTTTACTCACTTTAAAATTGAAGGTAGAACTTTAACAAGCTTAGAGGTTTTAATTGCTTATTGTAATTATATGGTAAAACCTGAACATAAAGATTATGTATTAGCATTAATATTAAAAGAAAAGTCATTTTGACTTTTCTTTTTTTTTATGTTAAAATATTTATATATAAAAATATAAAAAAGGATTTTTAATATGAAACAAATTCATTTTAGAAATAAATATGGAGAAATTAAAAATGGTTTTGATTTAGAAATTTTAGTTACAGATAAATGTAATTTAAAATGTAGAAATTGTGATCATTTTGCTCCAATAAGCTCAAATTGGTTTTTATCTGCGGAATAGCTTAATAAAGAATTAAATATTATTACTTCAAAAATTCCACAAAAAATAATTAAAACAATATTTTTATTAGGCGGAGAACCTTTTGTAAATTCAGATTTTTTTAATATTATTAAAATAGTTAGAAAATATTTTCCATTAAATGAATTAAGAATTTTAACTAATGGAATAAAACTTTCTTCTTTAAATATTGATAATATTTAGTGTTTAAAAGAAAATAATGTAGATATTTCTTTAACAACATACCCTATTAATTTAAATTATAATGAAATTAAAGAAAAATTTTCTAATTTTGGTATAAAAACTGATTTTTTATATCCTCGATTATTATTTGAAAAAATTTTAATTAATCCAAAAGGTGATTCTGACTTAAAACAATTTTATCATTGTGGAAGATATACTTTACCAGTTTTAACTTTAAAAGATGGTAAAATTTTTGAATGTCCAACAGCAACAACAATATAGAATATTTCTAATTGTTATCCTAATATTAATATACCTATTATTGAGGAAGATTATATAGATATAAATAATTTATCTTTAACAATATTAGAAAAATTTTGTAATACACCAAAACCAATTTGTAAATTTTGTAATATTATAAATAATGATATGCCTGAGATATGGTCTTTATTTAATGATGATTATAAAATGTATTACTATACAGAAAAAGATTATTATTTATATGATTATGAAAAATACTATTCAATATATCATAATCATAAATAGATGTTATCTTTTTTAAATAATCAAGAAATAATAAATAGATTAGATTATTATTTTATGCCGTATGCATAGTGGAAATATTTTCAAAGATATAAAGCAGGAAAAATTGATATCATTATTCCCTATTATAAAGTTAATGATATTTTAATTAAACGATTAAAAAATACTTTAAAATCACAAACAATTATTAATAGATGTAATATATATTTAATTAGTGATAATTCTCCTGATGAAGAAAAAGTTTTTGATGCTTTTCATGGATATAATTTAAATTGTTGGTTTTTAAAAAATACTAAACGAGAAGGTCCAGGAGTAGCAAGAAATATAGGGCTTGATAATTGTTTTGGAGAATATGTATTATTTTTAGATTTTGATGATGAATTTTGTCATAATAATGATTTAGAAAATTTATATGAATTATGTAAAAAAAATGATAAATATGATTTTTTATATTTTGATTTAATTAAAAATAATATAATTGAATCAAATGAGAAATTAATTATTAAAAATTCTAAAATAAAAGAATATAATTTACATTTTCCTTCTTTATATATTTGTGAAGATGGATATTTTGCTAATTTATGTCACTTGTTTTTAAAAGGAAAATATAATAATTATATATATTATAAATATAATCAAGATGATAATTCTTCTTATATTGGCCATTATATTCATAATAAAAGTATTTGTGATATTTTTTCAACTTTTTTATTTTTAAAGAATTATAATAAAGAATTACATAATCAAGAAATTTTAGAGCCACTTTTAATTAAAATGTTAAAAGGTTCAAACTGGTTAAAAGAATTAAAAGAAAAAGAAAATAAAAATGAATTAAATTATAATTTTTTTTATGGTTTAACATTACTTTTAAATAGTTTATTATATAATTATTATCAAAAAGAATATAATAATTTAGTTTTTGACAATAATAGCGATGAATATATGTTTTTAAAAAAAATTCAAAATAAAAATTATTCTATTGAAATATTTAATCATATTACTTATGATTTAAATGATTTATAGAAAAAAATTATATCAATACTTTAGAATATTAATACAATAGGTGTTAATGCAATTTTATCACAAAATAATCTTTTTGATTTTAATTAATATAATAAAAAGGAGGAAATATAATGTATTATAATTTTATTATTAAAAAACAAAATTCAGAAGAAATTATTGATAATTTTTCTTTAAATAAAGATGATAATATTTATTTTTTATCATCTTTAAATGAAAATAATGAACATCAAAATGAAATTAATTTTACTCATTATACAAATGATTTAGTAAATAATGCTATATTAAAAGAAACATTGCAAAAATTATTAGAATATAAAAATCATTCATTAACAATTACATTAAATAATGAAGATAGAATTTCTATTTTATTAATAATTAATGATTTACAAATTTTAAATTATTCTGGACAACCAAGAGATACATTTGATGAAAAGGAAGAATTGCTTTTAGTTGAAAGTTTAGCAATAGGTTAATTTATTATGGGATTTGATTCAGGAAATAAAGTTTTATGGGAAGATGTTTTTTAGATTTATTCAGATTTAAATACTGAACGAAATAGATTCGGTTTTACTTCTGCTGCAATACCAAACAAACAAGGGGAATTAACAGAAAATGACGTTGTTGCAGATTTAAAAGCATTAGTAGAAGAATTAACTACAAGTGCAGATATTGGTTCAGTTGCATCAACTTCAACAATTAATGTTCCTACCAGAGGAACTTATCTAAAAGGAACTCCTTTTAATTCCTTAAAATCAATCATTAATGATGTAAGTGGTTTAACTTCAACCTATAATTCAAGTGGTTTTAATAGTTCTAATTTTACTTCTAATTATAGTGGTTTTTTAGGAAGTTTTTTATCTTCTTTTAGAGCAACTAATTTCACCTCTAATTATAGTGGGTTTAGAGCAACTAATTTCACCTCTAATTATAGTGGGTTTAGAGCAACTAATTTCACCTCTAATTATAGTGGGTTTAGAGCAACTAATTTTACTTCTAATTATAGTGGCTTTAGAGCAACTAATTTTACTTCTAATTATAGTAGCTTTAGATCAAGTTATAATAGTTCTCGTTCCGCATTTTCTCCAAATTTTGCATCATTTGGATTTGATAGAGGCTATTCATCAGGATATTCGTCAACAAATGGCGTATTTAATGGCACATATAGAAGCACAAATTAATTTAACAAAGAGAAAAAGGAGAATAAATGAAACAATATATAGATAAAATACATATTACATCATTATCTTTAATGTCTTCTCCTGGCTGCAATTTACAATGCAAATATTGTCATATAGCAGATTAGGCTAAACATATTAATAATAAAAAAATATGGAATAATACCATTGCAGCTATTCAAGATGGAAGCTATTTAAAAAATATAATATCAATTTTACATAGATTAAAACAACCTATAGAGCAAGTTAATCATTTAGAATTTTGGGGACAAGAGCCAACTTTATCAATGCCATATATAACTGAAAAATTAGAGGACTGGCTAATAGCTTTATATGGAGTTGATTCTATTTTCTTTTCTACTAATGGAATGAGTGATAGTGATATAATTTATGATTTTATTGTAAAATTAGATGAAGTTGCTAAAAAAGATTTTAAATTATCTATTCAATTATCTTATGATGGAAAATATGGAGAAGATAATATCCGCGGAGGTAATTCACAATTTATTTTAGAAAATTTTCAAAAATTATTTAAAAAATTAAATAATTTTAGATTTAAAAATATTTCTAAAATTGTTATTATTACTCATGCAGTATGTTCAACAGAATTAATTAGTTATTTGGATTCTTTGGAAAAAACTGAAGCTTATGTTAAAGAACATAATGATTTTTATCAAATATTAGAACATTGTATTATTAATAAACAAGTTGAAATGTTGCCACCAAGTTTTGCTTATTAGAATGGAACTATTGCTTCTACTCAAGATGGTATTAATTTAAATACTTTTTGTACTTATATGAATGCAATAAGAGTTTCTAAAAAATATCCAGATATGTTTACCTACTCAGAGAATAATACTGATGTGGCTTTTTCAATGGGCGGATTTGCAGGAGATGATATTTTACAAAAAATGAAAGAAACAAATAGCAATGATTTAGGACAATTTGTTTCAGAATATTTTTTAAATGAAAATCATCCTGAACATTTTAGAATATTAGATGGATGTTCTAGTTCAATGACAGATTTAAAATTAATGTATGATGGAACTGTTTTAATATGTCAAAACTCTATCTTTGATACTGAAATAGAATTAAAAAATTTAGATAATGATATTATAAATAATGGTCGTTATCATTTTGTAAAACATCACCAAAGCTGTAATTTATTAACAGACTCTAATGAAATATTGGAACAATATTTTACACAAATTTTAATGTCAAGAGATCCTGCTAATTTTAAAATGTTATATACAAATGTTTTTAATTTAATGGTTATGTTAAGTGAAGTTGGACAAATTGATTCTTCTTATTATAAAAATTTAAGAAAAATTCAAAGACATGCATATATTATGTCTAAAATTTGTTGGTGTTATTATAATGTTTATGTTTTAACTGGTACAAAATATACTAGACACCTAGGAGAAATTAGACAAATGGCAAATGGTATGTTAGATAGATTAGAAAATATGATTTTACAAAAATTATAAAGAGGTTAAAAATGGAAAAAAATATTCAAGCATTAAATGAAGATAAGATTGTTTTAAATAATTTCTTACAAAAAAGTTTACATACTTTACCAGAAAAAAAACATGGATATGGTTTTACTGGAGAAGCAATAGAACTAATAATTAGACCTGAATGTAATCAAAAATGTGAATATTGTTATATTACTCAACATGGTAAAGAATTATATCCTCAACGATTAAATAAAGAAGATACATTGCATAATGTAGATTTATTTTTAGATTATATATTAAATAATTTAAAAATTTTTCCACATAGATGGGAATTATTTGCCGGAGATCTTTTTTATGATGATATTTTCTTTGATATAATTGAATTATTTAAAAAACATTTAATTCCAATTTTTAATAATTATCAAGATTTATTTGTAGGATCAACAAATTTTTATAATGATATAGTTATTATTGTTCCAAGTAATTTATCTTTTGTCTATTATCAACCAGAAAAAGCAAAGAAAACAATAGAGCTTATAGATGATTTGTATAAAACATATAATATAAAAATTGCTTTTTCTTGGTCAACTGATGGTCCATATGCTATTGATAGCAGAGAGAAAAAAAATCTCCCAGATAATTATTTTGATACCATTATTGATTTTTGTATTAAAACACAAACTGGATATCATCCTATGTTAGCCGCAGAAAATATTGAACATTGGAAAGAAAATTATGATTGGTGGCTTGAAGCATGTGAAAAATTAAATAAAGGAACAAATCATATTGGTGATTTTCAACCTTATTTATTAGATGTTCGTAATGATAATTGGACAGATGATAAAATTGATGCATATTTAGAATTATTGGATCATATGATGAAAATTAGATTTGAAAAAATTTGTAAATCAGATGTAGATATTTTATCAAGACATTTTTTCCAAAATGACACACTACCACCAGAATATTCAAGACATGGTTGTGATCCATTGCATTTGAATTATAAAAATCCAGATACTGTAGGATATAGAGAAAGTCCTAGTTGTTCATTATTTTCTGGATTACATTTTAATTGTACCAATTTATCTTTAGTTCCTTGTCATAGATTATCATATGCAAATTTAACAACTTGTTATTTTATAACAGATGAAAATAATGAGCATATAATTGATTTTGTTCCACAAAATACATCATTGTTTTTAAGTATGAAAACTATGAAATTTTACAATGCTCCTATTTGTGCGCAATGTAAATTAATGCCAATTTGTTTATTAGGATGCCATGGAGCACAATTTGAATATTCAGGAGATCCTTATCTACCAATTCCTTCTTTATGTTATTTCTTCCATAGAAAATATGCACATTTAATTAAATTATATGAAAAATATAATTTAATTGAACATAGTTATAAAAATCAGTATATTGATGATGAAATCTATAACTATTATAAAAATTTATTAACAAAAATTAAAGAGGAAGAAGAAAATGGACAAAAAATATTTAGTTTTAAATATGATTAATGAAATATCTAATAATTTTAATTTATATGAATTAGAAGAATATATTTCATTAATTCGTTTTTTACAAGAAATGATAAAAAACAATGAGCAAGATATAGATGTTCTTAATGCAATTCAAAATTTATTTAATAAGATTATCAATAATTATTATGAAGATTTAAAAAATCCTAATTCACAAATAAATAATCATGAAGAAGAACAACAATGTTGTTGTGACCAAATTTTATTTACAGATGAATTAGATGAATATTATTGGTTTAGAGATGAAGAATTTAAAAAAATACCAGAAGATTTAAGAAGAATTTATTCTAAAGTATTAATTATGATGTAAAAGGAAAAAATATGCTATATATAACTTTACCAGAATTTTATTTTAACTATAAAATTATTAATGAATTTAAAAGTTTTTCAGATACAAAACCTTTTTTATTTAAAACTCCTACAACCTTTTCAGCAGCTTCAGGTAATTTTCCTTATTGCTATTGGAATGGAGGATATAATAATAATTTAGGACCCTCTATAGGTTATGAAGGTATTATTGATAATTTAAAATATTTTCATGTTCCTATTAGATTTAATTGTGCAAATATTTATTTGAAAAAAGAAGATTTTAGCAATGTTTTTGCAAATCTTATTTTATCTCTTGGAGAAAATGGAAGTAATACTATTAGTTTTTCTAATATGGAGTTATATGAATTTTTAAAAGAAAAATATCCTTATTATGAATATATTTTTTCAAGAGAGGCTGATTTAATTTTTCCATTAGCCCCAGAAGTAATAAATACTATTCTTGAAGAAAATAAGTTTAAATTAATTGAATTACCAGATTATTATTCTAATAATTGGAAATTATTAGATAATATTCAAAATCCTTCTAAAGTAGAATTAATAATTAATTCTCATTGTTTAAAAAATTGTCCTAAAAAATTAGAATGTAAATATGATATGCATCAAAGTCAATATGATTTTTCAAATTTTAATATTCATCATCATTGTTTTGAAAAAATTCCTTACCATCATAAAAATAATATTTTAATAAGTATTGATGAAATTATTGAAAATTATTTGCCAAAAGGTTTTAATCATTTTTCTTTAGCTCCTATTTGGAATTCTTTTAATAATGAATTGTTAATTTTTCTTGTAAAATATTTTATTAAAGAAGAATATCAAACAGAAACTTATCAATTTTTATTAGAAAAAGGAGGTAATTAAAAATGATTAAATATTCAATTCCCGGATTTTATGAACTTGCAAATTTTAATTTGCAATTTTTAGATACTTTTAATAATCGTAGAGAATGTTTTTATGATAATATAGAAATAGAAGCTATATATGGAAATCCTCAATTTTGTATTTGGGATGGAGGAAGGGTTTTTAATAATTATCAACAAGCTTCTGGAGAAGATGTTCAAAAATTAATAAATACTTTTTATCAAACTTTTAATATACCTATTAGGTATGTTTTTACTAATTCACAATTAAAAGAAGAACATTTCAATGATAGATTTTGTAATATTTTAATGAATATTGCTCATACTGGAAATAATCAAGTTGTTTGTGCAGATGATAGACTTATGAAATATTTAAAAAAATCTTATCCTAATTTTAAATATATATCTTCAACAACAAAATGTTTAATAGATAAAGACTTGGTAAAAAAAGAATTAAATAGTGATTATGATTTAGTATGCTTAGATTATAATTTAAATCACAATTTTGATTTTTTAAAAACTTTTACTCCAGAAGAAAAAGAAAAAACGGAATTTTTAATTAATCCAATTTGCGCACCAGCTTGCACATATAGAAAAGAACATTATAAATTAAATAGTTTAAAACATTTAAATTATGGTAAAAATTATGCTATGAAATATTGTCATATTAAAGCATTGCCTTTTCAACCGACAAATACCAACGCTCATGGCAATAATATAACATATGAAGAAATTGTAAACATTTATGAACCTATGGGTTTTACTCACTTTAAAATTGAAGGTAGAACATGGAGTTCAGAATTATTAGCACTTACATATGTAAATTATATGGTAAAACCAAAGTATAAAGATTTTATTTTGGCTTGTCTATTAGAAAAAAATTAATAAAAAAATAGGAGAGAAAGACAAAAAATCTTTCTCTCTTGGATTAAATTTTTTATTTGAAATTTTTAAAAAATTTTGATATAATATTTATATAAAGATTTGAAATAAAAAATTTAAAAAAGGCACATACAGCAAACATCTCAATTGCGAGAATAGCTCAGTTGGTGGAGCATAAGTCTGATAAACTTAAAGTCATTGGTTCGAGTCCAATTTTTTGCATCATATTGAAGGTGTCTTGAGCTTTTTTAGCCTTCGGTTAAAAAAGCTCCAATACTAATTAAAAAATCTTATTTGAAAATTTTAAAAAAATATGATATAATATTTATATAATAAAGGTTAAAAAATACTTTTATTAAAAAATCCTATTTTTATAGGTTGGTGCGGTCGCATTCCTTTTCCGTCAAAATGTTCGGAAACGCATAGGTTATAGGGTTCCTATTCAAAAAAACCCTTTATAAGAGGGACACAACTCCTTATAAATATGTCTCCTTAGTTCAACAGACAGAATATCTGACTACGAATCAGAAGATGAAGGTTCGATTCCTTTGGGAGATACCACAATAATCGAAAAAACTTTTTGGGCAAGTTTCAACATTTTTCTTTCCTTTCTTATTAAGTTGTTTTAGAGCCTCGTTTTTATAATTTTTAATAGACACTTTCAGCAATCATATTGGGAACAATATATCGCTGGTTCGAGTCCAGCTCTGTCTGCCAGAGACAGATCGTCTAGCAGGTAAGGCAATTGTAAATCAAGTGTCTAGTAAAAATCATAAAAATTGATTTTTTTTAAAAAATATTGTATAATATATATACAATAAAAAATTAAAAAATTGGTAGTACCCAGAAAAAATTCTTAGCATTGGGAGATGGGTTAAAGGAACAAGAAACTCTATGAAGCGGAAAGAATTTACCAATTAATGATTTTGGGGCGTCGCCAAGCGGTAAGGCACAGGGTTTTGATCCCTGCATTCGTAGGTTCGAATCCTACCGCCTCAGCCAGCGGGCTGTAGTGGAGCAAAATAAGAAACAGCCAGAGTAAAAAACAAAGTTCGATGCGCGGACATGCTGAGGACCTAACCTTAGTAGATAATTTAATAAAGATGCTAACAGCAATTTTAATGCTAACAGCAATTTTAATGCAAGTATATGATAATTTTCTTCCAAAAAATTAGATTATAAAAGCGATAGCATCTTGTATTCCTTTTAGGAACATGAACAGTGTTTCCAAAAGGAGAAAAAATATGTAGAATGAGATTTTAGATTTCATTAAAAGGCGTTGGAGTATTGACGCAAATTGGACCAATGGAAATTGTTTCTGGTTTGCCAAAATCCTTTAATTACGCTTTCCGCAAACTCAAATATATTACCTTCCAATTATTGGACATTTTATTTCTTTTGATGGAGAAAACTACTATGATTGGAATGGAGTTTATCTTCCAGAAGAAGAAGAACCAATTAGTTGGGAGGGTTTGCGGAACAGCGATTTTTTATGGACTGAGCGTCTTATTAGGGACTGTTGGCTCTAATATAGGTGGGCGACGGAGTTGGAGAGCCGTGGGGGACTGGTCTAATATAGGAGATTGTTTATAATGGAAAATAACAAAATTAAAGGTAGAATTGGTTTAAGTATGGCTATAAATTATTTTACATTAAAAGGTTATACTGTATCGCTGCCTTTAAATGATACTCAGTGGTATGATATGATTATTGAAAAAGATGGAATTTTTTCAACAGTTCAATGTAAATGCACAGGAACTGAAAATGGAGAAATAAGTCTTAAATCAATGGGTGGAACAAAAGGAACCGCTTATGATAGTGTTCTTAATCATTCTGAGCTTGACTATTTATTTTGTGTAGACAAAGATTTACATATGTTTTTAATTCCATTATCAGATATATTAAAATCTGGAAATAATAAAAGCATTAGATTAAGATTAGAGCCTACAAAAAATAATCAAGGTTTTCAAACTTATAAATACTTAGTTCAATTCTAAAGTTAGGCACCATAAATCCCTTTCCTCCGGATGAGTGGGTTCGAATCCCACCCCACCTACCATTATA
>CAYLJU010000010.1:0-1681 GCA_964384115.1 uncultured Muribaculaceae bacterium | reverse complement strand
TAAATCCCTTTCCTCCGGATGAGTGGGTTCGAATCCCACCCCACCTACCATTATATGTCATTTGCGTAATGACCTCGTTGGGAGGAAGGTCCCTCGGCTTCAATACGAGAAACATAGCGGGCTCTTTATTCGATAGTGTTTAAATCCAGAAAGGCTATAAAAAGTTGAAGTTATATGGGAGCGTGGTGTTAATGGTAGCATAGTGGTCTCCAAAACCATCGGTATAGGTTCAAATCCTGTCGCTCTTGCCAAAAAAAATCTTAATTGATTTTTTTAAAAAAATATTGTATAATATATATAAAGTTAAGAATTAAGAAAAAACTTTAGACACAAATCAGCAACGAATAAAAATTAGTCTACAAAACTGATCCTCGGGATGAGTTAAGTGTCTAGAATTATGCCAGATACGGATTGATTGGGTTCGACTCCCATCTCTGGCACCTAAGGGTCGTCGGCAGACCCAATGTTCTCGAGAAGCGTACTATTCTTTGGAGTAATTAACCAGAGAATAGTATGTTGTGGGACGGTAGCTCAATGGCAGAGCAATTGGCTGGTTGGTAGTAGCATAAAAGCAATGCGTTTCTATCTTTAGAAAAGATGTGGGGGCAAGACCCATCTCCAGCACCATTAACCAATAGGTTGTAGGTTCGAGTCCTACCCGTCTCGCCAATTATGGTTCTATAGTGTAATAAGTTAACACATCAGGTTTTCAATCTGAAAAGTCTGAGTTCGATCCTCAGTAGAATCACCAAGTAAGCAACATTAAATGATGCGTTAAAGGATTTTCCTTTTTATGGAAATGCGCCCGCGCTTTTCCATAATAGTGGTTGTTGAAAATACTGGACGCAGTAGCATCTACCACCTAAAAAAGTTTCATCATTGCTTTTGGAAATGATGCGTCCTGGGGTAGCAAACGATAGGCAGTGAGGATTAATTCCTAAGCTACCATTTTCTAACTTTTTTCGGGAGTGTATTACTCTCATTTTGGTTTCCTTTCTGTGTGAGTTCGTGAATAATATGCTTTGTTGTTTACGAACTCTTATTTTTTTCACCTTTTTTGGAGGATTGGAGTAATGGTATCTCAACGGATTGCTAATCCGTCCTACTGTCAAAGGTAGTGTGGGTTCGAGTCCCGCATCCTCCGCCATTAAATATAGGGGAGTGGCGAAATTGGAAATACGCAAAGGAACTCTGAAAACAAAGTTTAGCGAATAAACTTTGGCAGCAAATATATTTTAAGGACTCAAAATCCTTCGCTAATATAGCATGTAGGTTCGAATCCTGCCAAAAAATAAAAAATTGATTTTTTTAAAAAAATATGATATAATATTTATATAAAATAAATAAAAAAAGATTTTAAATAAAAATCTTGAAAAGATTTTTATTTAAAAAAGATGGTTTCAGCAAATACTTTCTTTATAAAACATTTAATTAGGGGTTAAAAACGTATTATAATAAACCATCTTGTATTATGACCTTGTAGCTTAGCAGGTAAAGCACTTGACTTTTAATCAAGGGAGCGTGGGTTCGAATCCCACTAGGGTCACCATTTTTCTTGAGCCGCACAGCGGGTCAAAAGCGTTAACATGGATTCGTAAGTTAAACTACCACCGACGGAATTAAGGTATGTGGCTTGTGGCAAACGCTATATAAGAAGGCAAAGTAAACTTACATATTATGC
>CAYLJU010000009.1:0-52633 GCA_964384115.1 uncultured Muribaculaceae bacterium | reverse complement strand
TAAATTTAAAACAAGAAATGATGTTCAAAGATGTTTAATCAAAACATTTAAATATATTGGCGGTTTACCAGAAGAAACCTTGACAGATAATATGAGTAGTATTGTTGATACAAAGAAAAAAGAATTCTATAAAGAATTCAAAGAGTTTTCAAAAGATATCGGATTTATTCCAAAAAAATGCAAACCAAGACATGCATATACAAAAGGAAAAGACGAATCATGTAATAGGTTTATGAGTTGGTTAATACCTTATAATAATGAATTTGAAACAGAAGAAGATTTAATAAAAATAATTGAAGAAATAAATTTAAAAGTTAATAAACAAACTAATGAAACTATAGGTGTTCCACCTATAATGTTATTTCAAAAAGAAAAAGAATATTTAAAACCACTCCCAAATGATAAAATATTAAATTCATATTTATATGATACTGTTTCAGTCAAAGTATCAAATGAATCATTATTTTATTACAAAGGTTCTAAATATTCCGTACCAATAAAGTTTATTAATCATGCGGTCTCACTAAGAGAAGAAGACAATAAACTTTATGTATATTATAACAAAGATTTAATAACAATACACAATTTATCTTCAAATTATATTAATTATAAAGATGAACATTATAGTGAAGGAATAAAGAATATATTAAGAAATAAGGAACAAGAAGAAATAGATTTAATAGCTAGAAAAAATTTAGATTTAATAAATAAATTAAGTGAGGTATAAAATGAGTAATTACGTTAAACTAACAAATAATTTAGAATTATTAAAATTAGAAAAGATAAAAGAAAATATAGATCAATATATAGATTTAATAAATAATAAAAAGAAAGATGTTGTTGATGCATTATATGAATTAACGAATTTAGAAATAGAACTTAGAAATGAAAAAGCAATTTATGGTTGTGTTAGAACTGCTGGATTTCCATTCTTAAAAACATTTGAAGATTTTGATTTTTCATTTCAGCCAACAATAAATAAAGAACAAATAATAGATTTTAAAAATTTAAGATTTATAGAAAATAAAGAAAATATAATATTTGTTGGAAGTCCAGGAGTTGGCAAAACACATCTAGCAACAGCAATAGGAATAACAGCAGCACAAAATAGAAATTCAACATATTTTATAAATTGCAATGATTTAATAGCAAATTTAAAGAAAGCAAATTCAGAAAATAGATTTATAAATAGAATTAATCATTATGCCAAATATAAAGTATTAGTAATAGATGAAGTTGGATTTCTACCAGTTGATCCGGAAGGAGCAAATATGTTATTTCAATTAATAAATAAAAGATATGAAAAACATTCAACCATAATAACGACAAATAAACCATTTGGTAAATGGCATGAAATATTTAATGATGTAACATTAGCTAATGCAATATTAGATAGACTATTACATCATTCTCATATTATAAATATAAATGGTAATTCATATCGTTTAAAAAATAAATTAAAAATAGATTTAGAATCATCTGAAACTATATAAATTTGATTACAAAAAAACTACATTTTTATTTTCAACTTTTTCTACATTTTTATATTGACTTTAACATCGGAAATGAAACGGAAATTATTCGGAAGTAAAACGGAAAATAATCGGAAACTTATGATATAATGTAACTGACAGTTAAATAGTAATTTGTCAAATGGAGGATTTATGAGAAAAATATTAAAAATATTATTAATTGTAATATTTTCGTTGATTGGATTATTTATAGTATTCATTGCTGAGGAAAGTATTAGATTAAAAAATAATCCTTATGATAAACCATTAGTTATTATTGATAAAGTTTTTTGTAGTAAAGATGATTGGGTTTGTTATGGTGAAGATGAAACATATATAGAAAAATATTGGAGTTTAGGATTCACATTGAAAATTAAATATCATTTAGATGAAAAATCTAGTGATGATAATATTATTTATCATGTTACTGAAGAGGAATTTTTATTGCTTAACAAAATTAGAGTGTGGTCTTGGATAGAGTAACAAATCACAATTTGTAGAGCAGAAATGCTCCTTTTTTTAATGATGTAGTGATAGAAAGTACTGATGGAAATGAAACGGAAAATAATTGGAAATGAAATAGGTAGTGAGTGATATGAGTGATTTTTTCAAAAAAAGTATTATTAAATATTTTACGAATGAAAAATATAAAAAATCATTTTCTAAAAAATAACAAACCCTTATAAAACCTAGGAAAACTCTATTTTAATTCAGAAATTAAACGGAAATCAAACAGGTAGTGAGTCAGGTAGTGAGCCGGAAATTAATCAGACATCAAACGAATAGTGATTTTTGGTGTAGGTCTTTGAAAAGGATTGTGATATACTGAAAATGTCAACGAGGGACAGTTCATATAAGGTACGAATATCGCACCATAGGGAAATATGTTCGAACTATTCGAACTTTGATATATAGAATCAATCAGAAATGATTGATTTTTTCTTTTGCAAAAAATCATCCTAATTCTATAAGGAAAGGATGGTGCTAGATATGAAGATAATTAAGCAAGAACTAGAATTTGAGGAATGTCTAAAACAAAGATTGGAGTTTATATGTGAGTTTTCTAAGGTTACTCCTACTTTTATCAATGGTAGTATTAGAAAAATTGAGAAGACTAATATTTCATACATTGAACCACATAGAGTAATTATTAAAAATATTACATTTTTAGTTTTTAATTATTCAAATGATGTTTATATTTCTAATTTATCTAAAAAAATAAAAATATCAGACCTAGAAACATATTTGAAAAACATATAATTTGTCATAAGGATTAGAAAATTTCTTCAAAAGTATTGCATTTTATCAATAAATAGTGTATATTATTTATCGAGATGTGCCTAGGAAACTTTTGAAGCCCTAGGTCTTTTTCATTTATAAGGAGGTAAAAATGGCTAAAGAATTTAAATCAACAAATGAATTAATTGAAATATTAAATTCAAAAGGTGTAACAATAAAAGAAGAAAATAATGTTAGATATTTAATTGAAAAGTATTCTTATTATTCAATAGTGAACTCCTATAAATGGATATTTAAAATAGGAGAAAACTATAAAAATAATGCTTCATTTGAAGAAATATTTGCAATGTATAAATTTGATAAGAATTTAAAAATAATAATGCTTAAATATATTCTTGAAATAGAGGCTGTAATAAAAACTAAAATTGCTAATCTATTTGCTGAAAAATATGGGTTAGAAGATTATTTAAATACTAACAATTTTGATTTAAAAGATGATAATTCTAACTTAGAACACATCGAAAAACTAATTGAAGAAATTAAAAATGAAATTGATAAAGGAAATGGTAAACATGATGCAATAACTCATTATATGAGTAAATATGGATTTGTTCCTCCTTGGGTAGTTACTAAAATTTTATCACTTGGAACTATAAGTAAGTTTTATGGTTTAATGAAACAACAAGATAGACAAGAAATAAGTAAACAATATTATATAAATGATAGAATATTAAAAAACATACTTGGTAATTTAACTTCAGTTCGTAATATAGCAGCTCATGATGATAGATTATATACTTATAGAAGTACATTCTATATCAGATTAGATAAAACTAAAAAATCTCCTGATAAAGCATTGCATACAAATATGTATATTATAATTAAATCGTTAGAACTATTATTAGAAAATGATCAATCAATAGAAATGAAAAGTTTAATTACAAAAGAATTAGATATCTTAAAAGATAGTTTAACTTCAATTACTATTGATGAAGTTTTAAAAGTAATGGGATTTGATAAGGACTATTACATTGTATAAATATTGATTTATAGCATATAATAATATTGAAAAGTGCCTAGGAAACTTTAGAAGCCTTAGGTCTTTTTCATTTTTATAAAAATTATTTATTAAATTAGTAAAAATCATGGTATAATGATTATAGAATTAAATTGTTTATTTATTTGTTGTGATGGTTTCGGACTATCTTAACTATCGCACCATAGGAAAATATGTTCGAACTATTCGAGATAATATAAATTAAAAGAACTGTTAAAAGTTCTTTTTTATGATATTATTAGTATGTAGCAAGCAAATTTTCATATAATAAAAAGGAAAATACTTTCACACATTGAGTATTTCCTAATTAAATGTGTAAAGTATTCAATCTAATGTAGATTGAGTACTATTTTTTTATATTTTTGGTAATAAAATATATTATGTATTGAATAAATAAAAGTAAGATTGAAAAAACTAAAGCATCAAAGTAAGCTGTAGTCATATCTAGTGTACCTCCATTACTTATTCCAAATAAGTCATGTGGATGATAAATTGTTGTTAAAAACCACATTGGTAAAATTCCTAATAACCAATAATAAAATTTAAAATTTGTTTTATAATAGACAAATGTATATATAAGTATAGATATAATAATAACTATAGTAAATGCTATATTATTATCAAAATTTAATTTTCTCCATAGAAATGAAAATCCTAAGAATAGAACAATATAAATAGTTATTTGTGTGATTAGAACTAATAAAAATTTTTTTAAATTTTTCATCAAAAAATCTCCTTTATACAATAAAATTATATCATGTATTTATAGGATTGAAGTTATAAATATTTGTATCTTTTGTTCCATTAAATTTTTTATTCCAATGCATAATAGAAAATTTAGAACATTTATATTTTTTGCATACAAAAGATATAGATTTCTATATAATAGAACAGCATAATAATTAGTATTTAAACTATGTGGATTTGTTATAGCAATAAGTCATTTTTAATTAAAATGTTTTGTCGATAATTACATTTTATTATACTTATTGCTTTTTTGTTATATATAAATATCTCACATTAATTGTAACACTACAATTTAATTAAAATTATATGTTTTATAGACTTTTTTCTAATTTTTTGTTAAACTATATATAGTAGGAGAGTGAATAATGAAAAAAATCATTTTATTTATTTTTATAGTTTTATTCTTTAGTGCTTGTAGTAGAAATAAGAATGAACTTATTATGGTTACGGAAGCAGGATTCGCACCTTATGAATATTATGAAAATGGTGAAATTGTAGGTGTTGATATTGATATAGCAAAAGAAATTGCTAAAGAATTAGGAAAAACACTTGTTATAAAAGATATTGATTTTCATTCTATAATAAATGAAGTTAAAACTGGTAAAGCAGATTTTGGTGCTGCTGGTATTAGTTATAGTGATGAAAGAGCAAAAGAAGTAGACTTTTCAATTAACTATGCTATTAGTAAGCAAGTTGTTATCGTTAATGATAATAGTAATTTAAAAATTGATGATTTAGAAAATAAAAAAATTGCTGTTCAACTTGGAAGTATTGCTGATACTTATGTAACAGAAAAATATAAAAATGCTGAAATTGTAAGACAAAAAAAATATCTAGCTGCAATAGAAGATTTAAAAACAAAAAAAGTTGATTGCGTTGTTATGGATGAATTGCCAGCAAATGAAATATTAAATAGTAATAGCGGACTTAAAATATTAGAAGGTTCTCTTACTAATGATAGTTATGGAATGATTGTAAAAAAAGGAAATAAAGAATTGCTTGATGCAATTAATAAAGTTTTAAATAGATTAAAAAATGATGGAACAATTGATAAATATATTATTAATCATATTGAAAAATAGGTGATTGTTGTGAATATTTTTTATAAAATAGGTGAAAATTTTTATAATAGTGTAATTTATGATAACAGATATAAATTTATATTAGAAGGATTATTTAATACAGTATTAATTGCTTTTTTTGCTGTTATTATTGGAATAATAATAGGAAGTTTAGTAGCAATTATAAGACATTATCATGATAGTACAGGTAAAATGAAATTTGGCAGTAAAATTGCAACTATATATGTAAATGTTATTAGAGGTACACCAGTTTTATTACAATTAATGATAATATATTATGTAATATTTAAATCTGTAAATATAAGTATTGTATTAGTAGGCGTTTTAGCATTTGGCATTAATTCAGGAGCTTATGTTTCAGAAATTATAAGATCTGGAATTATATCGATTGATAAAGGTCAAATGGAAGCTGGATACGCACTTGGTTTAAATTATAGTAAAATAATGAGATATATTATATTGCCTCAAGCAATAAAAAATGTTTTACCAGCTTTAGGAAATGAATTTATCACATTATTAAAAGAAACTTCAGCTGGAGCATATATAGGAATTTTAGAACTTACTAAAGCTTCTGATATTATTGCATCTAGAACATATGATTACTTTTTTCCATTATTAATTATAGCTTTTATATATTTGATAATGACACTTGGATTATCAAAACTTGTTAATATGATGGAAAGGAGACTTAGTAATGTTAGAAATTAAGAATTTGTCTAAAAAATTTGGTAATAATTTAATATTAAAAAATATTAATTTTAAAGTAAATAAAGGTGATATCATTACTATAGTAGGTCCTTCTGGAAGTGGAAAAAGTACGCTTCTTAGATGTATTAATATGCTTGAAAAACCTAGTAGTGGGAATATTATTTTTGAAGGGAAAGAACTTACAGATAAAAAAATTAATTTAACAGAAATTAGAGAAAAAATAGGAATGGTTTTTCAACAATTCAATCTATTTCCTCATTTAACAGTTTTGGATAATATTTTACTTGCACCTGTAAAATTAAAAGTATTAGATGAAAAAAAAGCTAAAAGTAAAGCCTTAAAATTACTAGATAGTATAGGATTAAAAGATAAAGCAAATCATTATCCAAATGAATTATCTGGTGGTCAAAAACAAAGAGTTGCAATTATAAGAACTTTAATAATGGAACCAGATATTATTCTATTTGATGAACCAACTAGTGCATTAGATCCAGAAATGATTGGGGAAGTGCTTGAACTTATCAATAAAGTTGCTGATACAGGTAAAACAATGATTATTGTTTCGCATGAAATGAATTTTGTTAGAAAATGTTCTAATAGAGTGTTATTTTTAGATGAGGGAAAAATAATGTTTGATGGAAGTACTAAGGATTTTTTTGAAAGTGATAATGATAGAATAAGAAGTTTTTTATCAAAAATTTCTAATTGATAATAAATATTGAAAAATAAATAGAATTTTGTTATAATGTATATAGAATAGAGGAGGATTTATGAGTGTAATCAATGTTAAAAGCGAAATTGGTCCTTTAAAAAAAGTATTGTTACATAGACCTGGTAACGAACTTTTAAATTTGACACCTGATACTTTGAGTAGATTATTGTTTGATGATATACCATATTTACCAGATGCTCAGAAGGAACATGATGAATTTGCGCATATTTTAAAAGAAAATGGAATAGAGGTTGTTTATCTTGAAGATTTAATGGCTGAAGTTTTGGAAATTAGTGAGGAAATTTTAGATAAATTTATTAAACAATTTATTTATGAAGCTGGTATAAGAACACCAAAATATAAAAATTTGGTTTTTGATTACTTGAAAAGTTTTAAAAATAAAAAAGAACTTGTTTTAAAAACTATGGAAGGAATTAAAGTTCAAGAAATTAGTCGTGCTAAGAGAGAAGTTGAACAATCACTTGTGGATTTTGTTGGTGAAGAATCGGACTTTTTAGCTGATCCAATGCCAAACTTGTACTTTACAAGAGATCCTTTTGCTAGCGCTGGTAATGGAATTATTTTAAATAAGATGTATTCTGTTACAAGAAGTAGAGAAACAATATATGCAGAATATATATTTAATTATCATCCTGAATATAAAACTGATATTAATAAATATTATGATAGATATTTACCATATCATATTGAAGGTGGAGATGTTTTAAATTTAAATAATCATATATTAGCAGTTGGTATTTCTCAAAGAACAGAAGCGGGAGCAATTGATCAACTTGCCAAAAATTTATTTAAAAATCCTGATTGTGAAATAGATACTGTTTTAGCATTTAATATACCTGTTTCAAGAGCATTTATGCATTTAGATACAGTATTTACACAAATTGATTATGATAAATTTACATATCATCCAGGTATAATGGATACTTTACAAGTTTTTGAAATTACTGAAGGATTTGATCCTAATAGTGATGAAGATTTGAATGTTAAAGAAGTAAATGGTTCACTTGAAGAAATTTTAGAACATTATTTGGGTAGAAAAATTACTTTAATTCCATGTGCTGGTGGCGAAAAAACATCTTCTGAAAGAGAACAATGGAATGATGGAACAAATACTTTGTGTATTGCACCTGGTGTTGTTGTTGTATATGATAGAAACAATATTACTAATAATATTTTAAGAGAACATGGTATTAAAGTTTATGAAATGAGTAGTGCTGAATTATCAAGAGGACGAGGAGGTCCTAGATGTATGAGTATGCCTCTTGTTCGTGAAGATATTGATAATGTACAATATAATAGAAATTGTGTTTGTTTGATGAAAGAAGAAGATGCTAAAAAAATTGATGAAAGAATTGATTTAAGAGGAAGAAATTTTTTAACATTACTAGATTATACTCCTGAAGAAATCAGATATTTATTAAATTTAGCAAAAGATTTAAAAGAAAAGAAACATAAAGGAATTGAGCATAAATATTTAAAAGGAAAAAATATAGCTTTATTATTTGAAAAAACTTCAACTAGAACAAGATGTTCTTTTGAAGTTGCTGGACTTGATTTAGGTATGGGCGTTACTTATTTAGATCCTGGTAGTTCCCAAATGGGTAAAAAGGAAAGTATTGCTGATACTGCTAAAGTTCTTGGTAGAATGTATGATGGTATTGAATATAGAGGATATGATCAAAAAATTGTTGAAGAACTTGCTAATAATGCTGGTGTTCCTGTTTGGAATGGACTAACTACTCAGTTTCATCCTACACAAATGCTTGGTGATGCTTTAACAATTGAAGAAAATTTTGGACATTTACAAGGTATAAAATTAGTATTTATGGGTGATAACAGAAATAATGTTGCTAATTCATTAATGGTATTAAGTGCTAAGATGGGAATGAATTTTGTTTCTTGTGGTCCTAAAGAATTATGGCCTGATGAAGATTTAATAAATAAGTGTCGTGAAATTGCTTTAGAAACTGGTGCTAGTATTGAAATGACAGAAGATGTTATGGAAGCTTCGCATAATGCTGATGTTATTTATACTGATGTTTGGGTTTCTATGGGTGAACCTGATGATGTATGGAGTAAAAAAATTAGTCTTTTGAGTCCATATCAAGTAAATAATGATGTTATGAATAATGCAAATAAGAATGCTATATTCTTACATTGTTTACCTTCATTCCATGATTTAAATACTACTATTGGTAAAGATATATATGAAAAATTTGGTTTAAAAGAAATGGAAGTTACCGATGAGGTCTTTAATTCTTCTAAATCTAAAGTTTTTGATGAGGCTGAAAATAGATTACATACTATTAAAGCTGTTATTTATGCTACTATGAGGGAAGATAATGAGTAAAATTGTTATTGCTTTGGGTGGTAATGCTTTAGGTAATACACCTGAAGAACAATTACTACGTCTTAAAAATGTTGCTAAAATAGTAGTTGATTTAGTTAAAAAAGGAAATAAGATTGTACTTACACATGGAAATGGCCCACAGGTTGGTCAAATCGCGCTTGCTATGGAGTATTCAGCAAATGGTGCTGGAACTCCTGATATGCCATTTCCTGAATGTGGGAGTATGAGTCAAGGTTATATTGGTTATCAGTTGCAGCAATGTATTCAAAATGAACTTAATAATCAAGATATTAATGAAACTTGCGCAACTGTTATAACTCAGGTTTTAGTTGATCCTGCAGATACGGCCTTTCAAAATCCAACTAAACCAATAGGATCTTTTTATAGCAAAGAAGAAGCTATGAAAATTTCTTCTGAGAAAGGTTATGAATTTGTAGAGGATGCTGGACGAGGTTATAGGAGAGTTGTACCATCTCCTAAACCTATTGATATAGTCGAGAAGGATGTTATCGAATTACTTGCAAATAATGCAATAGTAATTGCATCTGGTGGTGGTGGTATTCCGGTTACTGATAGTGATTCAAGTCTTAGTGGTGTGGATGCTGTTATTGATAAGGATAGAACTGCTAGTTTACTTGGTAAATTAATTGGTGCGGATACTTTGCTTATTTTGACTGCTGTTGATAAAGTTTCTATAAACTATGGTAAGGAAAATCAAGTTGATCTTGATAGGATGACTGTTCGTAGTGCAAAGAGATATATTAAAGCTGGTCATTTTGCTAAGGGAAGTATGCTTCCTAAGGTTGAAGCTGCAATTGATTTCGTTAAAGATTCTAATCGAATAGCTATTATTAGTTCACTTGAAAATGCAGGTGATGCTATAAATGGTAAAAATGGTACAATTATAGAAGGAGGATTAAAAATGACTAAGAAAAAGGCTAAAGTTATGTTATCATCTTTTTCGATTATTCTAATTCTAATTTTTGGTCTTGGAATATTGTCACATGTGCTTCCAAATGCAAAGTTTGTTGGAGATACTATTGTTAATGGAAGCGGTACTGTTGGTGCTACTTTATCGCAAATTTTAATGGCGCCAATAAAAGGTTTTGAAGATGCTATTGATGTTGCAATCTTCATTATGATGCTTGGTGGGTTACTTGCTGTTGTTAATAAAACAGGTGCTCTTGAAACAGGTATCAAGGTATTAGTTCATAAGTTAAAAGGAAGAGAAACTTTATTAATACCTATTTTGATGTTTGTTTTCTCTATTTGTGGTACTACTTATGGTATGCTTGAGGAAACAGTTGGATTTTATGTTTTACTTGCTGCTACGATGATGGCTGCTGGTATGGATCCACTAGTTGGTTCTGCAGTTGTTTTACTTGGTGCTGGTAGTGGATGTCTTGGTTCAACTATTAACCCATTTGCAACTGGTGCTGCAATTGCTGCCCTTCCTGAAGGAATTGCTAGTAATCAAGGTTTAGTTATTTTAATTGGTGTTGTTTTATGGCTAACTACTTTATTTATTTCAATTATGTTTGTTATGAAATACGCTAAAAAGGTTCAAAAGGATAAGGGTTCTACTTTCTTATCTTTAAGAGAACAAAAAGCTGCTGAAAAGAGTTATGGCCGTTTTGCTGAAAAAAATAACGAGGAAGTTAGTTTAACTGGAAAACAAAAAGTTACGCTTGTTTTGTTTGGTCTTACATTTTTAGTAATGATTATTGGTTTTGTTCCTTGGGGTGAATTTGGTATTACTTTCTTTGATGGTTTTACTGGATGGCTTACTGGTTCTTCTCTTGGTAACTGGTGGTTCTATGAAGCTGCTTTATGGTTCTTAATTATGGCTATTATTATTGCTATTGTTAATAGAACTGGTGAAAAAGGATTCGTTGATTCTTTTGTAGATGGCGCTGATGATATGATTGGTGTTATTCTAGTAATTGCTATTGCTAGAGGTGCTAGTGTTCTTATGAGAGAAACTTATTTGGACAATTATATTATTTATAATGCTGCAAATTTACTTTCTAAGTTACCAGAAATTGCATTTGTTCCGCTTAACTACATATTGCATGTTATTTTATCAATTTTAGTTCCATCATCATCTGGTCTTGCATCATTGTCTACTCCAATTATAGCGCCACTCGCATCAACTCTTGGTTATAATGTTGAAGTTTCTGTTATGTCAATGGTTGCTGCTAATGGTCTTGTTAATTTAATTACACCTACTTGTGGTGCGATTATGGGTGGACTTGCTCTTGCTAAGGTTGAATATTCAACATGGTTTAGATGGGCTTTGAAAGTAGTACTTACTATTGCTCTTGTAAATATTGTAGTTTTGTGTTTATTTGCAATTCTATAGGTATTTAAAAAGATCTTTATTATTAAAGATCTTTTTCTTTTTTTTATTGTGATTAACGATTATTCAAAAAAAATTGATGTTCATAATATATTATTGAAAAGGAGGAATAGAAATGCATAATTGTAATAATGACGAAGAAATAAGAAGAATTATCGAGCGTGATACTAGAAGATGTGGTAGATTTGCAGTAGGTCCAACAGGCCCTCGTGGTGCGACAGGTCCAACAGGTCCGACTGGTCCAGCTGGTGGTCCAACAGGAGCAACAGGTCCAACAGGTCCAACGGGACCAACAGGAGCAACAGGTGCAACAGGTCCAACTGGTCCACAGGGATTAATTGGATTAATAGGACCAACAGGTCCAATAGGAGCAACGGGACCAACAGGAGCAACGGGTGCAACAGGAGCAACCGGAGCAACAGGAGTAACAGGAGCAACGGGTCCAACAGGAGCAACAGGACCAACAGGAGCAACGGGTGCAACAGGAGCAACCGGAGCAACAGGAGTAACAGGAGCAACGGGTCCAACAGGAGCAACAGGACCAACAGGAGCAACCGGAGCAACGGGACCAACAGGAGCAACCGGAGCAACGGGACCAACAGGAGCAACAGGAGCAACAGGAGCAACGGGACCAACAGGAGCAACAGGACCAACTGGTCCAACCGGACCAACTGGCCCAAGTGAAACTTTAGCTGCTGGAACAACTACAACTGGTGATGCAGGAACAGAGGCTTCGATTACAGATAGTGGTGGTTCTCCAAATCATGTATTTGATTTTGTAATTCCGAGAGGCTTTGATGGAGAAGATGGAGCAACGGGACCAACAGGAGCAACCGGAGCAACGGGACCAACAGGACCAACTGGCCCAACGGGACCTGCTGGAGTGTGTTTGTGCAATTGCCAGTCAAATGGTCAATTAGTTATTAATGGTGGAATGGAAAACATTGATGGTGATAAGCCAACTGATTGGATTTTTACAAATCCAGATGGCGTAACATCTGTTGATGCTCAAGGTAGAGTTCATTCCGGTTCATGGACTGTAAATATTGAAGGTGGTTCGGCAATTGAGCAAACAATACCTATTACTGAAGGTGGATGTTTTTATATATTATCTTTCTTTGCTAGAGGTGTTGGTACTTCGGTTGGCTTGATAACAACAGTGACTTTTGAAACTGCAACTGGTCCTGTTATAGGTGCAACTATTAATGTAAGACAACAAGATATGCCAACTGCTAATAGTAATTTTGAATTCTATCAGGTTGTTACAACAGCAGCACCTGAAAATATAACTGGTATTACTGTTAAATTTTTAGTTGATGCAGAAGGAGAGCAATCACTTGATTTAGATGATGTATCATTAATTGTCACATAAGATTTATATTTTTTAAACTCGCTTTATGCGAGTTTTTACTATGCAAAAATTTTTCTTTTGCATACATTACTACAGGAGGAAAGTATGAAAAAATATAAAATTTGTGTTTATGCAATAAGTAAAAATGAAGAAAAATTTGTTGATAGATGGATGGATTCAGTAAGTGAAGCAGATGAAGTATTTGTGCTTGATACTGGTTCAACAGATAAAACAGTAGAAAAATTAAAAAAAAGAGGTGCGAATGTTAAGATTCAAGAAATAAAACCTTGGAGGTTTGATGAAGCTAGAAATGAATCTTTAAAAATGGTTCCTTTAGATACTGATATTTGTGTATGTATAGATTTAGATGAAGTAATTGAAAAAGGATGGCGCGAAAAATTAGAACAAATTTGGGATAATGATGTAAATAGATTAAGATATAATTATAATTGGAGTTTTGATAAATATGGAAATCCAGCAGTAAATTTTTATATTGAAAAAATTCATTCAAGAAATAATTATAAATGGACACATCCAGTTCATGAAATATTATCATATAGTGGAGAAAATGAGAAATTTATAACTACTGATGAAATAACAGTAAATCATTATCCAGATGCTACTAAATCAAGAAGTAATTATTTAGAATTATTAGAACTTTCTGTTAAAGAAAATCCAGATGATGATCGAAATGTCCATTATTTAGGAAGAGAATATATGTTTCATCAAAAATGGAATGAAGCAATAGATACTTTAATTAGACATTTAAATTTAAAAAATGCGACTTGGAAAGATGAAAGATGTGCATCTATGAGATTTATATCAAGATGTTATGTTAATTTAAAAAGATATGATGAAGCAAAAATGTGGCTTGATAAAGCAATTAAAGAAGCACCATATTTAAGAGATCCATATATAGAAAGAGCAATTTTAGAATATCGTTTAGAAAATTGGGATAATGTGGAAAAATATTGTCTTGATGCATTAAAAATAAAAACACATCCAAAAACATATATAAATGAAGTATTTAGCTTTGATTATACAGTTTATGATTTATTAGCGCTTTCATACTATTTTAGGGGAAATAATAGATTAGCATTAGAATATGTAAATAAAGCATTAGAAATGAATCCAGATGATGAAAGACTTAAAAAAAATAAACAAATTTTTGAAACAAATATAGGAAAATAATTCATTTATTTTCCTTTTAAAAACGTAAATTTTATGTAATTTTATTGTCTAAAAAAGTCTTTTATTATATAATTGATTTGGAGGTAATAAAATGGAAAATATGAAAATTGCTATTTTACCAAATTTATTTTTAAAAGAAAATGGAACATTTGATAAAGATAAAGCATTTGAATTATCTGGAAAAATAGCAGGAGTTTGTTATGATAAAGAGGGATTTGAACATTTATTAAAAGAGGATATTGAAAATACTAAAAAAAGAATAAACAATACTCTTGATAATGGTCATCATAGTGTTTATGATCATATAATGATTAATTTTAATATAAAAGGAATACCTAAAATACTAGCAATGATTTTAAATAATGAACATCAATATACAACAAGTGAAAAGTCTGGAAGATATACAAATGTAACATATAATAATTCAATTATTAGTGAAAAGGAAGTTCTTTTATATGAAAAATGGTTTACAATTTTTAAAGATTTAATTAAAAGTGAATATCCTGATTTTAGTAATTTTAAAATAAAAACACTTGCTCAAGAAAATGCAAGATATTTAATAACAGTATTTATGCCAACAGAAATGATTTATTCAACAACAATAAGACAAATTAACTATATAGTTTCATTCTTAAAAAAATATATAGAAGATAAAAAAGAATCTAATGATTACTTTGAAAAAAAATTGTCTGCAAGTATGATAGAATTTATAGAACAACTTAATTATTTAAATATTTTAGATGAAAGATTAATGAAAAATGATAAAGAAAGACAAATTAGTTTGTTTGGAAAAAATTTAGCAAGTAGAAATGAAGTATTTGATCATATATATTCTGTTAATTATAAATCTTCTTTTGTATGCTTAGCGCAAGCGCAAAGACATAGAACACTTTTTTATACAATGGAAAGAATGAATGATAAAGAATATTTTGTGCCACCAATTTTAAATAAAAATAAAGAATATCTAAATGAGTGGATTAAAGATATAAGCAGTTTAAAAAATATTGTTCCACAAGGTGAATTAGTCTTAATTAATGAAACAGGAACTTATGATAACTTTATATTAAAATGTAAAGAAAGATTGTGTACTGCAGCTCAACTTGAAGTAATGCAAACAACAAAAATGATTTTATTAAAATATAAAGAAGAACTCGAAAAAAATAATAATATATTAAAAGATGATATAAAGAAATATACTAAGGGAGCTAGGTGTACTTTTGGATATAATTGCCAAAAAAAGTGTAATTTCAATGCTGGTATAACATTAGAAAGAGAGATTTAAATGGGAAAATTAATAGTTATTGAAGGTGCTTGTGATGGAATAGGTAAAAGTACTCAATATAATTTACTTAAAGAAAAATTAATAAATGAAGGCAATAAAGTTATTTGCCATCATTTTCCTTCATATGGTGAATATCAAGGTGTGCCTGTTGAAAAATATTTAAAAGGAGAATATGGAAATGTTGAAGATTTATCACCATATTTTATAAATAATTTATATGCTTTAGATAGAGCTGTTACATGGCATACCAATTTAAAAAATCATTATGAGGATAGTATAATTTTATTGGATAGATATACTACTTCTAGTTTAATATATCAATCAGCTTTAATAGAAGATGTAGAAGAAAGAAAAGAATTTATTAATTATGTAATTGATTTTGAATACAACAAAATGGGAATAAAAAAACCGGATTTAGTTATATTTTTATCCGCGCCATATGAATTAGTTGAAAAAATGCGAATGGATAGAAAACAAAATGATGGTATTGATAATGACATATATGAAAAAAATAAAGAACTTATGAAAAAAATATATCAAAATGCTTTATTTGTTGCTGAATATCTTAAATTTAATACTGTTTTTTGTGCGGATAATGGTAAAATGAGAACTATTGAATCTATCCATGAAGATATTTATAAATTGGTAAAATCAAATAAAAGTTATTTACAAAAATAATGTTTTCATGATATAATTTTTGATGTTAGGAGAGTAGTATGAAGAAGTATTTGAAATTTTTAATCGCTTTTGTTATGATTATAGCTGTAACAGGATGCGGAAAAAAAGAAAGAACTTCTCTTGAAGTTTTAAATGATGCTATAAAAAATACAGAAACTGTTAATTCAGGTAAAGTTGATTTTTCTGTTAATGTAAAAGCAAATTATCAAGGAATGTCAATAGATACAGTATTTGATTTAGGTGTTGCTGTTCAACTTGAAAATGATAATAATTTTAAAGCTGTTATGGATTTAGCAGATAATCCATTAATTGGAGTTCAAAAATTATATCTTGATAAAAATGGTGAAAAAGCTTTAGTTTATATGTCAAATAAACTTATTGATAAAATTATTGGTTTTGAGTCAGATTATGATTATTGGATTAAAGAAGAAGCAAATTTTAATGATATTGTTTCAGATATAGAAGATGAAAATAATGATTTTAATTTAAAAGATATTAAAATTGATGAGATTTTAACAGATAAAGACTTTTATCTAGTAAGTAAAGAAAATAATGTTGGTGTATATCGTTTAGTTGTATCAAAAGAATTACTTATGAAAATAAATAAATATTTTGATCCAGAAAGTTCAGAAGATTTTAGTGAATTAAAAAATAATCTAAATGTTGATTTAACAATAGATGAAAAAGCTAATCGTATTACAAAAGTAAGTGTTGATTTAATGGAAGTTATTAAAGGTATTGATTTAGGTGAAGAAATTGATATAACTGAAGTACTAGAAAAATGTTTATTTGAAGTTGAAATTACATATGGTAATGTTACTGTAGAAATACCAAATGATGTTATTAACAATGCTATAACTTCTGAAGAATATACAAAAATACTTGCAAATGAATAAAACACTAGCAAAACTAGTGTTTTTTTGATACAATATTTATAGGTGGTGTTATGAAAAATTTCATTAATGATTTTTTAAATGAGAGGCCAGATGTTGTTGCTGCGTTTGGATATGGTTCTGGTGTATTTAAGCAACTTGGTTATGATAACAAAGAAAAACCACAGATTGATCTTATTTTAATTGTTTCAAATATAATAGAGTGGCATAAAAAAAATATTGATAAAAATCCTAAAGATTATTCATTAATCGGAAAAATGTTTTTTTTGAATGCTGATGTTAGTAAAATAAAAGGAATTACAGGAATTACTTATCAAAGTAATATTGATTATAATGAACATTTATTTAAATACGGTGTTATAGAATATGAAGATTTTGTAAGACATATGGAAACATGGGATAGTTTTTATGTTCCTGGTAGGTTTCAAAAACCTATTTTAGTAATTAAAAGTAATGAAGTAATTGATAATTTGATTTTACAAAATAGACGTAATGCTTGTAAAATAGGATTATTATTTTTAAATAGTAATAATTTAAATGATTTATATCTTTCAATATGTAATTTATCATATGCTGGAGATACAAGAATGAAGGTAGCGGAAAATCCTAATAAAGTTAACAATATTGTAGGTGCTTCTTATGATAAATTTTATGAGATGTATGATTTTGATGATTTATATAAAAAGAATGGCAATCAAATAGAATATAAAATTAATTTAGATAATCTACCTTTTGAACTTGCAAAATATATTCAAGGTGTTGATGATAAAGATAAAAAAGATAAGATTATAGAATATTTATATAATTTAAATAAGAAAGAAAGTCATGATCAAACATTAAAAGGAATAAAAACAAATGGAGTTGTAAAATCAGTAAAGTATGGATTTGCAAAAGTTTTAAAGAAGTTTAGGTGATAAAATGAAAGTAATATGTATTGGTAATGTAACATATGATATAACGATACGATTTGATGGTTTCCCTGTAGAAAATATTAAATATCGTATTAATAAAAGAATTGAATGTGGTGGTGGTCCTGCATCAAATGCATGTTATTTACTTGGTAAATGGGGAGTTAATCCTTATTTTGCGGGAATAATTGGTAATGATGAATACGGAAATAAAATAAAAAAAGAATTTGAAAGTGTTAATGTTAATACTAAATATTTGGAAATGAGGGATGATTATAATACTACATCAAGTTTTATAATTAGTAATAAAAAAAATGGTAGTAGAACAACATTTGCTTATAAGCCAAGTAATTTTAAATTAAATAATATAAATGATAATTTTGATGTAATTTTAATTGATGGACAAGAATATCAAGCTAGTTTTGATTTAATTAATAATAATCCAAATGCTATAACTATAATTGATGCAGGAAGAAGTGTTGATGATGTTATAAAACTTGCTAAAATGTGCAAATATGTAGTTTGTAGTAAAAATTTTGCTGAAGAAGTAAGTGGTATTAAAAATAATTATCAATTAATGTATGAAAAGTTGGAACAAGAATTTAAAGGAATAATTGTTGTAACTTTAGAAAGTGAAGGATCACTTGTTAGAATTGATGGAAAATTGGTAGTTGTACCAAGTATTAAAGTAGATTCTACCGATTCAACTGGGGCAGGTGATTTATATCATGGAGCATTTACATATGGTTTAATTCAAGGATGGGATTTGTTAAAAATTGTAAAATTTTCTAATATAGTTGGAGCTTTATCAGTTACTAAGGTTGGATCTAGATTTTCTGTTTTCCCTTTAGAAGAGGTATTAAAAATATATAATGAGTCTAGATAGTATTGTTTTTATTAATAATTTTCCTAGTATTGATTTACATGGATATACTAGAGATTTTGCAATTATTGCAATAAAAGAATTTATAAATGATAATGTAAAGATGAAAAATGAATTTATTGTTATAGTACATGGTAAGGGAACAGGAATATTAAAGGAAACTTGTTTAAATGTATTAAAAAAAAATAAGTACGTTAAAGATTATAAAATTTGGTATTTAAATGATGGTTGTACAGTTGTACAACTTGATAAAAATTTATTTGATTAATTTGACAAAGGTATGAGTGTATGTTAAAATATGCTCGTAATGTGGGGGATTTATATGAATGAAAATAAAAAAATGTCTTTTGTGGATTTTTTAATTCAATTAATATTTATTATTTTATTTGTAATGTTATTAGTATGGTTATTTCCTACAAAAGATTGGTTAAAAGAAAATTATTTTAATACTGAGGATAATTATATTATTGAGAAAGATTCTACTATTAGTGATTCTAAGTTTGTAGATAATATTAATAATATGTTAGATGCAAGTAAAGATTATTTTGGTTATAATGTTAATTTACCTGAAAATATTGATGATACTGTTACAGTTACTTTAGATGAATTAGTTGATAGTCATGTTATGTTGATGCCTAAAGATAGTAAAGGTAATAAGTGTGATGGTGATTCTAATGCTGTTATAACAAAACTAAATAATGGATATTCTATAAAAGTTACTTTAACTTGTGGTGATTTAACAGATTATATAATCAGAAATGTTGGATGTAATCCTTTCTGTGAAAATAATTGTAATCAAACTTGTAAATTAGAATATGAGTATTCTAAAAATGTTGATGGTTATTATACTAACTGGAGTTCTTGGAGTGCATGGTCTGTTAATAAAAAAATAGCAAGTAGTACTTTAAAAGTTGAACAAAAAAATGTTGCTTCAAAAATTTGTCCTTCTGGTTATAGTTTAAATAGTGATAAAACTGCATGTGTTAAAACTGTTAAAAATGAAGAAATAGTTGATGCTGATATTGTTAAATCATGTCCAGCTGGTTATGAATTTAATAATAGTAAAACTTTATGTGTTAGAAAAGAAAATACAACTATTTCTGTTGATGCTACTAAAAATTATAGTTGTCCATCAGGTTATAGTTTAACAAGTGATAAAAAATGTAGTAAAGTTGTTACTACAACTAAAGAAGTTGATGCTACTAAAAATTATAGTTGTCCATCAGGTTATACTTTAAATGGTACTTCATGTTATAAGACTACTTCTATTTCTTCATCTAGAACTGAAAGAAAGAGTTGTATTAGTGGTTATACTTATATTGGTTCTAATACATGTCAAAAGGTTTCTGTGCTTCAAACAATTGGTTCTAGTAATACTGTAGGTGCTGAATGTTCTATTTCTTATGAATTAGATTGTAGTAATACTTGTAAGACTATTGCTAAGGAAACTTGTGTTGTAAAAGCTAATACTAGTTATAGTTATAGTTGTCCATCTGGTTATCAATTAAGTGGTGATAAGAAAACTTGCATGAAGACTGAAACTAGAAATGCTGATTATAGTTATAGTTGTAAAAATGGTATTTTAAACGGTAATAAATGTACTATTACTACTTCTGATACTGTATTAGTTGAAAGTGATCATAGTTATAAATGTGCATCTGGTACTTTAAGTGGTGATAAGTGTATTATTAATAATACTAAGGAAGAGACTGTTGATGTTGTTGTAACTTATACTTGTAAAAATGGTACTTTAAATGGTAATAAGTGTGTTATTGTTAATGAAAAGACAGAAAGTGCTAAATATACTTTAAAAGATGTAGTTTATTATAGATATGCTACTAGAAAATATGTTAAGGCAACTGTTAGTTATAAATGGAGTTCTTCTAAGGAAGATAAAAAATTAGTTGATGCTGGTTATAAATTAACTGGTAAGACAAGACAAAATTGTTCTAAATAGGGGGTATTTTATGAAGAATATTAATAAAAAAAGACTTGTTTCTTTATTACTTGTTGGTGGTATTTCTTTAACTGGTTTTTCAAAAAATGTTAAGGCTGAAAACTTAAATGATGCTTTAACTCCAGATGAAGTTGTTCAAATGTGTGAAAGTAATATAACTAAAAATATGTCATATAATGATTATTGTATGTTATGTTATAATGCTTGTAATTATTTAAATGAACTTGGTTTAAATGTTTCTATTAATGAACTTTATTCTCCTATATATTTGTCTAATTTTACTTATATGAGTGAGGAAGATAGAAATACTATTATCGAAAAAGGTTTTATTCCAAGTAATATTAATGAATTAATTAATGAGGCATATAGTATATTTGGAATGATTGCTACTTATAATGATAATTTATTTAATAGAGCTCTTGATAATCATGAATTAGTTGATTATGAAAAGATGGCGCATCCTGCTTATTTATGTTTTAATAGAAAAGATATGGATATTGCTTATAGTTTTGATAGTTTACTATGTGATTATATAGATTCTGGTAAAACAGATTGTAAATTATTTTCGGAATTGTTCTGTGGTTATACTAAAATTCCAAATAGTAGTGAATATAGTTTAGAGCAAGCTTCAATTGGTGCTGAGAAACTTATTAATTTGACAAATGGAATGGTTTTCTATTTCCATGTTAGTCCTATGCATCCAGTTGATGGTAATACGATTGCTGATGAAGAAACACTTGCTTCTTTGTATGAATATTTATCTGATTTATCAAGTGTTGTTACTTCACTTGGCGGAAAGTGCAAAATAAAATAGTTCAAAATGAACTATTTTTTTATATCGATGTTTATAGGTGTTTGCAAGGCATCAAGTTTATCAAAATAATTTTAGTTATAAAAAATTGAGGTTAGGAATGGTTCGTTGAAGAAAAGTGTTGAAAATGGCAAAAATATGAAATGATTATAATTTTTATTTGTTCAATTATACAGACAATGTTAATTTCATTCGTATGATTGTAAAATATATTATGCCGCAAATGGAATGATATGTTGTCAACACAAGTAAAATATTATGAATATTTAATTATTATGTGTATATACTATTATTGAGAAAAAATGACGGAAACGTCAAAAATTGTCAATAAACTATTGAAATTAGAAGTTAAAGGAAGTATAATGGTATTGAAAAAAAATGACTAAAACGTCAAAAATTCTCAATGAAGGTTAATATGAAAGAAATTAAAAGAGATATTTATTTAGATAAATTAATAAGTAGAAAAGAAAATGGTTTAATTAAAATCATCACTGGTATTAGAAGATGTGGTAAATCATATTTATTAGATCCATTGTTTAAAAATCATTTGCTTGAAAGTGGTATAAAGGCAGATCATATTATTAAGTTAGAGTTAGATAAAGAAGAAAATGAGAAATATCGTGATGCTCACGAACTTAACGAGTATATTAAATCACTAATAAAAGATAAGAATATGTATTATATTTTATTAGACGAAATACAAATGGTGGATGGATTTGAATCAGTTTTAAATAGTTTTTTATATGAAAGAAATCTTGATGTTTATGTTACTGGAAGTAATTCAAAATTTTTATCTTCTGATATAATTACTGAATTTAGAGGCAGAGGTGATGAAATAAAAGTATTTCCACTATCTTTTTCTGAATTTATAGAAGCATTTAATGGAGATAAACAAGAAGCTTGGAATGAATATGTTTTATATGGTGGATTGCCATTAATTCTTTCTAAGAAATCTGATGAAGAAAAATCTAAATATTTAAAAGATTTATTTGATCAAACTTATATAAAAGATATTATTGAACGTAATAGTATTCAAAGAGTTGATGTTATTGATTCAATTATTGATATGTTAGCATCTTCAGTTGGATCATTAACTAATCCTAAAAAAATATATGATTCATTTGTAAGCAATAGAGAAAAGGAGATATCATCTAATACTGTTAATTCTTATATAAAATATATTGAAGACTCATTTATTGTTAATAAATCTGATAGATATGATGTTAAAGGAAAAAAGTATATACAAACTCCACAAAAATATTATTTTTCAGATATTGGTCTTAGAAATGCTAGATTAAATTTTAGACAACAAGAAGAAAATCACATAATGGAAAATATAATATATAATGAATTATTGATAAGAGGATATAATGTTGACGTTGGTGTTGTTGAATTAAGAAAAGGTAATCAAAGAAAACAATTAGAAGTTGATTTTGTATGTAATTTAGGAAATAAAAGATATTATGTACAATCAGCATTAAATTTAGATACAAGAGAAAAGACTATTCAAGAAGAAAGGCCACTTATGAGTATTAATGACAATTTTAAGAAAATTATTGTTGTTAAAGATAATATGAAACATTGGATTACTGAAGAAGGAATATTAGTTGTTGGTATTCAAGAGTTCCTACTTGATAAAAATAGTTTAGATTTATAAAGATTATATAGTATGAAGGTTGAAAAAATAACTGGATATATCAATTATAGAAATGAAAAACATATATTTATTTTAAAAGATTATATATTAAATTTAATAACTTCAACTTCTGAAAAACTTGCTGAATATTGAGTAACTCTTGTTTTTGAACCCATAACAAAAAGAAAATCAAATGGATTTTTAAGTGATTTAATATTAGATGGTATTATAATGGATTGTAAAAGAATAAATATCTGTATTCAAGATAATCCTTCTTATAAAAATGGAGTTTTTTCATACAAAGTAAAATGGTTTTATATTTATAATCAAAATGTTGATGACATAAAAATAAAAGGAATTAATTTTGTGAGTACTGAAATAAATTATATCTATAATAAAAAAGGCACATTAAAGACGACTTTGATTTAAATGACGGAGCATTTAATAATTATAGTTTAGAAATTCAGGGATTAAATAGACAACTTCTTGTTGATTTAGAAGTAGATGATAAAGAAATTATTAATAAAATAAATTGGTTATTCAATATATGAGCATTTATGCAATAAAAAATAGCTTAGTCATCTTTTAAGCTATTTATAACAGAAACAACAGAGTCATTGTCAGCACTAAACATATGTGAATGTGTGGTTCTTTGTCAAGTGGTGTTGGTGATGTCTAAAACTAGTGATAAATGAATTTTGATTTAGAAGTCAATTTTTGGCTTCTTTTTTAATTATCAGCATAATTATCAAAGTATCCTTGAATATATACAACTGGTGTTCCTTTGTCTCCTGATCCTGATGTTAAATCACATAATGATCCGATTAAATCTGTTATTCTTCTTGGGGTTGTTCCTTGGGTTACCATTTGACCTTTAAGATTTGAATCTTTATTTTTTATTTCTTCTTTTATGGCTTTATTTAATTCTTCACCTTTTAAATTTGCAAATTTGTTATCTGATAAAAATTTTAATTTTAATTCGTTTGGTGTTCCTTCTAAACCTTTAGTATATGCTGGTGATACGACTGGATCTGCTAGTTCCCATATCCCTCCTATAGGATCTTTGAATGCGCCATCTCCGTATACCATTACTTCGATTGTTTTTCCTGTTATTTCTTTTAATTTCTTTTGAATATTGTTTACTAAAATATTACCGTGTTCAGGGAATAATTTTACTCTTTCTTCGGTTGATTTGTTTGATCCAAGTAGTCCATATTTTGAGTTATAGCCTGATCCATCTACTGATGATGTTAGTATTTCATCTGTTCCGTATACTATATTGGCACCATTTTCTTTAAGAATTTTTTTTGTTTTAAAGCGATCGTGGATGTTAGCTACTAAGCAATTTTTTGAGTAATTTAGTGCTTCTTTAGCTTTATTTGTGAATATGAATTTAACTTCACAATTTTCATTTTGGACTAATTCTCTATAGTAATTAACATAATTTATTCCTGTAAAAATATGGGTTTCTTTACCAAAGTATTTTTGATATTCTTCTTCTTCAAGTACTTTTCCATATGGATTAATATTGTATTTTTCTAATAAACTTTCATCAAATAGAGAATTTCCTTCTTCATCTTTGGGATAGGTCATACAAATTGTTATTTTATTCATTGCTCTAGCGATTGCTTTTAATAATAAGGCAAAGCGATTTCTACTATATGGTGATGGGAATACTAATATTAATTCACCATCTGGGAATTTATTTTTTATGTCCTGTGCTATTTGATCTACTGTTGCATAGTTTCCTTCTGTGATTCCAACTACTGCTTCAGTTATTGCTAGGACATCTTTATCTTTAAATTCAAATTTTTCACTTTCTTTAGCTTTTAATAAAGAATCAATAACTATGTTTTCTAGATTATCATTTTCTTTTATGACGGGTGTACGTATTCCACGTACGACTGTTCCTACGTTTCTCATATTTCCTCCTCGTATAATGTAGTTAAGATATTTTTTAACTACATTTTCTTATATTAGATTTTTGTTAAGAGATATCTATAAACTCATTATTTTGTAGTTTTTTATATTATAATGTCTACTTTTAAAGTATAAAGTTAAAATGGTATAAAGTCAATTGATTTATTTAAAATAATTTGAAATTAAGGATTTTAACCTTGCATTTAATGAATTTATATTGTAAAATTAATATATAGTGTAGGAGAATAGTAATATGAAAAAAAATTTAAAATTATTTGGTATAATATTTACAATATTGGGTTTTGTTTTAATTTTTATTGGTTCATATGCTTATTACGCAAGAGTAGTAAATGGTACTATAACTGGTAATGCTGGTGCATTTATATTCGATGTATTATATAACGATGTATCTTTTACAACTGTTGATTTATATGATACTATGTCATCGCCTAGTTCGAGTAATCGTGTGATTGTACCTGGAGATAAAGGTAATTTTGATTTGGTTGCTAAAGGAACTGGTTCTGCGGTTAGCATTGAATATTCAATTAGTTTTAATACTTCAACAGTACCTGAAAATATGATTTTTTATTTAGATGAGGGAAAAACACAAGTACTTGATATATATACAAATAAAATAAATGGTTATTTAGATGTAACTGGTACTATGGAAAAAACACATACTATTTACTGGCAGTGGCCTTATGATAGTGGTGATTATAATCATTTAGATATAAATCATTCTGGTCAAAATATAACTATAGATGTTACGATTAATGCTAAACAAGCAGAAAAAATATATGTGTATGGAATAAGTCGTGATACTAATTCTACTAGTAGTGAGTGGACAAGAGTTGCTGATAGTGTAGGACTTGAAGCAAATGCTTATTTACCAACTAGTGGTGCTGTTGTTACTGCAACTGGTGATGATGTTAAAAATGATTTTGATAATATTTATCCATGGAGTGATATAAAAAGTTATAATTATGATGCTAAAAATAAAAAAATAACTGCGTGGTATGGTGATAGTAATTTTAAATTTGATGGAGATAATGGTGATGTATTAACTTTTATACCTGGTTTTTATTATAAAAGAGAAGTAGTTGATGGTATAGAATATCAATATATATCAAAATATGAATTAGAAGGATATAGTTATTCAGAACCTTTTAGTGTTGGAAGGTATAAGATAAGTAAATATGGTTCTGTTCCAGTATCAAATAGTAATGATGCTGGAATGGAATTAATGGTATTGCGATACGGTAGTTATCGTTCATTAAGTGGGGATGATCCTATAACTAATGAGACTATAGATTATTTTCGTAATGAAGCAGCTAATGTAAGTCCTGAATTTTCTATAATGGATTATCATTACTTTGTTTTGCAAATGTTATATTTAGTTGAATACGCTGATTATGATGCTCAAGCAAAACTAGGAATGGGTGTAGTGAACGCAGATAGCGTAGTTGCAATGGGCGGAACTGATGAACTTGGAATGAATTCTGGTTGTTTAGTTAATGATGGCGCGCATAGTATGATATATAGGGGAATAGAAGATATATTTGGGAATGTATTTGAATTTATTGATGGTATTAATATAAGAGATTATCAGGCATATATAAATTATGATTTTACTACTTATGAGTCAAATAAATTTGATGGGGATTATAAACCTCTTGGTTATGTTAATGCATCTAGTGCTGGATTTATAACTAAGATAGGATATGATAGTAGTAATCCATTAATAGGCTTACCTACTGCTGTAACAAGTAGTAAAACTGATACTGATTATAATGTAAGTATTAAAGATTTTTATGCTGTTTCTGAAGGAGATATGATTCTTTTTGCTGGTGGCGCTTATGCTGTTGATAATGATGGTGGTCTTTGGGTTGCTGCTGCTAGCTTTGGTTCTGGTGACTCTTCTGATTTTGTCGGTGCTCGTTTTGTAAGACATCAAACTGCTGTTGGTAGGGAATATAAAGAAAAATAATAATATTGTTTTAAGTGATAAAAATATAAAATCTAGTATGTATTAAATTTACATGCTAGATTTTTATTTAAATTATTAAGAATTATTAAAAAAATGATATTTGATTGTCATATTTAATAGTAAATGTTATACTCTTTTATGAGGTGAGAAAATGCTTGAAATAAAAAATATTAATAAAAGTTATAAAGCTGGGGATTTTAAGCAAAAAGTATTAAAAAATGTTAGTATTAAGTTTAGAAAAAATGAATTTGTATCAATACTTGGACATAGTGGAAGTGGAAAAACAACACTTTTAAACTTAATAGGTGGACTTGATAGATATGATAGTGGTGATATTATTATTAATGGAAAGTCTACAAAAAACTTTAAAGATAAAGATTGGGATGCTTATCGTAATAATTCAATAGGATTTATATTTCAAAGTTATAATTTAATTGGTCATATTTCAATTTTAGATAATGTTGAAATGGGAATGACTTTAAGTGGAATATCAAGAAAAAAAAGACATTTGAAAGCTATTGAAGTATTAAAAAGAGTAGGACTTGAAGAACATATAAATAAAAAACCAAATCAATTATCAGGTGGACAAATGCAAAGAGTCGCTATTGCAAGAGCACTTGCTAATGATCCAGATATAATTCTTGCTGATGAACCAACAGGAGCTTTAGATAGTAAAACAAGTAAATCAATAATGAATTTAATTAAAGAAATTTCTAAAGATAAACTTGTTATTATGGTTACACATAATGAAGAAATAGCACAAGAATATTCTAGTAGAATAATAAGATTAAGTGATGGCGTGATTATTGATGATTCCAATCCTATAAATAAATTAGATGATGACAATAAATATAAATTAAAAAAAACATCAATGTCATTTTTAACAGCACTTAATCTATCACTTAGAAATATAATAACTAAGAAAGGAAGAACATTATTAACAGCATTTGCATCAAGTATTGGTATTATAGGAATTGCCTTAATACTATCTTTATCTAATGGATTTGATAAACAAATAGATAAATTTGAAAATGAAACATTAACTAATTATCCAATAACAATATCAGGAATGACAATGGAAGATGCAGAAGCAACTTTAGAATTATTTACTAATAGTGATGGAATTTATACTGATGAAAAATATGTATATAAACAGAAAATAGATTTAGGAAAATTAACACATGAAAATAATATAAATGAAGAATATATGCAATATTTGAATACAATTGATAAAACTTTAGTTGATGGTATCTCATTTACAAGATTATCAGTTGTAAGTATGAATTTATTAGTTAAAAATGATAAAGTAAAAATGGTTAATTTTGGTTCATCATTAAATAGTGTTATGACAATTCCTAAAACATATAATAATGAAAATACTTATTTAACAAATAATTATGATTTATTATATGGTAATTATCCAAGTAATGCAACAGATGTTTTACTTGTTGTAAATTCTAATAATGAAGTAAATGAAAAAGTTTTAGAAAATTTAGGATTTGATACTAAAAATGATAAATTTTCATTTGATGATATAATAGGAAAAAAATTAGTATATGTAATTAATGATAATTTATATAATAAAGTAAAAGTTGGAAATAAAACATTATATATGATGAAAAATAATTATGATGAACTATATGAAATGGAAAATAATATTAAACTTTCTATATCAGGAATTGGAAGATTAAAAGAAAATGTAAAAACAGGAATGTTTTCTCCTGGCATAATATTTAAAGATGAATTAGGAGAATTAATATATGAAAAAAATAAAGATTCTAAAATAGTGAAAGAACAAAAAGGTAAAGATTATTTTATTTTGACAGGTGAAAAATTTAGTGAAGAAGATATGATTTCAAATGATGAAAAAGCAATTGCCTATCTAGGTGGTAATGATATTCCGATGATGATCAATATTTATCCAAAAGATTTTAAAACAAAAGAAAAAATATGTGATTTTTTAGATAAATATAATGAAAATAAAGATGAAGATGAACAAATTATATATAAAGATTATGCTAAAATATTTGTTGATTTATCACAAAACATAATGGATGCAATTACATATGTTTTAATAGCCTTTAGCGCTATTTCATTAATTGTATCTTCAATAATGATTGGAATAATAACATATATTTCTGTACTTGAACGAACTAAAGAAATAGGTATTTTAAGAGCACTAGGTGCAAGGAAGAAAGATATAACAAGAGTATTTAATGCTGAAACATTTATAATAGGTATTACTTCTGGAATAATTGGAATTTTAATTGCTCGTCTATTATTATTCCCAACAAATATTATTTTGGAAAATATAACAGGCTTAAATGACGTAGCAATACTTAATCCTTTACATGCATTAATCTTAATAACAATAAGTGTTATATTAACATTAATAGGAGGTTATATTCCTGCAATTGTAGCAAGTCATAAAGATCCAGTTGTATCTTTACGGGTTGATTAAATCAGATTTTATTCTGATTTTTTTAATAATTATTGAAATTTGTAAAATTTAATGATATATTTAGATAGGTGATACTATGAAATATTTAATATATTCATTATTAACATTTGTTATAGTATATTTATTGTATGAATTGTTATTAGTGCGACGCAAAAATAAAATTAACAACATATATAAAAGTACTGAAGTTGTAATTTTAAATAAATTTTTACATGTTGATACTAATAAAATAAATGCCAAAAAATTAACTAGAATAATCGCTCTTATAAATGCTTTTATATTATCAATTACTCTTGAAATAATACTTGTAGTAACAAGTAAAATTATATTACAAATGTTATTAGGATTTGTAATACTTCTTGTTTTGATTTGTATAATATATCCTATAATAGCAATTTTTTTAAGGAAAAAATATGGCAAATTTTGAATATGAAAATGAATTAAGAAAAAAAGGAATAACAATTATAGGCGGAACAGATGAAGCAGGAAGAGGACCTTTATTTGGACCAGTTGTAGCATCTTGTGTTGTATTAAATGATAATTTTGATATAAAAGAAATCAATGATTCTAAAAAATTAAGTGAAAAAAAAAGAGAAGAATATTATGATTATATAATGCAAAATGCTATAGTTGGAGTAAGTATTATATCAAATGAAGAAATTGATAAAATAAATATTTATGAAGCAAGCAGAAAAGCAATGATGGAAGCTATTAGGAAAGTTCAACAAAAAGTAAAACTTCAATATGTTTTAACAGACGCTATGAAATTACCAGATTTAGAAATAGGACATTTACCAATTATAAAAGGAGATGCTAAAAGTGCTTCAATTGCGGCAGCTTCAATAATTTCAAAAGTTACAAGAGATAGAATTATGTATGAAATAGATAAAAAATTTCCTGAATATGAGTTTGCAAAACATAAAGGCTATCCTACAAAAAAGCATATTGAGTTACTTAATAAATATGGAATAATAGATGGTTATCGTTTATCGTATGGACCAGTCAAAAAAATATTGGAAGGTGAAAAAAATGCAACAAAAGAGTTATCAGAATAATGTTGAATTTTATAAAATGATGCAAAAGGTAAGAGAAGAAGCAAAAAAAGAAAGTTCTAAAATAAAAAAAGAAGATGATTCAGAAAAAATATTAAAACTAAAAGAACAAATTTATAAAGTTCAAAAAGATTCACAAAAGGAATTTTTAAAAGAAAAAGAAAAAGCTGATAAAGTTAAGAGTGAAGTTAATGAAGAACAAAGAAAATTTATGGAACAACTTAGAAAATATAATAAATAAAATTTTTTTAAAAGTATTTTTTTAAATAATATGGTATAGTATATGTAGAGGAAAATGTTACCTCAATATTGTTTGCAAACAAATAATGATTATGATATACTTAAGAAGAATTTAGAAGAATAAAAATGGGTAAAAGTAGGAGGAAATATGAAAACAACTAATGATAAAACTTTAGATGAAGTTCTTGCTAGTATTGAAAAACAATTTGGTAAAGGTTCCGTTATGAAACTTGGCGATAATAAGCATATGGAAGTAGAAACAATCCCAAGTGGATCAATTGCTTTAGATGTTGCCCTTGGTATTGGTGGTTATCCTAAAGGAAGAATTATTGAAATATATGGACCTGAATCAAGTGGTAAAACCACATTCGCACTTCATGCAATTGCTGAAGCACAAAAATTAGGAGGTAGAGCAGCTTTTATAGATGCTGAACATGCTCTTGATCCAAAATATGCAGCTGCTATTGGCGTTAATATTGATGAATTATTATTATCACAACCAGATAATGGTGAGCAAGCACTTGAAATAGTTGAAGCACTTGTTAGAAGCGGTGCTATTAGTATTATTGTAATTGATTCTGTTGCCGCACTTGTTCCACAAGCGGAAATAGAAGGTGAAATGGGTGATGCTCATATGGCTTTACAAGCTAGACTTATGAGTCAAGCTTTGAGAAAACTAAGTGGTGTAATAAATAAAACAAATACCATTGCTATATTTATTAATCAGTTAAGAGATAAGGTTGGTGTTATGTTTGGTAATCCAGAAACAACAACTGGTGGAAGAGCACTTAAATTTTATTCTTCTATAAGATTAGAAATAAGAAGACAAGAACAAATTAAAAATGGAGCGGAAAATGTTGGTAGTAAAACAGCTATTAAAGTTGTTAAAAATAAAATGGCACCACCTTTTAAGAGTTGTACTGTAGATATTATTTATGGAGAAGGTATTTCAATGATTGGTGAAATTATTGATTTAGCAAGTGATGCTCATATTGTTGAAAAAAGTGGAGCTTGGTATTCTTATAATGGTGATAAATTGGGTCAAGGTAAAGAAGCTGTTAAGGAATTTTTAAAGAAAAATAATAAATTAAAAGAAGAAATAGAGACAAAAGTTCGTGAACATTATGGAATACTTAAAAATGAAAAAAAAGAGACTACTAAAGAGTCGGATGACTAATTTATGTAGTCTTTTTTTTGATTGTTATTAAATAAGGTGCAATTTTATTATCAGTATTTCTATAAACATTATGGTTAATATTTTTTAGAAATTCATTTATTTTTATAGATTCTTCTAATCCTTCTTTAGTTCCTGGATATACAGTTATTAAAATTATTCCTTTATTATTCAATAAAATAAGAGAATCTTTAATTGCTTTTATAGTTGTTTTATAATTAGTTTTTATTTTTTTATCACTATTAGGTAAATATCCTAAATTAAATATAATTAAACTTACTTTATTTTCTAGTTTCAATGTTTTTAACATATGTTCATGAGATATTTTATATAAAGTATAGTTTTCTTTTTTTAATAATTTTTTGGTATTAATAATAGCTGTTTCTTGAATATCAAAACCATATAAATGACCTTGTGGTATTAATGGTAATATAAAGGATGAATCATATCCATTACCAATTGTTGCATCTATTACTAAATCATTTGGTTTAATATTTTCTATAATTATTTGTTTAACTTTATTTTGAATGGTTTTATTAAATCCTTGATAGGTATTTCTTTTAGCTAAACATTTATCTATATCATTTAAAACTTGAACTTTTTTTAATGACCAAATTGGATTAATTAAACTTTTTTTATTGCCATCACCAGTTAATCTATGAATTACTATATTAGGTGAAAGTTCTTCTATCTGATCACATACAATGTTAACATATTCTTCTTGTGAAAGTATATGAAATTTTAGATTTTTAATAGGTGCATTTTCATCTATAAATAACATATGTATTTTTATGCCGTCTATATGTAATTTATTTAAATATTTAATGTTTTCAATCATCATTTCTTTTGTTTCAAATGGTAAGCCATTTATTATATGAACAACAACATTTATATTTCTTTTTTTTAATTTTTTGACGGTTATTTCAAATTCTTCAAGTGTATGACATCTATTTATTAGTTTAGATGTTTTTTCATGGATTGTTTGTAATCCTAGTTCAATTGTTAGGAATGTTCTTTTTGATAGTTCTTCTAAATAATCTAAACATTCATCACTTATACAATCTGCTCTAGTTGCTATGTTTAAACCAATAACGTTTTCTATTTTCAATAGTGGTTCATATAATTCTTTTAATTTTTCTATGGAACTATATGTGTTTGAATGACTTTGTAAATATATAATATATTTTGAATTAGGCCATTTATTATTAATTATTTTTTTTTGTTCTTCTATTTGATTTTTAATGCTTTTTTGATTATTATTTTGAACACAGTATATACATCCACCATATCCTTTAGTTCCATCTATATTTGGACATGTAAATGGTGCATCAATACATATTTTTGCAACTTTACTTTTAAATTTAGTTTTATAAAAATAGTCTAATGTGTAGTAGCGTTTGTTATTATTTGTGTTTTGATATAAATTCATGTAATCACCAAAAATATTATATCATAAAAAGTATTTTAATAAAAAAAATCGTATAGTTTTTATGGAGGTGTAAAATGAAAAAATATGTTATTATTTTTTTATCAGTTTTTTGTTTATTTTTACTTATAGTAATTGGATATATAAATTATCCTAAAAATGTTATTGTTGAAATAAAGGGTGAGGTTATTAATCCTGGAGTATATACTTTGAAAAAGAATAGTACGGTTAAAGATTTAATTGATGCATCTGGTGGTGTTCTTGAAAATGTTGATACTTATACAATTAATATGAGTAAGAAATTAGTTGATGGTATGGTTGTTGTTATGTATCCTAATGAAAATTTTGAAGTTGATGATAATGTTAATTATTATATTATAAAACCAGATATTGAAAATAATATGTTATTTGATGAGTATGTAACAAATGAGATTTGGGAAAGTTCTAAAATATCTATAAATAAAGCTGATGCTTTAAAGCTTATGGAATTACCTGGTATTGGAGAGGCTAAAGCGAGTGCGATTATTGAATATCGTAATAATAATGGTTTATTTAAAAATATTGAAGATATTAAAAACGTTAAAGGAATTGGTAATTCTATATATGAAAAGATTAAAGATTATATTACTATTTAGTTTTATTGTTTTTTTAATTTTAAATATACAGTTTAAGAGTAAATATAATATAGATGATAATGAAATTATAGGTATTATTAATAAATATAGATTTGATGATAAAAAGGTTAGTTTAGAGGTTATAGGGTGTGAAAAAGTAATTTGTAATTATTATTTTAAAAATAATGATGAAAAGAGTTATTATATTCAAAATATTAAGCTTGGTCAAAAGGTATATTTAAATGGTACTTTTAAAAGTCCTAATGAAAATACTAATTTTAAGCTTTTTAATTATAAAAATTATTTACTTAGTAAAAAGATATTTTATATTTTTAATATAGATAGTATTAAGATAGATAATAAAATTAATATATTATATAAATTTAAAAATTTTTTGATTAAAAGATTGGATAATTTAGATTCACCATATTTATATACTTTTATTTTAGGTGATAATTATTATATAGATAGTAATATAAAGAGTACATATCAAAATAATGGTATTAGTCATTTACTTGCTATATCTGGTATGCATATTACTTTTTTGTTTAGTTCATTATATAATTTGCTTGAAAAAATAAAAAAAAGTAATATTAATATTTATATAGTTGGTATTTTACTTTTTGTTTATTTGTTTTTAGTTGGTTTTTCAGCATCAAGTGTAAGGGCAGGACTTTTGTTTATTGTTTTAAAAAGTAAGTATAAAAATATTAAATCATATTATATATTATGTTTTATTTTACTGTTACTACTTATATATAATCCATATTATATATATAATATTGGTTTTTTACTTAGTTTTATTGTTACTTTTTATATTTTAATTTTTAAGGATTTGATATGTGGCAATTACATTAAGAAGTTATTTATGACAAGTTTGATTGCTTTTATTGCAGGTATGCCAATAATTATTTATAATTATAATTCAATTAATTTACTTTCTGTTTTTTTAAATATTTTATTTGTACCTTTTATTACATATATTATTTTTCCTTTATCTTTTATTAGTTTATTAACTGGTTATGTTGATATATATAATTTTTTTACTATGATATTAGAAAAATTGAGTGTTTTTTTTAATAATATAGCAATTAATATTATTTTAAAAGATATAGGATTTTTAATTGTTATTTATTTTTTTATTGGTATTTTTGTTTTAATAAAGATGAAGAAAGGAAAATATAAATTTTTGTTTATTTATTTGATTTGCTTTTTTATTCACTCTAATTTATTTAATATTTATCCTGTTATTACAATGTTAGATGTTGGACAAGGTGATTCAATATTAATTGAATTTCCTTTTAATAGAGGAAATATATTAATTGATACGGGTGGTAATGATTCATATAGTATTATTAAAAATATTACGCTTCCTTATTTGAAAAAAAGAGGAATTAAAAATATTGAATATTTAATTATTTCCCATGGGGACTACGATCATATGGGTGAAGCTATTAATCTTGTAAATAATTTTAAAGTAGAAAAAGTAATATTTAATTGTGGACCTTATAATGATTTAGAAAAAGAATTGATTAAAGTATTAAATAAAAGGAAAATAATATATTACAGTTGCATTAAAGAATTAAATATTGATAAGAATAAATTATATTTTTTAAATAATAAAGATTATGGTAATGAAAATGATAATTCAAATGTAATTTATACTGAATTAAATAATCATAAGTTTCTTTTTATGGGAGATGCTGGTTTGGAAGTAGAAGAAGATTTAATAGAAAAGTATAATTTACAAAATATAGATGTATTGAAAGTAGGGCATCATGGGAGTAAGACAAGTAGCAATAAAGAATTTATAAATGAGATTAATCCTAAATATTCAATAATAAGTGTTGGTAAGAATAACAGATATGGCCATCCTAATGACAATGTGTTAGAAAATTTAGAATCTTCTAAAATATATAGAACAGATCAAGACGGAAGTATTATGTTTAAAATTGATAAAGATAAATTAAAAATAGAAACTTGTGCACCTTAGAAAGGAGTAATTGATGAATTATTATAATGAGATTAAGAATGAATTGATAAATAATGAGATAAATAGAACAGTTAAAAATTACTCAATTAACAAAAGTGATTTAAATACTTATTACAAAGTTGGAAAAATGCTAAGTGAAGCAGGAAAACAATATGGAGAATCAATTATAAAGAACTATTCAATTAAATTAGTAAGCGAAGTAGATAAAAAATATAACGAAACAAATTTAAAAAGAATGAGACAATTTTATTGGAAAGTTGAGAAAGGTGCCACAGTGTGGCACCAATTGTCTTGGAGTCATTATAGATTACTTATAACATTAGAAACTATTGAAGAAATTAATTATTATAGTAAAGTAGCAGTAGAGAGTTTATATTCTGTTAGAAAATTAGAAGATAAAATAAAAAGTAATGAATATAAGAGGCTTCCAGAAGTATCTAAACTAAGGTTAATAACTAATGATAAACTAAATATAAAAGATTTAGTACCTAATCCAATAATAATAAAAAATAGTAATAATTATGAAATTATATCTGAGAAAGTACTTCAAAAATTGATTTTGGAAGATATTGAATCATTTATGAAAGAACTTGGAAATTCATTTTGTTTTATAGGTAGTGAATATAAAATTAGAATAGGTAACAACTTTAATTATATAGATATGTTATTATTTAATTATGAATATAATTGTTTTGTAGTTGTTGAATTGAAAGTAACAGAGCTAAAAAAAGAACATATTGGACAAATTCAAATATATATGAATTACATTGATGAGAACTTAAGAAAAATTAATCAAGATAAAACTATAGGTATAATTATTTGTAAACAAGATAATAGGTATATAATAAAATATTGTTCTGACAATAGGATAATTGCTAGAGAATACGAGTTAGTATGATATAATAAATAGCAACAGGTGAGGTTATGGAAATAAATAAGATAAAACAATTAAAAAATGTAAAATTAATATCATCGACTGAAAGTTATTGTTATGCATATAAAGATATTATTTATAAAGTATTTAAAAACATTTTAACAGCAAGAGATAGATTAGATACAATTAAGTTCTTTTTAGAACATGATATTCAATATTGTCCTAAATTGTATGATTTTATATATGATAATAATGAAATAGTCGGATATTCAATGCAGTATTATAAAAAAGCAATATCTATTTCTGATATAGATAGATTTAAAATATTAAAAAAGAAATGTTTAGAATTAATTGAAATCTATTTGTTGTTAAAAGATGATAATAATCTTTGTTACATTGATTTTAATAAAGGCAATGTATTTGTAAATAATAACAATATTTTATTATTAGATATAGATAGTTGTTTGAAAAGAAATCTTGAGAATGAACAAATTTCAAAACAATTATTAAAAGAATTTGTATTAGGCATTATTTATAAAACTTATTTCTTTGATTATGAAACTTTTTTTACTTCTGTAGAACGAGAACGAATAAGGAATATTTTATGTAAAAATATTGATGGTGTAAATATAGATTCAATAGATGATTTAAAAAATTTTATAGATGACGTGTCTAAAACTGATGTAAAGAAAGTTTTAAAAAGGATACCTTATAAAATTAGATAAAAACTTATTTTAATGATAATTTTGACTATTTAAAATAGTCTTTTTCTTTGAAAATAAATATTTTCATTCGACTTACTAATTGACAATCAGCACATGGGACTACGATCATATGGGTGAAGCAATTAATTTAGTTAATAATTTTAAAGTAGATAATGTTATATTTAATTGTGGAGAATATCAAGATCTTGAAAAAGAATTAATTAAAGTTTTGGATAAAAAAAATATTAAATATAATAGTTGTATTAATAGTATTGATGTAAATAATAATAAAATATATTTTTTGAATACAAGAGAATATAATAATGAAAATGATAATAGTAATGTTATTTTTTTTAATTATAATAATTATAAATTTTTATTTATGGGAGATGCTGGAATAAAGAAGGAAATGGATATAATAGATAAATATAATCTTTCTAATATAGATTTTTTAAAAATAGGCCATCATGGATCTAATACAAGTTCTAGTAAAAATTTTATTGATATCATTAATCCTAAATATAGTTTAATTAGTGTTGGTAAAAATAATAGGTATGGTCATCCAAATAAAGAAGTATTAAATGTATTAGAAGATTCAAAAATATATAGAACTGATGAGGATGGTAGTATTATGTTTAAAATAAAGAATAATAAATTACAAATAGAAACATGTACACCATAGAAAGGAGAATGTAAATTGAATGAAATAAAAGAATATACAGGAAAAGCATTCGAAGATATTAAACATATAGATGAAGAAGGTAATGAATATTGGTTTGCACGAGAGTTGATGCCGTTACTAGGATATAGCAAATGGGAAAGATTCACTAATGCAATAAATAATGCCAAAACCTCATGTGTAAAAAGTGGTTATGATATTAATGACCATTTTCCCGAGGTTGGGAAAATGGTTCAAATAGGTTCTAAAACAAGTAGAAAATTAGTAGATTATAAATTATCAAGATATGCCTGTTATTTAATAGTCCAAAATGGGGATTCAAGAAAAGAAGCAATAGCTTTAGGTCAAACATATTTTGCGATACAAACTAGAAAACAAGAATTAAGTGAAAAAGAATATAACGAACTAACTGAGGATGAGAAAAGGTTATATCAAAGAAATTTAACAAGAAAAGGAAATTATTCTTTGAATATTGCTGCAAAAAATGCTGGAGTTAAAAATTTTGACAAATTTCATAATTCAGGATATAAGGGACTTTATAATGGAGAAACAGCTAATGGTATTGCTAAAAGAAAGAAACTTAGATATAGAGAAGATATTTTAGACAATATGGGAAGCGATGAATTGATTGCAAATCTTTTTAGAATTTCTCAAACTGAACAAAAATTAAGGAACGAGAAAATGAGGCGAATGAAACACATTATAAAGTTGGAAAAGAAATTAGAAATACCATTAAGAAACTTGGAGGAACGATGCCAGAAAATCTACCAATTCCAGATAAAAGTTTAAAAGAATTGGAAAAAAAGGTTAGAAACTAAAATATTAGAATAGTGTGTTATAATACTAATTAGTTTGTAGGTGGTTTTGATTATTATAAAGGAAACAAGTTGTTGTGAAAATGCCAAAAGTGGTAATTTAGTATCAATCACTGGAGATGGTGGAATGCATGGGGATTTTATGGTAATGCATATAAAAAAATGAATTATTGGATAATTTAAAACAAAAATTTGGCGAAGAAATAATTTTGTCATGAATTACCTGGAACAGACATTAACAAAACACATTTTTGTCATCGAAGTTTATTAGCCAATTGGTTAGAACTTTAAACAGGTATTATAATTCCTAAAGTATCAATTTATGAATCAGGAAAAGTGACTTCTGAAGAAATATATGATCTTAAACCCAGAATAAAAAAGCTATTTAAAAAGTATTAAAGAATTATTATAATGGTGATTCTTTTTTTGATGTATTATTCGATTTACTAAATAACAATCACCACGTTGAGACTTTAATCATGTGGGAGAAGCAATTAATTTAGCCAATAATTTTAAAGTAGATAATGTTATATTTAATTGTGGAGAATATCAAGATCTTGAAAAAGAATTAATTAAAGTTTTGGATAAAAAAAATATTAAATATAATAGTTGTATTAATAGTATTGATGTAAATAATAATAAAATATATTTTTTGAATACAAGAGAATATAATAATGAAAATGATAATAGTAATGTTATTTTTTTTAATTATAATAATTATAAATTTTTATTTATGGGAGATGCTGGAATAAAGAAGGAAATGGATATAATAGATAAATATAATCTTTCTAATATAGATTTTTTAAAAGTAGGCTATCATGGATCTAATACAAGTAGTAGCAAATATTTTATAGATAGTATTAATCCTAAATATAGTTTAATTAGTGTTGGTAAGAATAATAGATATGGTCATCCAAATAAAGAAGTATTAAATAATTTAAAAGATTCTAAAATATATAAGACGGATCAAGATGGAAGTATTATGTTCAAGATTAAAAATAACAAATTAAAAATAGAGACTTGTAGTCCATAGAAAGGATAGTTAAAATGAATGAAATAAAAGAATATACAAATAAAATATTTGAAGATATAAAACATATAGATGAAAAAGGTAATGAATATTGGTTAGCGAGGGAACTACAAAATATATTAGAATATACTCAATGGAGAAGATTTGAACATACGATTGATAAGGCAATGACGGCATGTAAAAAATCAAATATATCTATAAGTGATCAATTTGCCGACATTGGCAAATTGATAAAACATGGAAAAGGTGGAATAAGAAGAATTGCTGATTATAAACTAACTAGATACGCTTGTTATCTTATTGCACAAAATGGTGATTCTAGAAAAAAAGTAATTGCGCTTGCTCAATCGTATTTTGCGATTCAAACAAGAAAACAGGAATTAAGTGAAAAAGAATATAGTAAACTTACAGAAGATGAGAAAAGATTATACAGAAGAAATCAAGCAAGAAGTGGGAATTACAATTTAAATAAAACAGCAGTTAAAAGTGGTGTGAAAGACTTAGCTAGATTTCATAATGCAGGATATAAAGGACTTTATAATGGAGAAACAGCAGATGATATTTTTAAAAGAAAGAAACTAAGATATAGAGAAGATATTTTAGATAATATGGGTAGTGAAGAACTTGCTGATAATATATTTAGAATTGCTCAAACAGATGCTAAATTAAAAAGGGATAATGTAGATAACGAATATACTGCGAATTCTGTTCATTATGAAGTTGGTAAAAAAGTGAGAAATACGATTAAAGAATTAGGTGGAACTATGCCTGAAGATTTGCCAACCCCAGATAAGAGTTTAAAAAAAGTAGAAAAAGAAAGCAAAAAACTAAAAGAAATAAATATGTGATATAATATTTTTAGTTAGTGGTTGGTTTAATGATTATATAAGGAACTAGTTGTTATGCAAATGTGAAAAGTGGTAAATTAGTATCAATTACTGGTGATGGTGGAAATGCTTGAGGATTTTATTGTAATGCGTATAAGAAAATGAGATAAAAAATAAATTAATTGATAATGAAGTATATTCAATAGTTAAAGATTATTTAACAGAAAAACACAATGTAATTACTTATTTTGAGATAGGTAAATTATTAAATGAAGCTGGTGGAAAATATGGAGATAATATAATTGATGAATATTCTAAAAAATTAGTTGTAGAAGTTGGTAAAAAATATAATAGAAGAACCTTATTTTGAATGAAACAATTTTATAATATATTTAATGATGAAAAAGTGTCACCAATGGTGACACAATTGACATGGACTCACTATCTAATTCTTCTGCCAATAAAAGATAATGATGCAATCTATTATTATATTAAACAAGTATCAAAAAGAAATCTTTCTAAAAGACAGTTAGAAGAAATAATAAAATCTAAAGAATACGAAAGATTACCAATTGAAACTAGAAAAAAATTAATAGCCAAAGATATGGTTGGAATAAAATATTTAGTACCAAATCCTATTTTGATTAGAAACAATAATAATGTAGAAATAGCTACTGAAAAAGTATTGCAAAAATTAATATTAGAAGATATAGATTTGTTTATGAAAGAACTTGGTAGTACATTTAGTTTTATAGGTAGCAAATATAAAATTAAAATTGGTGATAGAAATAATTATATTGATTTACTATTGTTTAACATTAAATACAATTGTTATGTTGTTGTCGAATTAAAAGTAACAGAATTTAAAGTAGAATATATTGCACAAGTACAGAAGTACATGAATTATATTGATAAAAAATTAAAAGAAACAATTAATGATAATACAATAGGAATACTTATATGTAAAAAAGATAACGAATATGTAATTAAATATTGTTCAGATAAAAGAATAATTGCTAGAAAATATGAATTAGTGTGATATAATAATTGTAGATACTATATAAAGTAGTTATAAAAGGAATAAGATGTTGTAATAATCTTAAAAATTTTAATATAAAGGTGATTAAATGAAAAAAATAAATGAAATAATTGATGAATATAGTGATGATAAAGAATTGTATAAAGTCTTAAAAAAATATTATATAAATGAAAAAATTTCACAAGAAAAATATGATGAAATTGTTAAAAATTTAAAAAAAACTATAGTTAGTTATTATTTATATAAATATGAATTTACTACTTATCAAAGTGGAAAAATTCAAGAACAATTAGTAAATAAAATATCTATAATCTGTGATTTTAAAAAAAAGGTAAAATTTAATAATGGTAAAATAAAAGTTTATCCTGTTAAAGAAAGTAATGAAAATAAGAAAAAAATTTATACCAAAATAATTAAACAAATGGTAGATTATAAAATAGAAACAAATATGGATATAGAAGAAATATTTAATATATTTACTAATTTACTTGATGGTGAATTAAATAAATATAAGCAAAAATTAAAAGAAAGTGATATGCATTTATATTATGGATCTCTTTATTATATTATAGAAAGATCAAAATATATTATAGAATGTATAAATAAAATTCCTAATATATCTTTAGATTTAAATGAAATAAAAAATACAATAATAAAGTTTGAAAAAAAATATTTGGATGATAGGGAAGATACTATAAAAGGAGATGATTTTATTGCTTCAAATGATGAGTTTTATCAAGATTATGATTTAATAGAATCATGCTATAAAAAACTATTAATAATTGAAAATGATTTAGCACCAATAGTTGCTAAATATTGGAAACAATATTTAACATATCCAGATAGTAAAAATGACAGTTATAGATATATAACACATTCATTTAGTGGTAGTATGGTTGATCCTAATTTGATGGATAAAGCTTGTTGTTCTTTAAGTACTAGTGATATTACAAATTATATGTATGGTAATTGTGGACTAATATATGATATGGATATAGGAATTATCGATACTATGTGTACTGATGATGCAGGAAGTTGGTTACTAAGTAAAGATGAATTTATTGAACGTGAAATGCCAGGAAACTGGCAGTTAACAAAATTAGATGGACAATGTATTTGGTACGAATATCCTAAAAATAGTAAGATAATTATGCCAGAAGAATTTGAAAAAGAATGTAAAGAAAAAAATTCAAATAAAAATTTTTGGCATTATTCGGAAATTGTAATGAATAAAAATGCTAAACCAATAGGTGTTTTTTATACTGATGAATGTCAAAATTTAGAAGAAGTGGAACTTTATGCTAAAAAGTTTAATTTACCTTTAGTTAAGATAGAAACTAAAACTAATAATATAGGAGGTAAAAAAATTTAATTATTTAAAATTTATAATATTGAACCAGTAGGTTCTTTTTTTTTTTTTAATTAAATAATATAATGTTTATAGATTATAAATAGTGTATTTTTTATGTTTTTATACATAAAATAATTATATAATATAATTAAATATTTTTAAATTAAAAATTATGTTATGGTTACACACCATACCTTAGGGTGTGTTAATATAGATTGGTGCCAAAAATTTGGCACCTTTTAAAAATATATTGTATTTTATATAAAAAAATGGTATACTTATTGAAGATTAGGAGTATGAAAATGAAAAAAAACAATTATTTATTGTATGCATTTTTTTTAATATTTGTTGTTGGAGGCGTTGCTTTTTATTTGCTCTTTGTAGATGATGGTGTACCTAATGTTGATGAAACTAAGAAAGATAATTATAGATTTAGTGTTGAATATACTAAAGTTCCAATGGATAATGTTTTTGTTTATAAATCAGAAACAGAAATTATTGATATATTAGAAAATGGTTCTGGTATTATCTATTTAGGTTTTCCAGAATGTCCTTGGTGTCAATCATATGTTGTTTATTTAAATGAAGTGGCAAGAGATAATGGTATTGAAAATATTTATTATTTAAACATTAAAGAAATGCGTGCAAATAATACAGAAAACTATCAAAAAATTGTTAGTTTAATAGATAGCTTGTTATCAGTAGATGAAAATGGTAATAAGAGAATTTATGTTCCACAAGTTGTATTTGTTAAAAAAGGAGAAATTATAGCTGGTGATAATGAAACTAGTATGATTTCAGATGGAACACCTAGTGAGTATTGGACAAGTGAAAATATTGCAAATTTAAAACAAAAACTTAACAATTATATTCAATCAGCTGAATTAAATTATTGTGTTTCTTGTAATTAATGTCTAATTAAGAAAGCTAGGCTTTCTTTTTTGCTATATAGCATACTTTACTTAATTAGAAAAATATTGTAAAATATTGTATTGTAAGGTTGGTGTTATAATGGATTTCAGAATTGAAGAAATAAAAAAAACTGATAAAAAAAATTATAACTATGATATAAGTACTTTATTGAAAAAAGATGTTGTTACATATAGTGAAGCAAGATTTGTTTTGGAAACACTTTGTCATGAAGTTTCACAAGAAAGTTTTGATTTCTTTGTTGTAACTATTAAATATATAAATTTTAATATAAAAAATTATAGTGTTCAAAACAAAAATAATTTTTTTAGAATAAAAAAAGGTTTTTTATTAAATAAAAGTAAACAAGTTATTGGAGCATATATGCAATATAATAAAGAAGTTTTAATACTTGGAACAAAATTAAAACTTAGTTTTATGTTAAAACAATTATATTTAAAACTACGATATATTAATCAGGAGAGAAGAATGAATTTCATAAAAGAAAATCCTGAATTAAGTAAAAATAATGCTCAAATATATTTGATATATAAAGAAAATGGTTTAAAAGATCGATATAAAAGTTTTTATAATAAATATAAAGATTATTTTGAATCAGAAATTGATGCTCATGAAGTATCATTAAAACAAATGATTGGTATTTGTGAAAGATTTGGTTTAAATAATAGGTTATTAATTGATATGAAAAAAGAACTTGTTATTATTCAAAATAGAAGAAAGAAAAAAGAATATGAAATAGTTAAAAATAAAATTAATGATACAATTGAATATATTGATTTTGGTGGAATATGAGATTTAAGAGAATTTATGTTGAATTATCAAATATTTGTAATTTAAATTGTTCATTTTGTTCTAAAGATAAAAGAAAAAAAAGAAGTTTAAGTGTTGAAGAATTTGAATATATTATAAAACAAATAAAACCTTATACTAATTTAATTTATTTGCACGTAAAGGGTGAACCATTATTATATAAAAATATAGATAAAGTTTTTGAAATTACTTGCAAATATAAAATTAATTTAAAAATTACTACTAATGGTATTTACTTAGATAATTATATCAATTTAATTAATAAATATTCTAATATTAAACAGATAAATATATCATTAATGTGTGAAAATAATGATAAAAATTATTTAAAAAAAATGTTTGATTTAGCAGATAAAATTAAAACTACCATTGTATTTAGAGTATGGTTAAATAATAATCAAAGTAATGATGTAATTAGTATGGTTTTAGATCATTATAAAAAAAATAATGATGGTAAAAATATAAAATTAAATGAACATATATATTTAGATAAAGACATAGAATTTACTTGGCCTAATAATGGTAAATCTAATTATAAAAATGGTATATGTTATGGGACAAGGACACATATTGGAATACTTTCTGATGGTAATGTTGTTCCTTGCTGTTTAGATTCACAAGGAATTTTATCTTTTGGAAATATTTTTGAAAGAAATCTAAATGAAATTATTGAATCTTCTAATTTTATAGAATTTAATAATAAAATAAAAAATGGTATAATGCCATCTGATCTTTGTTTTAAATGTGATTTTAAAGAAAGATTAAAATAATAGAGGTTATATAATTTTTATAATAAAATATTATATTTTAGAATTGTGAAGGAAGTATTATGAGAAAAAATTATCCTTATTATGAGTGTAGGAATATTAAAAATTTAAAAGAATTATTGGATTATAGTATAGAAAAAGAACCAGAAAAGGTAGCTTTTTTCTATTCTAATAAAGAAAAAGAAATTGTAAGTAAAAAATATATTGATTATTATAATGATGTATTTTATGTTAGTAATTATTTAGAAAAAAATTATAAAAATACCCATATTGCTATAATAGGTGAGAATAGTTATAATTGGTTAGTTTTATTTTTAGCAATAATATTAAGTAATAATGTAGCTGTTCTTATTGATAAAGATTTAGATGAAGAAAATATAAATAAATTACTTAAAATAAGTAATACTAAAAATATTTTTTATTCTGATTCTTATTGTAGTTTTAAAAAAATAAATAAAATGGGTAAATTAATTGAAAATATTGATGAATATATAGAAGAAGGAAAAAAGATAAAAAGAAATATTACTTTAGATAATGATAGGTGCGCGGCTATATTCTTTACAAGTGGTACGACTGGGTCAAATAAAGCAGTTATGCTTAGTCAAAGAAATATGGCTAATAACATTTATTCGGCTGCTAGTTTATATAAGCCAGATGGTAATGTTTTATCGGTTTTACCTTATCATCATTCTTTTGGTTTATTAACAAGTGTATATGCTGCTTTTTTTTACCATTCATCTATTTTTATTAATAGTAGTTTAAAGAATTTAATGAAAGAAATAAAAATAGCAAAACCGCAAACATTATTCTTAGTTCCTCTTTTTGTTGAAACATTTTATAAACAAATATGGTCTTTAGCTCGTAAGAAAAAAATTTCGCATTTACTAAAATTTTCTATTAAATTAAGTAATGGTTTGCGTTATATGGGAATTGATGTTAGAAGAAAAATATTTAAATCCATATTAGATGAATTTGGGGGTAAGTTAGAAAATATTATTTGTGGTGGTGCTCCACTTGAAAAAAAATATGTAAAATGGTTTAGATGTATTGGTATTCAAATTTTTAATGGATATGGTATTACTGAATGTTCACCAGTTGTTGCTGTTAATCGTAATCATTTTTATCGTGATGGTAGTGTAGGTCAAGTTGTAAGAGGCGGCCTTATAAAAATCGAAAATGGAGAAATTGCATTTAAGAGTGATAGTGTTATGCTAGGCTATTATAATGATAAGAAAAGTACTGATGAAGTTATAAAAAATGGCTGGTTTTATACTGGTGATTTAGGATATATGGATAATGATAATTTTTTATATATAACTGGGCGTAAGAAAAATATCATTATACTTAGTAATGGTGAAAATATCTCTCCAGAAGAAATAGAGAGTGTTTTAGGAAATGATAAAGGTGTATGTGAGGTAATAGTATTTTCTAAAAATAATAAATTAGTAGCATCTATTTATCCAAATGAAGAATACATTGGAGATCAAGAATATTTTGATAATTTAGTATATCAATATAATAAAAAGATGCCTAAAAACAGGCAAATTGCTTTGGTTCTTTTACGGATCGAAGAATTTCCGAAAAATAATAATAAAAAAATAGTTAGAAGTAAAGTGGAGGAAAGTTTATGAAAAATGAGATAATTGAAATAATTGCAAGTGTTGCTGAAGTTCCTGTTAAAAATGTTAAGATGGAATCTAATTTAATTAATGATTTAGAATTAGGATCACTTGATTTAGTAACTTTAGTATCAGAGTTTGAAAATAAATATAATATGACTGTTGATGATAAAGATATTAAGAATTTACAAACTGTTAAAGATGTTGTTGAATATATAGAAAAACATGTATAAGTTATATATAAAAGAAAATGTAACAAGTAAAGAACTACTTGATTATGCTCTATTTGATTATGCTAGTATTAAAGATTATGAGTTATATTATAATAAATACGGAAAACCTTATTTGAAAGATAGTAATATCTATTTTAATATTAGTCATACACGTAATTTAGTTATCTGCGCTATTAGTGATAAAGAAATAGGTGTTGATATTGAAAAATTAGTATATAATGAATTGGTATCTAAAAGAATATTAAATCAAAAAGAATATTCTATATTACTAAATAGTAAGTGTAAGGAAGAAATATTTACTATTATGTGGACAAGTAAGGAAAGTTATGTAAAAATGTTAGGAATTGGATTAGAATATGGTTTAAAAAATGTTGATACTACTATTTTAAATAGTAAAATTGATATTAAAAAATATAATGATTATATAATTGCAATTTCTAAAGAGGAGTGATTTATGAATATTATGTATTGTGGAGATAGTAATACTATTGATGGTATTATGATCTCTTTACTTTCAATAATAAAGCATATTGATGATGAATTACATGTATATATACTTACAATGAATTTTGAGAATCATATGTCTTTAGGTAATAAAGAAAAGAAAGTTTTAGAAAAAATTGTAAAGAAAAAAAATAAAAATAGTTTTGTTAAAATAATTGATGCTGAAAGTAAGTATTTATCTTGTGTACCTAGTGCGAATATTAATACTAGATTTACACCATATTGTATGTTAAGACTTTATGCTGATATGATTGATTTGCCAAGTAAGATATTATATTTAGATTATGATGTTGTATGTAATGGTGATTTTAGAAGTTTTTATAATATGGATAATAGTAAATATGAAATGGTTGGTGTTTTAGATTATTACGGTAGTCATTTTTTCAGAAAAAAAATTGTAGAAAAAGATTATTTAAATTCGGGAGTGTTATTATTTAATTTGGATTTAATTAAGAAAACAAAGTTATTTGAAAGATGCAGAGATATGTGTAAGAATGTTAAAATGCTTATGCCAGATCAATCGGCTTTAAATAAGTTATCAGAATTTAAATATATAGTGCCTTCTAAATATAATGAGCAACATATGATGCATGATGATACTATTTTTAGGCATTTTACAACTACTTTTAAATTTTTTCCAAAGTTTAAAACACAGACTATTAAGCCTTGGCATATAGATAAATTACATAATGTTTTAAATACATATTGCTTTGATGATATATTAGATGAGTATAAAGAAATTAAGGAGAGGGAATTATGAAGCAAGTTATACCAATATTTTTTACAGTAGATGATGGATATGTTCCTTTTTTAAGTGTTGCTTTAGTTTCACTTTTAAAGAATGCTAGTAAAGAGTATTTTTATAAAATTCATGTTGTTCATGATAATATGAGTTTAGAAAATAGAAATAGAATTAAGAGTTTAGAAAGTGATAATTGTGAGATTATTTTTAGTTCTATGGATCAAGATTTAAGATGTATTACTGATAATTTGCAAAATCGGTTACGTCCAGATATTTTTACTTTAACTATATATTTTAGACTTTTTATACCAGAAATGTTTAAAGAATATGATAAAGCAATATATATAGATAGTGATATTGTTGTTCCTGGTGATATTAGTCAGTTATATAATATTGATTTAGAAGATAATTTTATTGGTGGATGTCGTGATAAATCAATTATAGGAATTAAACCTTTTGAAAATTATTTTACTAATGGTGTTGGTATAGATTTTCATGATTATATTAATTCTGGGGTTCTTCTTTTAAATATGAAAAAATTAAGAGAACATAAATTAAGTGAAAAATTTTTGTATTTATTAAATAAATATCATTTTGAGAATGTTGATCCTGATCAAGCATATTTGAATGCTTTGTGTAAAGGTAAAATAAAATATATTGATAATTCTTGGGATGCTATGCCTAATAAAAATGATAAGGAAATAGAACATCCTAATTTAATTCATTATAATTTATTTTTTAAACCATGGCATTATGATGGTATAAGTTATGAAAAATATTTTTGGGAATATGCTAAAATTTCTGGTTATGAAAAAGAAATATTGGAAATTAAAAATAATTTTTCTTTAGAGGATAAAAAAAATGATGAAGAACATTTAAATATGATGCTTGATAGGGCAGAGAAGATTGCTAATAGTAAGGACAATTTTAAAGAAATATTTGATAGTGGTAAGGAAAGTAGATTATAATTTATGGTTATTGGTGGATCAAAAAAGGATGTAATTGAAAATATAAAAAAAAATATTTTGTCTAATTCTTTAAATAATAAGGTTGAAACAGGTGATCCTAATTTAAGTGAAGAAGAAGTTAAAAAGGTAATTAATAATTTTTATGAAAATAAAAAGAAATGGAATTATGTTTTTAAAAATCGGACTGCTTCTAAAATTGTAAAAAAATTTGCTTGTGAAACTGGTAATATTGAAGTTGAAGGTATTCATAATTTAGATGGATTAAATTTAGATAATGGTGCGATTATTACTGTTAATCATTTTAATCCTTTGGATAGTTATGCTCCTAGAAAAGTTGTTGAAGATATTTTAAATAAAAAAATGTATATTGTTATTGAAGATACTAATTTAGCTATGAGTGGAAATATTGGATTTTTGATGAATTATTTAGATGTTATACCAATTACTAAGAGTCCTAATTATTTAATTAATAAGTTTAAACCTGAACTTAAAGATGTATTAAATAAAGGTAATATTGTTTTAATTTATCCAGAAGAAGAAATGTGGTTTAATTATCGTAAGCCAAGGCCTTGTAAGAGGGGAGCTTATCAGTTTGCTAGTGAGTTTAATGTACCTATTATTTCTTGTTTTGTGGAAATTGTTGATTTGGGTGTTTTAGATAATGATGAATTTAATAAAGTAAAATATATTGTTCATATACTTAATTGTATATATCCTGATTCTTCTAAGTCTGTAAGAGCTAATAGTATTGATATGGCTAATAAGGATTATGAACAAAAAAAAGAAGCTTATGAAAAAGCTTATAATAAAAAATTAATATATGATTTTGATATTAGTGATATTGCTGGTTTTAGAAATGATTAGTCATCTCTTTTTTCATATTTTATGTAATTATAATTACTGTAATTACTATTTTTAACCATACTATTATATATTTTATCATGTAAGTTTTTTATTTTTTCTTTTTTGGTTTCTTTATTATCTGAATAAAATGGTCCATCAAAATAGATGGTTATTTTTGGTTTTTGGCCTTCTTTTATTTTTTGATATGTTGTTGTCATTGTAAATGATGGTACATTATTTATTATGGGAAATTCAAATGATGTATTTGGAAATTCTCTTATGAATGTATTATATGGCCATACATGAGCTTCTGGATATATAATTATGGGATTATTTTTTATATGTGTATTTATACTTTCAATGAATTTTTTCATTTGATGAATGTTATTTGGTATTGGTAGTGCTCCTAAATATGGTAATAGTTTTCCGATTATAGGTATTCCTAGATTAGATGGACTTACAATTATATATGGTTTTTTAGGAAATAAGGCTAGGGCAGGTGAAAAGGCATCGGCTACTGGTTGGGTATGATTAGCGTATATAAAAAATGTTTTATGTTTTTTTAATATTTTTTTATTTTTATATGTTATATGTAATATTAATTTACAGTATATTATACTGAATATAAGAAATGGAATATATATTATAAATGATAGTATTTTATAAAATATGTTTGTATTAATCCATTTATAATTATTTTTTAATGTGTATGTTTGATTTTTTGTTTTAATAAAATCATCTTCATATGTTTTATAGTATTTTATTTCTTTCATAGGTCACCATATATATTTTAACATATATTTAATTTTTTGTTAATTGAATGCTATTTCAGTATCAATATTTTCATCTAGTACCGCTATTAATAAAAATATAATGCCACTTAGTAATATTAAAAATGATCCTATAAATGATAAATATGTTAATGTTATTTTTTTGTTTGTATCATTATATTTTAGATTTTTTATGTCTTCATAACTTTCTTTAGTAAAATAATAATATATTATTAATAATATTGTAAATATTAGTATCATTAAATTTTGGTACTGTTTTCTACTTTTTTCATCATTATATAAAATGTATTTTTTTTCTTTACTGTTTGCATACCAACTTATTATTATTATACCTATGTATATAATCCATATAAAGTTTTCTATTTTTATATCTTCTAATCTTTCTATTTTTTGATTATTGTTCATACTAAATAATATTAGATAAAATTTATATTAATTATAATATTTTTAATAAAAACTTTCATTTGTTTGCTTGTTTTATAAATATAGGTATTATATAATTTTAACAGGAACATTTGATGTGAGTGTCGTTCTCCAATCTTGTGAAAGAAAGGAGGGATACAATGAAGAAAAGAACTTTTATAATAAAATTTCTAAGGCTCATTGCTGTCATTTTATTACTCCTTACCTTATTGGTAATAGCAATAAAAATATGACACTCTTTCATCTCTGATTGAGTGTCAACCACTATTTATAGAGGCGACATTCACATGCAGAATCGAATGTTCCTCTTTTTTATTTTATGCAAGTTTTCTTGCTTACATACTAATAATAGCATAAATTGTTGCTATTGTCAAAAAAGCATTTTATTTAATAGTGTAAAATGGTTTCGGATGCAAAAAAAAGAGAACCCTGTTATAATAA
>CAYLJU010000008.1:0-53035 GCA_964384115.1 uncultured Muribaculaceae bacterium | reverse complement strand
ATAAAAAGAATAGCCTAGGCTATTCTTTTAGTTATTTAGCTTGGTATGATCCTAAATGTTGTTCACCCATTTGTACTAATCTTTTAGTGATTTCTCCACCTACTGAACCATTAGCACGAGCAGTTGTATCTGGTCCTAAGTTTACACCTAATTCACTAGCTATTTCATATTTCATTTTATCGATAGCTTGTTTTGAACCAGTAGTTACAAATTTATTATTATTTGTATTCATTTATTTCACCTCCATCACATTAATATAATGTGTAGGATAAAATAAATTATAATGGTAATTTTTTACAATAAATCTTGATATTTATTTCTATCTAATTTATATATTACTTCAATATTATTTATACATTCATCAATTAAATTTTCATAATCAAATGTTTTTTCATATTTTTCACATTTTTCAATATTAGGATTTATTGATGGATGTTTTGGTACAAATACTGTGCAACAATCTTCATAAGGTCTTATACTTATATCATACGTACCTATTTTTTTTGATATTTCAATTATTTCTAGTTTATCTAAACAAGCTACTGGTCTAATTACAGGAAAATTGGTTACACTATTTATAGTATTAATACTTGTTAGTGTTTGACTGGCAACTTGTCCTATTGATTCACCATTTATAATTACTTTACATTTATTTTTAATTGCTAGTTTACTTGCAATACGATACATCATTCTTCTCATGATTGTTATCATATATTCGTTAGGAACATTTTTATAAATTGTTTCTTGTAATTTTGTAAATGGAACGACATTTATTTTGATTTTACCACTATATTTATTTAGAATATTTGCTAAATCTATTACTTTATTTTTAGCTTCTTCTGATGTATGTGGTGGTGAATCAAAATATATACATTCGATGTCAATTCCTCTTTTTAATGATAGATAACCGGCAACTGGTGAATCGATTCCTCCTGATAACATTAATAGTCCTTTTCCTTGGACTCCTACTGGATATCCACCTAATCCTTTTATTTCTTTTGTATATATATATGTATGATTATTTTTTATTTCAATATTTACATATAAATCTGGATTATGAACATCTACTTTTGATTCTATATTTTTTAATATAAATCCACCTATTTTACTACTGAATTCCATTGATGAAATTGGAAAGTTTTTATCTGATCTTTTGGTTATAACTTTAAATGTTTTAAAGTTTTCATTTTTTAAAATTTTTAAGATTGTTTCTTTTATTTCATCAATATTATTGTTTACTTTATAACATTCGATTATACTATAAATACCAAATATCTCTTTTAATTTATCTATAGTTTCATCTAAATTATTACTTTTTATATACATTCTATCTAGACTATATTCTAATTCAATATTATCTATTTTCTTATTAATAGTATTTACTAGTTCTTTAATAAAAAATTTGCGATTATCTTTTTTGGTTGTAAGTTCACCATATTTAATTAGTATTAATTTTTCCATGTTTTCTCCTTTTGGGTATATTATACATTATTTTTATTTTTTTTAAAGAGAAAAAATCGTTTTTGACGATTTTTTAGTTTTCTGTATATTTTTTTACCAATCTGTTATATACTCCTGGTTCAATTTTTTCAAGCATATTTGCTGTTAATTCTAGTGATTTTTTATATTCACCTTTATAGTACAAATTTTCGCTATAGTTTAATTGTCTATTTACTTCTGAACTTACTGGCCTAAATCTATTTCCATATACAATTGCCATTTCAGCTAGATGAGCACATTTATTTATTTCATTGCTTCTTTTTAATACTTTTAGTGATAAATCCCTTGCTGTATCAACACGTGTATTTAAGGTTTCAATGGTTATTGGTTTATTTTCCAATTCTTTAACAATTTCTTTAACAGCATCAGCTGCTTCTTTTAATTCAATATTGTATATTTCAGGAATAACTGGTAAGTTATATTCATGAATTTTTGTTTTTGCTTTGCGCATTACTACTTTAATTTCTTCTAATTGTTCTCTTGCTCTTGCTTCATCTTCACGCATATTTCCTATAGAATCTAAACTTGAATCTAGATTATTTTCAAGATTTATTAGACGATAATTAAGATTTTCTATTTCTTTTATTAATTTTGAATATGCAAATACATTATTACTTGTATGACTTGTTAATATTTTATAGTCTTCATTTAAATTTTTTAATGATTCAGCTATGTTATTTAATGTTTCAATGTCATCATCTGATAAATTATAAGTTGTTTTTAAATCATTTATCTGACTTTTTATTTCTTTGATTGCATTATTCATTTTAACTAAGCGATAATAAAATTTTTGATTTGTTTCTTCATAATTTTTTCTTCCTTGACGTTCATTTTCAAAGTCTGTAAAGACAGAATCAAAATATTCATTTAGCACTTTTAATTCAAATAGATTGTCTTCTAGATTTAACATTTTTGTTCTTTCTAAACAATCCTTCATTTTCTTATTTGCTTCATCTATATTATATTCAATATTTAAATAATCTAGTGGATAACCCATTTCTTTCATTTTTTTATAGTTTTCTGTTACTTCTCTAATTTTTGATGGTAGTACTTTTTTAATTAATAACATTATTGATGGCACTTCATTTATGACAACTTCCATATGTTTTAACATTTCATCTATGCTTTTTATTATTTTATTTACTTCGGTATATTCATTATTTTCCATCACTTTTTCGAAGTTTTCAAAGCTACTTGCTATATTTTCAAATTGGATTTTTATGGTTTCACTTATTTCGTCAAAATCATTATAATTATCGTTAAATTTTTGATAAAGATTACGATATTTTTGTTTCATGGTTATAATAATTGAACGATTTCTTTCTTCACTTCCTGTTATTTCTTTTATTTCATTTAAAAGGAAATTCGCTTCTGTTTTTACTTTATAAACTTCCATTTCTAATTGGGCCAATTTATAAGTTGCAGCTTTCGAATCTAATTTTTGAAGTGAATAATCTGATTCTATTAATATATCTGTTAAATGTGGTATTTGATTGTTTTTGATATTATCTAATCTTGCTTTCCAATCTTTATACATTGCATCAATTTTATCATTTTTAAGGAATGTTTCAATTTTACTTAATTCTGCATTTATTGGCATGCTATCAATCACATTTTTTTCAACTTCTAATTTTTCTAATGTTTTCTTTATTTTTTTATTTTTTATATTCTGAATTGCAACAAGCACGCATATAATTAATATGCCTGTTACGATAAAAGCTGATATTATGATTAATGTTACTGTATCCATTTGATCACCCATATTCTTCTACAATATGATTATAACACATTTTTTATTCTTTTTATATAAATTTTTCAAAAGTTTATTTTTTTGATTGTTTTAGGTTGACTTAGGCATTAAAAAATAATATAATCATAGGTGCAAACGGACAGCATGATTTGAATTTTATAATGTGTTTATTCCTTTTTGGTTTATTAGTAACTATTGCTGTTAGGCGAAAGTATTAAAATAAACACCCTATAATTTGACAAATTGCCTTTGTTTGTAAAAATTTTACAAGGAGGAAAATATGGCAAGATATACTGGTTCAGTTTATCGTAAGTCTCGTCATTTAGGTTTTTCTACTCTTGAAACTGGTAAAGAATTAGCTAAAAGACCTTATGCACCTGGTGCTCATGGTCAAGATAGGGCTAAGAAATTATCTAACTATGGTGTTCAATTAAAAGAAAAACAAAAATTAAGATTTACTTATGGTTTAACTGAAAAACAATTTGAAAAAACATTTGTTGAAGCTGGTAAATTAAAAGGTGTTCATGGTGAGAATTTCTTACGTTTACTTGAAAGTCGTTTAGATAATCTAGTTTATCGTATTGGTTTTGCAACTACTAGAAGAGCTGCTCGTCAATTAGTTAATCATGGACATGTTACCGTAAATGGTAAAAAAGTTGATATTCCATCTTACAGATGTGTTCCTGGTGATGTTATTGCTATCAAAGAACAATCTTTAAATCATCCTGCTGTTAAGGCTGCTTTAGAGTCTAAACTTAAAAGAGTTGAATTTGTTACTTTTGATGAAAATAAGATGGCTGGAACTTATGTAAGGTATCCTGAGCGTTCTGAGCTTAACTTGGATATCAATGAATCATTAATTGTTGAATATTACAACAGATAGGAAGTACTTTGGTACTTTCTTTTTTTATAGGAAAGGGAAAATATGAAAAAAATTAATTCTGTAGTTCGTTTTATGAATATATATAGTTTGATTTTAGATGATTTTTCTTATGATTCAGATTCTTATGTTATAAATGTTTATTATGATTATAATTCTAAAATTTTTAGTTTGGATTTTTTCAATGATAATAAAAATATGAATGTTTTTCATAAAAGTTTATTTTTGGAGTTAGAAGATGCAACTTACTTGAAATCTATTATTAGATCTTATTTTATAAAAAAATATGATATATATTTACCTTGTATATATAGTAATTATGGTAAAAGAACACATATTTTAAAAAATAATAAATTTATCTTAAATATTGATATACTGGATTGTGAAATTGATGAGATGGAGAAAGTTCAGGAATGTATAAAGAAAAAGATGTTACAAAAAAAATGAGTTTTTCTCATTTGTTTGTATTATTGTAATAATTAAATTCTGATAATTCATTTAATACCCATTCTAACTCTTCACTTTCATTTTCATCTAATACTTCTTCTATTTCATATATTAATGATTTTATGTCATTATATTTATTATAATCAATATTAAATGTTTTTAATATACTCATTTCAGCATCTGATAGGTATAAATTACCTATTTTTTTATGCATATATTTATCAAAATCATAATTTATTTCCATTTGATTCACCTACTTAATTTTATCTTACTTTTAAAGTAAATGCAATGATTGTTTTTTTATATAATTATAGTTATAATAAATATGAGGGTGGTAATAATGCATTTAGCAATTATAATGGATGGTAATGGAAGGTATGGTAAAAAGAAATATTTTTCTCGTAGTATGGGACATAGAGATGGAGCGGAAAAACTTTATGATGTTTGTAAGTGGTGCTTTAATCTTGGTATTGATTATTTAACTGTTTATGCTTTTTCAACTGAGAATTGGAAAAGGGATAAAAATGAAATTGATTTTTTGATGAAATTATTTGAAGAAATGTTTAATAAATATATAATTGATAGTAAAGATAATAATATTAGGATTAATGTTATTGGTAATATTTCTGTTTTTAGTGATAGATTGCAAGATTTAATTGTAAAAGCACATGATATTACTAAAGATTGTACTGGTTTAACGCTTAATATTGCTTTAAATTACGGTGGACGTGATGAAATTGTACGTGCGACTAAAAAAATTATTGATTCTAATATTTCATCTGATGAAATAAATGAGAATACTTTTTCTAATTATTTGGATACATTTGATATTCCAGATGTTGATTTGATGATTAGGACTGGTGGTGAATATAGGTTAAGTAATTTTCTTTTATGGCAACTTTCATATAGTGAATTATTTTTTACTCCTACTTTATGGCCTGAATTTAGTTATAATGAATTGAAAGATATTATTGAATCCTTTAAAAATCGTGATAGAAGATTTGGAGGAATACAAAAAAGCAAAGATTAACTTTGCTTTTATATTTATCAAATTTATGACTTTTTTTAATTATAATTAATGTTCTATATTTTTAGATATTAATTTTATTTTGCAAAAATATGATATTTATAGATATTTTTTTAATTTTTCTATAGAATTATTTTGAAATTCGTATAGGTCTTTTGCTAGTTTTATTATTTGCTTGTTAGCTGTTTTTTCAAAATTTTCGATTTTCTTTTCCATTTCTATTTTACCCATGTTCAAACCTTCTATTAACATACTAGCTATAGCTGAATCAGAATTGTCTTTAACTACTTCCATATTTATTCCTACATAAGAACTTATTTTAGTCATTATATTTGTTTTTTTCGGTTCAATTTTATTGTTTTTTAGTAGTTTTTTGGTTTCTTTTACTATTTTTTCATATTCTTTTAATTCATCTTCAATTGCTTTTTTTAATTTATTATCTTTATTTTCTAAAGCTCTTAATAAATTAGTTGTTGATTCATAGCCCATACTAGCTGTTTTATAAATGTACTCTAATAATTCATTATTTTGTTTCATATAAATTTCCTTTCTTTTATATTATGGAATTTTATTGTTCTTTTTATTCATATAATTTATAGAGATGATACTTATGCCTTTACCAAATGTTCCACCAAAAATTTTTTCACTTTCAGCTGTTGCTCTTGGATATTTATTAATAGATGATTTAAGTGCAAATGAGCAAAATGCTTTAGGTAACTGGCTTATGCTTACTGCTCAGGTTCTTTGTACAAATGCTTTTTATAAGCAGGTTATAGCTGAAAGGAATGGTACGTATAATCAGAGTGTAAGTGTTGATACTTTAGAAAAAATGGTTGCTGCTTTAAAAAAAGAAATTGATGAATTGAAAAAGAACTCATTTTAGAGTTCCTATTTTGTTTTTATTTTAAGTTTTTGATTGCGTTTATAATTGCTAATTTTCCATATTCATATGTTAGTGATCCTTGTTGATATGCTATGTATGGTTTTCTTATTGGTCCGTCACATGATAATTCAAGACTTGATCCTTGGGTGAATGTTCCAGCTGCCATTATTACCTTATCATCATATCCAGGCATATCCCATGGTTCAACTGTAGCGCTTGAATCTATTGGTGAATTATATTGTATTTGTTTGCAATATTCAATTAATTTATTTGGATCTTTAAATATAATATTTTGAACAATATCTGCTCTTTCTTCATCATATTTTGGTTCTACTTGATATCCTTTTAGTTCAAGTATTCTTGCTGTAAATACAGCTGTTTTTAAAGCTGATGCCACTGCGGATGGTGCCATGTATAGTCCTTGTAATATGGATTTATTTGCGCCTAATGTTGGACCAACTTCTTTTCCACAACCTGGTACTGTTAATCTTTCGGCAACTAAGGAAATTAATTCTTTTTTACCTACTACATAGCCACCATTTTGTGCTAGGCCGCCTCCTAAATTTTTTATTAGAGATCCTACTGCTATATCTGCACCAACTTCGATTGGTTCTTTTTCATTTACTAATTCGCAATAACAATTATCTATCATTATTATGACTTTTTCATCGATATTTTTAATGAATTTAATTACTTTTTCGAGTTTTTCTATCGTTATTGATTTTCTTGTTGAGTAACCTTTTGATCTTTGTATTTCTATTACTTTTATAGTTTTTTCTTTTAGTGTTTTTCCTATTTTTTTATAATCAAAATCATTATCAATTAAATCGATTTCTTCATATTTTATACCAAATGATTTTAGTGATGATTTGTTTTCTTTAATACCTATTACTTCATGTAATGTATCATATGGCGTTCCTGTTATCGAAAGTAATGTATCATTTGGTCTTAGTAGCCCGAATAATGTTACTGTTAATGCATGTGTTCCTGATATTATTTGTGTTCTTACGAGTGCATCTTCTGCTTTAAATATTGTGGCATATACTTTTTCAATTACATCCCTTCCATCATCGTTATAGCCATAGCCATCTGTTTGATTAAAGTGATGATAATCTACTCTATTTTCAATAAATGCTTCTAATACTTTTTGACTGTTTTTTAAACATACAGCGTCTATTTTTTTTATTATTTCTTTTATATCGTTATCTGTTTGTTCAATTAAATTCATTCTTTTCCTCCATCAATTCTTATTACTGAGCTATTAATGTAATCATTTGCGCAAACAAACAAGATACATTCTACGATTTCATTTGGTTTAGCAAAGCGTTTTAGCAATATTTTGTCTGTTTCTTCTTTTTTAAATTTTTCTTCCATATTTAATGTTTCTTTTGTTTCAATCCAACCTGGAGCTATTGCATTAACTGTTATGTATGGTGCATAATATTTAGCCATGTTTTTTGTTAAGTTTATTAGAGCTGCTTTTGATGCATCATAATCTATTGATTCTGGGTAAAAAGTATCTATTCCATTTGTGGAAGCTATATTGATAATTTTGCCTTTTTTTTCTTCTAACATGTATTTTCCTATTTTTTTTGATAATAAAAATGGTGCGATTAAGTTAACATCTAATACTTTCATAAATGTTTCTTTTGTTTTTTCTTCTAGTGCTTCATCTTGATAAAATGCGGCGTTGTTTATTAAAATATCTATGCGCTTATATTTTTCAATTATTTTATCAACCATTTTATTTATTTCTTCTTCGTTAGTTAAATCAGCTTTTATAAATTCAATATTTGGTAATTGTTCTTTTAATTTTTGAACTTTTATTTCATTTGTATGATAGTGAGCGATTACATTGTAATTTTTTTTACTTAATGTTTTTATTAATTCTTCGCCTAATGTTCCGGTTGATCCTGTTACTAAAACATTTTTCATAATATTTCACCTACGCATAATATTATAATATTTTTTTTATGGAATGTAAAATTATTTTATGTAAGAAATTATTTTCTCAAAATCTGTTTTTATAAAAACTTCATAATCTGCAGAATACCATGCTTTTTCAGTTTCTGGATTATATTTTAATATAATCATACCGTTTGTTTCTAAATTATATTCTTCACGAAAGCTTTTTGATTCTGTTTCATCTAATAATTTTGTAATCATATTTTCCTCCTTTGAAACAACAATAGCATATATAAATTTAATTGTAAAATGGGACTTTTCGGTTTTTTATTGATAAAAAATATAAAAAAAAGGAAATTTTCCTATAAAGATTTTCCTTTTTTTCAGTTTATTTAATATATAATTTAGGAAATTACAAGTTTTTTCATTTTTTTTCATTTGTTTTTTTAGATATATGAATTGCTAAATCCATTGCGCTCATATCTTTTGTTTTTTTCTTATTATTTCCTGCCATTTTTTCCTTTTTTTCTTCTGATTGTTCGTTATTATTTTTATTTTTAAAATAATAGTATACCGCATATATTATTATAAGTATTATTAGTAATGGTAATAATTGTATCATGAATGATATTGTTATTATTATTAGTAATGCTATTATAATTATTTTAATTATGTCTACTACTTTGTTCATTTCTATCACCTATTATTATTTTACCATAAATCACTTTTTAAATATACCTTTATTATTAATTATATTTAATAATTCTTTTGATTTTTCATAATTTAAATTTTTATATTTTTCAGATTGTGTTAGTGAAATATATTCATATTTTCGATCTATATAGTTTTCGTCATCTATAAATATTTTTTTTAGCAATGCATATAGTCCTGTAAATATAGTATAGTATGATGAATATTCATAGTTTTTATTATGTTTTTCATCATATGTTATTCCTGGTCCATCAATATCTATTATTTTTATTGTTTGACCATTATATAGTATATTTTTAGGAATTAAGTCTAAATGATAAACTCCATTGTTTATTAATATATTGTTGTAATCAATTATTTTTTCAAACACTTCTAAGAGTTCTTTATTATTTTTATATTCAAAGTTCATTATATTTTTATAATTTTTATACCATTTCATTAATATTCCTATGTACATTTTATCTACATATATGATTTGCTTAGCAAATTCAATAAATTCGTATTTAGTTTTTAAATTCATAAATTTCTTTTGATTTTCTTCATATGTGTTATTTTTTTGTATTTTAAGATATTCAATACTTTCTTTAAAATCATTAAATGATAATGAATATGTTGATAATTCTTTAGGTATTTTTATTAGTGTATCTTCATCATTTATTAAAATTATTCCTCTTGTTCCTTTGGCTAGAAATTTTTTGGTTATTAAAAGTTCATATAGTTCATATTCTTTATAGTTCATGTTATAACTCCTATGTGGATATTTTAACATTTTGTTTTATTTTGTCAAATCAAAAGGAATCTAATGATTCCCTATTCTGTTTTTTCCTTACATAATATTTTTTTTAGATTGTATACAACATCATATGTTCCACTAGCAAATAATCCAGCTGTCGCTACTGCTACTGATATATCTATAGTTATTATATAATATATTATGGCTACGAAAATACCTATAAATAAATTTTGAAGTGGTATAAATTCATGCATTATAAAATCTGATTTTTTAGATAGTTTACCTAAAAAGAATGTTGTAATAACTGTTAAAATTGTAATTAAACTCTCTAACATACTTTCACTTTCGTTTTATTATATGAAGGATTATTTTTTTCAGAATATTTTTTAGTCTATTTCTATTAATTTATTTTCAATTATTGAATAAAGATATGTTTTTGTTTTTTTATTTGTTATTTTTTCTATATAATTTTTATATCCTTTTAATTGTTTTTTATACTCTTCATCTGATATATTTTTTAATTTGTAATCAATTATTTTATAGTGATCATTATATTCTAGTAATAAATCTATTATTCCTACTACTCCATTTTCAATAAATTCATGTTCTTTATATATTTTTAATGGTTTTTCTATTTGATTTAAAAAGTTTTTAACATATTTATTTTTAGGATTTTCAAAATCTTCTAATTCAAATATTTCATGAATTTTGGTTCCAAATTCCATTTTCGATATTTCTTCTTTTGTGAACAATTTTGTTGATATTTTTGAATAATGTTTTTCTTCTTGTAAATTAGATTTATTATTTAATTCTATGTATTCTTTTTTTTCTTTTATTTCTTTTTTTTGTAGTGTTTTATTGATATTTTGAATATAGTTTGGATCAATTGAATCATCTACTAATTTAGTATATTTTTCAATACTTTTGGTACTTGATAATATATCCTTAAATGACCTATATGTTCCTTTTATATTTGATGGAACTTCATCATATTTTTCTTTTTCATCTATACTTGATACAATTATCATTTTTTCTTTTGCTCTTGTTAAGGCAACGTAAAGTAATCTAATTTTTTCTGATATTTCTTCATTTATATAATTATTTTTAGATAACTCTTTTGTTATTATTGTTTCTAATCCTTCATCATAATATGGCATTATAATTCCATATTTATTGTCATAGTAGATTGATTTTTTTGTTTCTTCGATATTGAAGTCTTTATTAAATCCTAAAAAATAACATAAACTAAATTGTAAACCTTTTGATGAATGAATTGTCATTAATTTGACATTATTTCCACTATCAGCATTTATTTTGTATTTTATTTCATCATTTCCATCTATCATTTGACTTAAATATTCATAGAAATCTTCTATTGTATAATCTTCATCTGTTAATGTTTGGGCTAATGAAATAATACTATCTAGTTTTATAAATGTTTCTTCTATATTACCTATTTTAATTAATTTTTCATAAAAATTGAATGTTTCTAATATTTTATTTATTATTGTACTTGGTACTTCTTCATTTATTTTTATTTTTTTACATAAATCTATTATTGTTTGATTATATTTATTTGTTTTTATTTCATTATATATTTGTTCATCTGTTTCTTCAAATAGAAATGATCTACTAACTGATGTATAACTATATTTGAATTTTTCATCATATTCTTCTTTGTTTACTTTTATTACGATATTTAATAAATTTCTTAATACCATAATATCATATCCTGTTGTTAGGGTTTGATCTTTTTTTATAGCAACTGGAATATTATTATATTCTAGTATTTTTTTATAGAGATTAAAATTTGATGATCTATCAACAATTATACATATATCACCATATTCTAGATTTCTTGTTTTTCCATCTAATACTTGATAATTGTTTTTTATTTTTTCGTTTATATCACGGGCTATTATGAAGGCTTCTACTTCAGCAATATCATGTTTTTCTTTATTTTCATAATTATAGATTTCTAGACTATAGTTTTGGTTTGGTTTATTATTTTCATATGATTTATTTCCAAATAGCATTTTATGGGTTAATTTATAGATGGCATTTCCATATTTTTCATCCATAACGGATGAAAATAATTCATTTATTGATTCTATTACTTCTTTTCTTGAGCGGAAATTATCTTTTAAATCAATTTTTATACCACCTTTATTTAGGGAATATTCATTGTATTTATTACTAAATATAAAAGGATTGGCATTTCTGAATCTATAAATACTTTGTTTTTGATCGCCTACGGCATATACATTGTTATTTGCTATTAATGATATTAATGTTTCTTGAATATCAGATGTATCTTGGTATTCATCTAACATTATTTCATTGAAACTATTTTTTATTTCATTTCTTATTTCTTCATTTTCTTTTATTATTTTTATTGCCATTATAGCTATATCATTAAATTCGTAGGCATCATATGTTTTTTTGTATTCATTTATTTCTTTATCTAGTTCTAATATAATTTTAGTTATTATTTCAGTATAGTCTTTTGTTAATAATAATGATGAATATATTTTATCTATACTTTCATATCTTGTTAGATTTTTTAAAATGTCTATTTTTTTCTTCAATTCTTCTTTTAATGGTTTTATTTCTTCATCTAATTTTAATCTTGGTAATACAGGAATACTATTTTTTATTTCTTCATATGTGGTTGATTGTATTAATTCTTGCATACAATTTATTAAATTTTCTGCTTGTTTATTTTCTAAATTACTTAGTAAATTATTATATAAATCTAGTATTTCTGTTTTTACTTCCAATATATAGTTTTGATATTCTATTATTAAGTTTTTTAGATATTTTTCATTATAATTATTTTGGATATATTCTTTTAAATATTTTTCTTTTTCTATTTTTTTATCTAATTCATTACTTATATCTATGATTGCTTTTTTTATTTCTTTATCATCTTTATTACCATATATTTTTATAAAATCACAAAATTTATCATTTTCTTTATAGTATCTTTCGAATATATTTTCTATTATTTGATTTTTTTTAATATTTACGATGCTAGCATCTATATTGGTTATATTTTTACTTATTTTAAGGGCATAGTGATATTTTTTTACTAATGATAATGCAAAGGAATCAAATGTTGTAATATAAGCACTTTCTAATAGATTTAGTTCTTTTGTTAGATTGTTTTTTATGATTGCTTTTCTTATTCTGTCTTTCATTTCTTTGGCGGCTTCATTTGTAAATGTTAAGACTAACAGATTGCTTACGCTTATACCATCTTTTATTTTTCTGATTACTCTTTCTGTTAATACGGCTGTTTTTCCTGATCCGGCGCCGGCGCTTACTAGTATATTTGAGCCATCTTCATATATTGCGCGCCACTGATCATCTGTCCAAGTAACATTATTCGGTTTCGTTGGTATCATTTTCTTGCCTCTTTTCTATTTTTATTGTGTCATATTCTTCCATGAAGCAGATGTCTTTAAATTTACAGAATCGACAGCCTATATTTTCTTTTCCGATTTTTTTAGGGTTTATTGTAAATATTCCTTTAATAATATTTTGGGCTGTTTCATTTAGTTTTTGTTTTGTTTTATTTTCTAATTCTTTTATTTCTTCATCTGTTAATACTTTAGTATAGTTATAAAAATTACCGTCTGTTTTTACTTTCATAGATTTTATTATTTTTGAATTTTCAAAATTTTTATCGATTAGTTTTAATAATGATTTATCTTTATTTGAGTATCCTTCTAGTCTTAGGTTTTCTTTTTGCTTTTCATATAAACTTTTATTTTCTTTTTTTGGTGTTTCAAGATGTATTTTTTGTAGATAGAATCCTACTAAACGTATATTTTTTAGTTTGGAATTATTTATTAGATATATGTATATTGGTAGTTGCATGTTTAGGTTATAATCTATATAGTTTAAATCTATATTGGCGTTTCCTGTTTTATAATCTATGATCGCAACTGATGTTACATTATCTTCTTGTTTATACATTATTTTATCTATTTTACCGACTAAATTATAGTTTTCATTTTCAATTATTATATTTTGTTCATATAATTCTTTATCTAAAAGACTGTTTTGTTTTTGTTCTTTAATTATTTCAATTATTTGTTTTAAATCTTGTTTTAATTTTTGAGCGAAGAATATTTCTTTGTTTGATAGATCGTTTTCATTTATAAATTTATCGATTTCATTATCTATGTTTATATTTTCTTTTAATGATAGTTCTAGTATATTATGGATTAATGATCCTATTTTAGCTGCAAAGTTATTTTCAAATATATTTAATTTTAATATTTTGTTTATATAATATTTAAAATTACATTCATTGTATGTTTCAAATGATGTATATGATAATTCTAGTTTTTTATCTAATTTAAAGTTATTTATTTGTTTATAACTATGGTTATATTTTTTATATGGTATTTCATATGTGTTTGCTAGTATATATAGTTCATCATTTATGGTTCCATATTTATTGTATTCATCTAAATATTTGGCATATTCTATTTTATCTAATATTGGACTATAGGTTTTAATATTAGTATAATTTTCATTTTTTATGTTATCTAAAAGATTTGATACATAGAATGTTTGTTTACTGTCTTTTTGTTTAGATGTTATATATAAATTTTTAATGCTTTTAATACTTTTTAAGGTTTCTTCTTTTGAATTTATATTTTTTTCAAGGGTTGTTTCTAGATAATCCATTTTAATATTATCATTTATATAATCTTCATCTTTATATGTTTTAGGTATTACTCCTTCATTGAATCCCATTAGAAAAACATATTCATCATTTGCTGATTCTAGTGTATCAATTATTTCGATTGCATTATCATATTTTTCTTCATTTATGCTTGTTTTTCTTAAATCTTCTTTTATTAATTCTTCATTATAATTTGACCATGCATATTTATTACATATACTTATTATTTTATTTACTATTTTACTATCATAAGATGATATTTTTTCGATTGCTGTTTCAATATTTTCGATATTTTCTATAAATATTTTACCTGGTATTGTTGATATTAAAGGTTTTTTGGTTTTAAAATTAACTTTTAGGTTTAATAAATAAAAATTTCTTTTTATTGATTTTTCATAATCTTCATTTACATTAAATAGTTTTATTTTATTTATATTTATTCCTTGTTCTAGTAATTCACATATTTTATTACCTATATATTTTACTTCATCTTCTAAATATTTAAAAACATGTACTTCATGATTATAGTTATCTTTTCTTGTATCTATTTCCTCGTAATTTAATCCACTTAATACTTTTTTTTCATATTTTGTTAATTGATGATTTAGAATTATTATTTTTTTATTTTTAATATAATTTTTAAATAGTTCATCATAAATTAATAGTTCTTTTACACTTTCTTTTATTTCAACTAATCTTTTTAATTTTGGTGATTCATATTCTTTATTTTCTATGTAATATATGTTATCTAGATACATTTGAGCAAGGGAATATTTAATATTTTCTTTTTGCATTATATGAAATATAGCTTTTTCATCATAATCAAATGTTAATTTTTTTATTAATTCATTTATTGTCATTATTTTTATGTTCAAAAGTAGATTTTGATTTAATATATTTTTTTTCATTTGGTTTGAACATATAACTATACTGTTATCAAGAATTTTGTAATCCATACTTCACCTTAGTTTCTTTTGTTTGTTCTTCATTTTTATATCCTTTATATAAAATTACAAATATTGACAAAAATGTTAATATCATCATTATATAAAGCATTATCATTTCTTTTTTCATTTAAATCACACCTTTATTAATAAAATAATGTAAGTATTTTATTCTACTATTATTAATTCATAGTCTTTATTTCCAACATTTAATTTATAAGCTTCATCGATGGTATGAATTCCATTTCTGGATTCAATGCGCTCAATTAAATGATTTTTACCGGGATCATTTGAATTATATATCAAATCAATACATGCTTTATCTAAAGCGACTGGATCTAGTGATGATAAAATTCCGATATCTTTCATACATGGATCTTCAGCATGGGCGCAACAATCGCAGTCTACTGACATATTACACATGATATTGATATAGGCAATTTCCCCATTAAAATATTTTGTTATTGAAGATGATGCATCTGCCATTGATTCTAAAAATTTATCATGATCAGAAGTCCATATTTCTTCTACTTTTCCAGCACCATGGATATAAGCTTTTCCATAAGAAGATGCTAGTCCAATAGAAAGTTGTTTTAATGCTCCACCATATCCACCCATTGGATGACCTTTAAAGTGGGATATTACTAACATAGAATCATAATTTTGAATATTTTTACCGACATAGTTTTTTTTAATTATTTTTCCTTTGGGGATTTCTAATTCTAAATCACCATTACTGTCTAATATATCAACATTAAAATATTTTGTCCATAAATGTTCTTTCATTAATTCTTTATGTTTTTCAGTAGTATTACGTGCTCCTTCATATGCTGTATTACACTCAACGATTGTTCCATTTAAATATTTTACTATTGGTTTAAAAAATGATGCTTGTAAATAATTTTGATTACCTTTTTCACCAGAATGAATTTTTATTGCAACATTTCCTTTTAATTCTTTATTTAATTTTTTATACATTTCAATTACATTTTCACTTGTAATTGTTTTTGAAAAATATACTTTTGATTTTTCCATATCTATCTCCTATACGTTTTATTTTAACATACTTTTTTTCTTTAATAAAGAAAATTAATAAATTTCTTTTGTTCAAATTTGTTACTTTTTAGAGATCGTGCAAATTTTGTCTTTTTTAGCACTCTCTATTGACAAGTGCTAAAAAATGAGTATAATGTATATTTAAGGAGATGAGATTATGAATATGGATATGAACAATAATAATGAAGATGTTCTAAAAAAATACGGTCGTGATATTGTTGAATCGGCACGTGCCAATAAAGTTGATCCTGTTATAGGTCGTGATGATGAAATTAGATCACTTACCAGAATTTTATCTAGAAAAAGTAAAAATAATCCTGTATTAATTGGTGAAGCTGGTGTTGGTAAAACAGCTATTGTTGAAGGACTTGCTCAAAGAATAATTAAAGGAGATGTTCCTGATAGTTTAAAAAATAAAACAATTTGGGAGTTAGATATGGGTTCACTTATTGCTGGCGCGAAATATAGAGGTGAATTTGAAGAAAGACTTAAAAATGTTTTAAATAAAGTTAAAGAAAGCGATGGCAAAATAATTTTATTTATTGATGAAATACATATGATTGTTGGAGCTGGAGCTGAAGGTGCTTTAGATGCTGGTAATATGCTAAAACCAATGCTAGCAAGAGGTGAAATTCATTGTATTGGTGCGACTACATTAAATGAATACCGCAAATACATTGAAAAAGATAGTGCTCTTGAAAGACGTTTTCAAACTGTTATGGTAAATGAACCCACAGTTATGGATACAATAACAATTCTTCGTGGATTGAAATCTAGATTTGAAGTTTTTCATGGCGTTAATATTAAAGATAATGCTTTAGTAGCGGCTGCTACTTTATCGGATAGATATATAACAAATAGATTTTTACCTGATAAAGCAATTGATTTAGTTGATGAAGCATGTGCGACTATTAAAGTGCAGATGGAATCAGTACCTTCTTCACTTGATAATTTAAATAGAGAAATTATGCAATTACAGATTGAAAGAGAAGCTTTAAAAAAAGAAAAAGATGATATTTCTAAAAATCGTATTAATGAAATAGATAATAAACTTTCTGAATTAAAAACTAAAGCTGACAAATTAAGAAGTGATTGGGAAAGTGAAAAAGATATTAATACTAAAATAAGTACTAAGAAAAACGAAATTGATAAAACTAATCATGAACTTATGCTTGCTGAAAATAGTTATGATTTAGAAAAAGCTGCTAGATTAAGACATGGCATACTTCCAGAGTTGAATAAAGAACTTGAAGAATTGTATAAAAAAAATCAAAACAATATTTTGAGTGATACTGTAACAGATGAAAATATTGCGGAAATTATTTCTAAATGGACACATGTTCCTGTTAGTAAACTAATGAATGGCGAAAGAGAAAAATTATTAAATCTTGAAGAAAATATGAAAAAACGTGTTAAAGGTCAAGATGAAGCTGTTCATTTAGTAAGTGAAGCAATAAAAAGAGCTAGAGCTGGTATAAAGGATCCTAATAGACCTATTGGTTCATTTATTTTCTTAGGTCCTACTGGTGTTGGTAAAACGGAGCTTGCACGTACACTTGCATATGAACTATTTGATGATGAAAGACATATGGTTCGTATTGATATGAGTGAATATATGGAAAGTTTTAACGTTTCTAGATTAGTTGGTGCTCCTCCTGGATATGTAGGATATGATGAAGGTGGTCAATTAACAGAAGCTGTTAGAAGAAATCCTTATAGTATAGTTTTATTTGATGAAATAGAAAAAGCACATAAAGATGTATTTAATATTTTACTTCAAATTCTAGATGATGGTCGTATTACTGATAGCCAAGGTAGAACTGTTGATTTTAAAAATACGATTATCATTATGACTTCTAATTTAGGTAGTGATCATATTCTAGATAATGATGGTAGTGAGAAGGTTTATGAAGAATTAAAAAGAACATTTAAGCCTGAATTTTTAAATAGAATTGATGAAATTATAATGTTTAAACCTTTATCTAAAGATGTTGTTTATAGTATTCTTGATAATATTATTACTAACATTCAAAATAGATTATCTGATAAACGTATTAAAATTACTTTAACTGATGAAGCTAAAAAGCATATTATTGATAATTCTTATGATACAGAATATGGGGCTAGACCTATTAAAAGATATGTTAGTCGTAATATTGAATCTTTGATTGCTAATAACATAATAGAAGGTAATATTCAGTATAATAGTACTGTTACTATTGATGTAAAAGATGATAATTATATTATAAAAAGTAACTGATGTTACTTTTTTATTTACTTTAAAGTGATTTATTATTTAAAATTTTCTATAATAAAATAAACATAAAATCATTTCTTAAATCTTCCTTTTTATTTGCCACTCTCACTTCTTATATTTTTATAAAATCGGCTTAACCATGGTTTAATATTTGTTTATTTTATGATTGCTTAAATTAATAATTAAAATTATTTTAATCATCATTACTATTTAAAACTTTTTCAACTTCATCTATCAATTGTTCTTTATTAGGAATATAGTATGTATATGTTGACGCAAATATATTATTAGATAAACCACCTAAAGCATACTCCAATAATACTTTATCTTTATCAGCACATAATATTATGCCAACAGGCTTACCATCACCATCACCATTTACATCTTGTTCATAATAATTTAAATACATATTCATTTGCCCTAAATGTTCTGCTTTTAGACCATTCATTTTCAAATCTATTAGTACATAAGATTTTAAATATTTATTGTAAAAGACCATATCAACATAGTAATCTGTATTATTTAAAGTTATACGTTGTTGACTACCTACATACATAAAACCTTTACCTAGTTCAAGTAAGAAATCTTCTATATGTCTTATTAACTTGTATTCCAAATCTTTTTCTAATAATGGTTTTTGTTCTTTTATTCCTAAAAATTCAAATACATAAGGCTGTTTAAGTATATCACTTGGTTTAGAAATAATTTGACCCTCTTTTGATAACTCAAGTACCTTTTCTTTATTTGATTTGCCATCAGATAGCAACAATCTTTCAAACAATGAAGTATCTAATTGTCTCCTCAATTCTCTAACACTCCAATTTTCATTAATGCATTCTTTTTCGTAAAAATTCCTTTTATCTTTGTCTTGAATTACCATTAATTCTAAATAATGTGACCATGATAACTTTTCATTTAATTCTTCTAATTTTGGATAAGCCTTATAAAAGACTCTCATATATTTTAAATTAGAAATGGAATACCCTTTTCCTAAATATTTGGTTAGTTCTTTTGATAAGCCTTTTAAAACTTCTCCACCATATTCAAGTCTATTATTATTTTCATTTTCATTTGAAACAATAATTTTTCCAATATTCCAATATACATAAACAATAGATTTGTTAATCTCTTGTGCTAAATTAGTTCTTGTTTGGTTAACTAAGTCTGTTATTTCCTTAATGATTTTATTATTTACTTCTTCTAACATATTTCCTCCTTTTTTATGAATTGGTCAGACGCGTCTGGCCAATTTGCAAATGACAGCATGACAGCAAATTTTGGGTGAGGTACCACATAATTTTTCTTGTCATAATTGTTATTTTTTTAGCAACAATGTCACTAACTTTAATATTGCAGTATTATGTACTACATATTATTAAATTTCTTTTACTATTTTATAATCTAAGTGTTTAACTCTTAATCTTGCTCTATTTTGAATATTTTGTTCTTCTTTATCAAAATATTCTTTCATTAAATTTGGACTATTCAAATTAAAAACAATGTATTTTTCTTTATTATTTGCTACAACATTCGAATAATTAAATAACCTTTTTTGTTCTTTTAATGAAAGTTCAGGCATATTTTCAGAAAAATAATCAGCATGTTTTCCTATTTTTTTAGTATAACGGAAGTTTCTATTTGATGGTCATAATTATACTATAAATTGTGCATTTTGTCTATGCTTGAATGATGTTACTTTTTTATTTACTTTAAAGTTAAAAAAAGATATAATAATTATGGTGAAGATATGAAAAATTTTGATGATATTTATGAAAAATTGCAACTTAATCATTCAATTACTTTGAATCAATTAAGGAATAAATGTAAAAAAAATATATTAACTTTAAAGTATTTGATTTTGTTTTTAATAATCATAACATTTATATTAGAGGGTATTAATTATATTTTTGTTTACAATAATTATAAAGTTGTTTTTTATATTTTAACAATTATTATATTAATTTTATTTAGTTATTTTTTTAAAAAATTACTTAAAAATAAAAAAATTAAATATCCTTCTTGTGAACAGATAAAAAATACTAAAAATCAAGATTTAATTGAATATATAATTTATTTTAAAAATGATCTTATAAAAGATTTAATACATAATGTTGATGAAAATATTGTATATTCTAGTGCTAATGGATTAAATGAAGATATATATTTAAGATTCTTTGATGGTTTAGATAATAAAAAATATACAAAATATATTTCTGAAGACTATATGAAACTTGATAATATTTGGATGTATGATGTTAGTACTTTTAGAAATGAAACTAATAATATTAAAAATGAATTTAAAATATTTAGTGGTTTAATTTCTATTTGTAAATTAAATAAAAATTTAAATTTACTTATATGTCATAAGAATAATAAATATAATATCCATTTAAAAAAGAATTGTTCTTATGGTAATTTTATAATTTATGGTGATAGTATAGAACTTGATAAAAATATAATTGATGCTTTTAATCATTTTTGTGATTATACAGGAACGTATTTTGATTTATTATGTAAAGATGGTTGTGTATTAATAAGAGCACATTTCAATTGTATGTTTGATCCTAATATTTTTTTAGGTTATATGCCAAAGAAATTATTATATGAATATTATAGAAATCTTTATGAATTTATTTTATTAATTAAAAAAGTTAATGAATATTTTAATCATTAACTTTTTATTTATATTTTTTTATAAAAATGTAATTACTCATATTTTTTTATAAATTCTTTATATAATTCATATGCTTCATCAACCATTTGGTTCCATGTTTTATATAAATCTATGTAAGCATTTTGAGATACTTTTTCATATAATTCTTTATTTTTCATGATTTCTATTATTTTATCAGAATATGCTCCTACAGTATAATCCGATAGAAAACCATTAACATTGTCAGTAACTGTTGCTGCTGTTGCAGTATTTTTTAAGAATACTGCTGGTGTACTTTGGGATGCTGCTTCTATTTGTACTATTGATGACGCGTCATATACAGATGGGAATAGGAATAAATCGGCTCTACTAAAATAGTATGCTAATTCTTCTCTATCAGTTACTTTACCACACATTATTGCTTCATTTTGTAAACCACATTCATTTATTTTTTGTCTTAATTTATCTTCATCTAGACCTGATCCTACATATAACATTTTAAATTTTAATTTGGGGCATTTTTCTTTTACTGCTTTTAATGCATCAGCTATGAATAAAATGTTTTTTAAAGTATTTATTCTACCAACAAATAAAAATACTTTTTCATCCTTTTTAATGTTATGTTTTTTATTAATGTATTCATGAGCTTTTTTAACATTAGATACTGGTTTCATTTCTGTTGCATTGTTCATTATTCTTGGCATACATTTATATTTATATTCTTCATGATATATACGTGCAACTTCAGAATTAACTGCCCAACATTCATCACATTTATTAAATAATTTTATTAATCTATTGTTTAATTTTTCAGCTAGTAAATCTGATTTAACAGTTTTTTTAAAATCTTGTTTAAACTGACTATGCATTGTTGCTATGCATGGAATGTGATGTTTTCTGGCATATTTTAATCCCATTTCTCCCATTGTAAATGGTGAATGGATATGAACGATATCTAATTTATATTTATTTAATTCTTTTTCAAATTTGCGGTCTAATTCTGGTAATGGTAGTGAATAATCTAAGAATGGTACTTTTAGTGAATGGCATCTTACTACTTTATATGGAAAGACTGAGTCATCATAATCTTTTCCTGTATATCTTGGTACAAATACGATTACATTTGCATATTCGGATAGTCTTCTTGCATAGTTATCAACTACCATTATAACGCCATCTGCCATTGGATAAAAAGAATCGTTAAATAGCCCAATTGTTAATTTTTTCATTAAATCCTCCTTAAAAATTCATCAATATCTATCATTTCTTGTGAACTTTCTTTCATATTTTTTATTGTTATTTTTTTATTTTTTATTTCATCTTCACCTATTACGATTACATATGGTATATTTTCTTTATTAGCGTAATCAAAACTTTTTTTTATTTTTCTGTTATTCATTTCAATTAATACTTTTTTACCCTTTTCTCTTATTTTTTGGGCTAATGATAAACATTCTAATTCTGTATTCATTGGTATGATGTAATAATCTACCATTTCTGCTTGTTTTTCATTTTTTAATAGTACATATATTGGTTCAAGTCCAAATGATAATCCTACGGCAGGATAATTATTTCCATCATTTATGAAATTGGTAATAATTTTATCATATCTGCCACCTGCTCCTAATGATCCATTTATTCTTTTCAATTTATCTCTAAATTCAAATACTATTCCTGTATATATTTCTAATCCTCTTGAAAGATATGAATCAAATGTTATGTTATTATTTAAATCTAATTTGGTTAAATAGTTTGTAACTTCATTTAATTCTTCTAATCCCTCTTTTATTAATTCATTTGTTGTTTCTTTATATATTTCATTGTATTCAGATAAATTTTTGCCAAATATATTAAATATGTTATCAACTATTTGTTTTTCAATATTTTGTTCTGCAAACATTTCATAGATGGTTTTTTTGTCTACTTTATCTAATTTATCTAGTATTCCAATTACGGCAAATGAAGGTTTTGCAATTCCTGATTCAATTAATAATCCGTTCATTAGTTTTCTATTGTTATAAAGTACATTTATATCTATTCCCAATTGTTTAAATATGTTTATGGCCATTGTTATTTGTTCAGCTTCTATTAATCTTCCATCTATACCAACGACGTCTACATCACATTGATAAAACTCACGAGTTCTGCCTAATTTTACTGGTCCATTTCTGAATACTTTACCTATTTCATATCTTCTAAATGGTAGTCTTAGCTCTTTTTGCATTGCTACGACTTTACAAAATGGAACTGTTAAATCATATCTTAGGCCGATGTCTCTGTTTCCTTGATCGGTTAATCTATATATTTCATTTAAAATTTCATCGCCTTTTTCATATTTTAGTGCTAATAAATCATAATAATTTAATATTGGTGTTTCAATTGGCATATAGCCATATTTTTCAAAGTTTTCTTTTAGTGTATCTATTATTTCATTCCTTATTTTTTGTTCTTTGGGCAAAAAATCTTCTGTTCCTTTTAAGTTTCTTAATTCCATATTTTCCTCCTTAATTTAATTTTTCTAATACTTTTAAGGCTTTTTTTCTTGCATAATAGTCTCTTGTTAAATTTTCTTCTATCAATTTTATTAATTTAATTCCATCATAATTTTTTTCTTTATCATCGATAGTTAATAATGCATATGCGGATATTATACTGATATTTTGTTTATCTGTTGTTTCTCTATATACTTCCATTATGTCAATTTCTATATTTTCATATTCAGGATAAAATATTTTGAAAATATATGCAAAACTAAGTGCAATTTCTTCAATATTTTTGATGTTTAATTGTTCTTTATTTATTTCGTATTCTAATAATTCTGAATATGTATTACATATGTCTTCATAATCTAATATTCTTTCATCAATTATTCCGTACATATTTTTTATTTTTTCTGGCATGATATCACCTGTTTTCTATTCTTATTATATCATAGTTTATTTTATATTTTGAAAAAAAAGTAACTTTTTGTTGTTACTTTTGACGTTTTTAATGTTATTTTTGGCATTTTGAACAGTAATAGGTTGTTCTTCCACCTATTTTTACTTTTTCTAATTTTGTATTACATATTTTACATATTTCTTTATTATGTACTAAAAGGTTTTGTTGAAAGCGTCCGTGGACTCCTTCACTTGATGTATATGTTCTTATAGTTGTTCCGCCTTGTTTTATGGCTTCTTTTAATATTTTTCTGGTGTTTTCAATTATATTTTTTAATTCCTCATTAGTTAATTCGTTTGGTTTTTTAAATGGGTTTATTTTAGATAAAAATAGTATTTCATCGGCATATATATTTCCAATACCGGTTATAATACTTTGATCAAGCAATACTTCTTTAATTGGTTTTTTTAATTTTTGATATTTCTGTTTAAGATATTCTTCTGTCAAATTTTCATCCCATGGTTCGTATCCTAATTCATTTAACGGTTTTTTATCGTATACTTCATTTTTAGGATATAAATACATTCTACCGAATTTTCTTGTATCTTGATATCTTAGATTAAAATCACCAAAGTAAAATATTACATGTTCATGCTTATTTACTTCTTCATTTTGTTTGATATTATATTTTCCTTCCATTCTTAGATGACTTAAAAGATAATAATCATTTAATTCAAACATTAGCCATTTTCCTTTTCTTTTGATGTCTATTATTGTTTGATTAATTAATTCTTTTTTGAATTCTTCTTGGTTTGGATATTCTATCATTTTAGGATATAAAACTTCAACTTTGGTTATTGTTTTATTTAATATTTTCATTTTTAGTGTTTCTTTAACGGTTTCAACTTCTGGTAATTCTGGCATATTTTACTTCTCCATCTATTATTTTTTTCACATTTTCCATTAATTTGTCATCTATTTTTGTAAAATAAATGTCTATTTTTGATGTTCCCTTATTTTCTTTCAAATTTATTAATTTTCCCATATTAATTGTTTTGTTTGGTATCAATTTTTCTATTATTCCATAATGTGTACAACCTAAAACAATGGGGTCTTTATTTGGTATTTTATTTATTATTACATTTTTATTTATGCAATTATTTTCAATCATTGGCACAAATTCTGGACAGGCAATTTCGGTACAGCCATATATAAGTTGATTTTTGAATATATGTGTATTAATTGTTGCTTCTGTTGCAAATACTGTAACTTTTTTTTTAATTTTTTGATTTATGTGTTCAATTGTAGGACTTATTATATCTATAATTTTTACTTTGCTTATTAATTTTTCTAATACATTTGATGATAATGTTCCACATGCAATTATTATTAAATCAACTTTTTTTTCATTTAAAAAGTCTATTAGATTTTGACCTAATTTTGTTAGTTCTTCTTTTGATTTATTTCCATATGGTAAATTTTGATTATCACCAATGTAAATATAATCATTATTTGGGTATTTTAATTTTAGTTCTTTTAACACTGCAAGGCCTCCTAGGCCTGAATCACATAATCCGATCCTCATAAGTCCTCCTGTTTTAAAGTTGTTTATTTTCTCCTATTGTTATTTTATCTATCATTATATTCGATGTATTAATGAATTGTTAATAGAAATTCACAATAATTATTGATATTGTGTTATTATATTTCCTAATGATTTTTATGTATTTTGAGGTTATATATTTTATAAAAACATTTTAAACCTTTTGTGTACATCTGATGCTTTTATATTGTAGCATAAAAAAAACGGCTAGTAAACTAGTCATTTTGTTGGATAGATTTTTTCTTTTCCACCCATATATGGTCTTAATACTTCTGGAATATTTATTGTTCCATCTTCATTATAATTATTTTCAAGGAATGCAATTAATGCTCTTGTTGATGCTAAAACGGTGTTTGTCGGTGTCACAATATGCACCCACGGATTCGTCATTTTCAATATCATTTTTTACATCTTCTTTCTCTATTTCTAAAATAGTTTTTGCAACCTCTGGATTATTTTTCTTAGCTTCTTCCTGTTGCTGTTTTATTTGTTCTACATACTTGTCAATAATGGTTTTTTGACTATTTGTTCTAGGGGGTAATGTTTGTATTACTTCTTTTTCATTTTTAAATATAAATTTAATAACATTAGGATCTAAATTATCATTTTCATCTTTTTCTCCTATAATTATGTTATTAATAACACTTTTAAAAACTGCTGCATCAAATTCTTTTAATTTTTTGTTTTTCTTAAATATGGATTTGAACTCTGCAATTCTTTTTTGTATTTGATTTTCATCTTTCATAACTTTTTTGTACTCATCCAATTTTTCTTCATATAGTAAAATTTTATTTTTTACTTCTTCTAATTTTTGCACGTAAACTTGTCCATCAATTATTCCATCTAACTTCATATCAACTAATTTAGATTCTCTATCTTTTAACTTATCTATTTGTTCTCTTATTTTAGATACTTCTTTTTCATAATTATTACCAGATAAAATTTCTTCCATAGTTTTTAATAATTGATTTATGATGACGGTGTGATTATCACATACCGTATTGTATGCTGATACAAAAGCATCCTCTATTATCTTTTCTTTTACATTACCTACGTTCTCACAATAATCATCAGTTCTTCTTTGAAATGTCCTACAAGCCCATGCAGACCTTTTAGGTTGTCCATTTCTAGCTGCCCAAGAACGTCTAATGAATTTCTCACCACAGCAACCACAATCTATTTTACTACTGAATGGGTACATTTGACTTTCTTTATTAACTTTATTTGTACCAGCATTTCTAGCGCTTCTTTTATCTAATAGACTATTTGCTTTATTCCAGATTGCTCTTGAAACAATAGCTGGATGATGATTTTCAGTATAGTATTTTTCTCTTTCGCCGTGATTAATAATTTTCTTTTTAGTAATAGGATCTTCTGTATAAGTTTTTCCTGTTAATAAATCACCAACATATTTTTCATTTCTAATCATTCGTGTAATTACCGTACTTGACCATGTTCTACCTGTTGGACTAGGAATATGTTTGTTATTTAATGTTCTAGCAATTCTTCCTGTTCCCATACCTTCTTCAACATATAGTCTAAATACTTCTCTGACAACTTCTGCTTCTTCTTCATAGATAACAAGATTCTTTATATCATCATCATATCTATATCCATAAGGAGCATAATGTCCTACTAATTCTCCACGTTTCATCTTCATTCTTGCACCAAGTGCAACACTTGAAGAAATAGTGGCACTACCTTGTTGAGCAAGAGCAGATAGTACAGTTAATAATATCTCCCCTTGCATCTTCATTGTGTTAATATTTTCTTCTTCAAAATATACAGCTACATTATGTTCTTTCAATAAACGAATATATTTTAAAATATCAACAGTATTTCTACCGAATCTTGAAATTGACTTTACAAGGATTAAATCAATCTTTCCTTCTAAAGCATCATCAATCATTCTTTTAAAATTTATTCTTTTATAAACCTGTGTACCAGAAATTGCTTCATCAGCGTATATATCTACAAGTTCCCACTCATCATTTTGTTTTATCTTTTGTTTATAATATTTTATTTGTGATTCATAACTTGTTTTCTGTTCCTCTGTACCTGTACTAACACGACAGTATGCACACACTCTTAATAATTTTTTAACAAGACCTTTTAAGCCACGTGCTTTATTTGGATTAGCTGCTATAACTTTAACATTACCCATTAATCTCCTTTCCATCAGTCAAGTTTATAGCACAAAACTTTTCCAATTCAATTATAACACACATTTGCATTTTTTTAGAATCAAAATGACTATTTTTGTTTTCAATTACATAATTTTGTGTTCTAATTGTATCTTTGCTTTTATTAAAGAGTATTCTTTCTCTGTAATCTTATTTAACTTCAATAACTGATTTAATAATGCTAACTTCATACTGTACGCAATTAAATTATCACCCTGCTTTACTTCGCTAGTTTTTATTTTTATAATTCATCTCTCCTTTTTTGTACGACAAAAAAAGATACATTTAAGTATCTTTGCTCAGCATCTCCAAAAAAAGAATGACTATTATACAGTTTTGTTATTCATTATTAACTTGAATGTATGCTTTTTTAAAATTCCTCATTTCATTTCCTACATCATATCCAGTCATAAATTGATTAAACTTAGGAAAATCTAATTTTTCCATAAATAATGTTTTATTATCTAATTTGACAATTAATTCTGTCATAACATCAACTTGCTCTGTGAATTTTAATTTTTTAAAATCTGCAATTATTTTTTTGCTAGTATCATGATAGATACTTTCATCATTATTAGTTAAAACAAGCTTGCCTGCTTTTTTAATTCTTTCATTATTTAACATTACAAATAAGAAATTAGATATTTCAGTTCCAAGTGTTTCATTAAAACCAATTGTTGCTGGTGTAAAAACAACTCCATCTGAACTTTTAATTGATTTATTACTCCACTTCTTAAATAAATCAATACATACTTCTAATCTATCATAATATTTAATTTCTTCTATTCTCTTTAAAAAGTTTATAGTTTCCTCAGTTGCATCTTTAATAAATCTAAAGTTTTCACCTTTCATTAAAATTATATCTCTCAAAAATAAATCATCTGGTTTTTTACCAAGTAGTGTTGCAATTTCAACTGCTCTTTCATAAGCTAAAATTGTTTTACCAACTTCTATTTGCCTCCAACCACTTTTTGATAAACCAAACAAATCACCTATATCGGTACAAGTATAACCTAATGATTCTCTTTCGCGTCTTAAATCCTCTAACATATTATCAACTCCATTCTTAATAATTCCATCGGATTATCTATATATATTATATCATAAAACCCTTGATTTTACTAGACTTTTCGCATAATTCCATGTATAAAATAGCGATCATTTTTTGCTCTATTTGACTCATGAGAACAAGAATATAAAGTTATAATTTTATCTGTTTTATAATCAATATCAAAGTCTGTTTTATAATTACTTTTGCCAATGATTAAATCAAGATAATTATTATATTCCTCTAACGAATTAAATGTTTGATTATATGAATCTGAAGATGCCTTATCTAAATATGCACTTAATATTTCAATAACATAATTTCCATTTGGTGTATAAAGATTAAATGTGGGATGTTCCAAATAAAAATTATAATCCATATATTTATATAATTCTCCAAACATACTGCCATTTTTTGTGTGATGCCCATATATAAATGTATTATAGTCAGAAAAATCATAGGACGATTGATAATCCATAAAAATACTACCTAGTGAATTCCATTTTTTATCAAATGAATGATTTAAATAATAATCATTGTCATTGCCCTGAACTATTGGATAATTAATTTGTGTACCATCAATAACTATCCATCCTACAACATTTGAATTAATTTTTTTTAATTCTTCAAAATCAACTTTAAACGTAGGTTCTTCAGAAGGTTCTTCTGGTATTTCCACTAATTCAATCAATTCTTCTTTTATCTCTTCTGACTCTTCTAATTCCTGATTAATTTGAATAATCTTAAATAAACTAAAACTTAAAATTATTAACATTACTACAAGCAAAAGAATTTTAACTTTTCTCATATATATAACCTTTCTTCCTCTAACTCTTCTTCTCTCTCCTCATTAATTTCCTTTATATCATCACGCAAATTTTCATCATAATAAGATGGATAATCATCCAGTATATTTTCTATACGTTTTATAATATCATCATTTATTTTTTCTCTTTCTATTTTAAGAACATCATACATAAATAATGCTATAAAAAATTCTCTATCATATTTTTTAATACTTTCTTCTATCAATCTATATTGTTCTTCTACTTTTTCTTTTTTTATTGCCATAATTATTTTCCTTTCGTATATATAAAAAAAGATTAGCATATTTTAATACTAACCTTAACATTATTTAAATTAATTATTAACTGTTTCTTTTAAACCTTTTCCTGGTTTGAAACTTACAGCTTTACAAGCATCAACTTTAACTGTTTCACCAGTACGAGGATTTCTACATTCTCTAGCTTTTCTATCTGATACTTTAAAAGTTCCGAATCCAGATACTGCTACATCATTACCTTTAGCAAGTTCACCTTTTAATATTTCAAATACACCATTAAATGCTTTTTCACTATCAGCTTTAGTTAATCCAGTTGCAGTTGCTAATGCTTCTATCATTTCTGATTTTTTCACTATATTCACCTCCTGTATTTTTTCTACATACTAATTATAACACATATTTTGACAAAACTGCTTTTATATTTATTTTTCTATTTCTTCTAGGTCAATTTCTTTGTGCTGTTTACTACTATGATTTTCTTCTATCTCTACCATTTTTTCTTTAACATAATCATTTACGTATTCTGCTTGAGAACGAATCAAGTTATAAACGTCTTCTATTTCTTGATCAGTTATATCTTTCATATCCTTATTAAAAAACTCATAAATTGCTAAAGCAGTTTCTATATCATAAACACTTCTATTATTAAACATAATTAAAAGACTTCTAATATAATCTGTATTCATTTTTCTCCTTTCATAAAAAAAGAACAACCGATATTAGTCGCTCTATAAATTGTAATTTGAATTACTCTTTATATAATTTTCTTATTTCTTTGAATTTATTTTTGTAATTATCATCTATTCTATATGAATCACATATTTTTTGAATAGCTTTTCCTACTATATTATACTTTAATGGTTTTCTTTTTAAATATTCTAAAGTCTTATCAGGATAATATATACCTAAATAAGATATTAGCCATGCTTCAGCCATTATTACATAATATTCATCATCATCTTTAAATAATTTTAATAGCATTTCAAAACCATTTTTTTCTTTTACTAATGTTGGCATAAACATAACATAAGCCCATCTTCTTACGAAGGGATTAGGATGATGTATATATTCTAATGCTTTTGTATAAGCAAAATCAAATTTTAAATCTTTATCTACAAACTGTTGTAATTGATCTGTATGCCACCAATCTTGTAATTTTGAAAAGTTTTCTTCTATAAACAAAAACTTTTCTTCAATATTATTTATTAATCCTAATGATACTTGAAAATAAGTACGATGATATTGTTGTTTATCTAAAATTATATCCTTTAAGAAAGAAACTTCTGTTTTTTCTTTAATAAGGTATTTATTAAATTTATCTAAATCTTTAGTTTTATAGTTTTCTCCTAATTCATTGAATTTACTTTCAAATTCTTTAAATGTCATAGATACCTCCTAATAAATAAATTGTAATTTGTCAACATGTTCTTTCTAGTTCATGTTGTACTTCTTCAGCACATTTAATTTGTTCTTTTAAATTCCATTTTCCAATATTCTTTCCATCTTGTAAGAACATTGAACCACATTGATGGAAATAAAATTCAATATTTCTTTCTTTTGCTTCTAAATACAAACTTTTAACCCATTCATATCGGATAGGTCTAACATCTTTTGTAGGTGCCATTTCACCACCAACATTAACACATTTTATTAATCCTGTATCTAAATATTTTCCTAAAGATATTGGACCAATTAAAGGAGAACAGAATACTTCTCTATGTTTAACAGGAGCTTCTAAAAATGCTTTAAGTCTTTTATCAGCATATTCTTGATTTTCTATTGAAATGCTAATATGAACATGATCCCAACCTTCTCCCCAATCTACTGGCACACAGTCTTTTATTCTTTCAGGTCTTTTAGTAGTCATAACAAATATACAATCATTTCTTCTTCTAATAAAATCCCAACAACCATCTCTCCATTCATCTGCTTCTTCAATAAAGAAATCAGATGAGAAACACAACTTAATTAGTGAACCTTGTGGAACATTCTTATCTTTTAACTCATAAGTAGTTTTACCTTTTTCTATTTTTGTTGTATCTCTACCATATCTTTGGTCCATTTTATATACGAAACAATTTTTACAACCTGGACTGACTTTTTTACATCCATGCCAAGGGTTCCAAGGTATTGCTTTTTCAACATCTATATTTTGCATAATTTCAACTCACTTTCAAATTACTATTTTTCTTTCTCTTTAATTATAACATGAAAAAGAAATTATTTTTCTAAATCATCTTCTATTTCATCATTTATTTTTTCTAATTCAATATTTTTGCAATAATTCTTTCTATTTACATTTACTACTGGAATAATATCTTCATCATCAAATAATTTCATTAATTCTTCTGTCCCATATTTTTGTTTATATTCCAGTTCTTCTTTATATAATGGAAATACTTGATAAAAATTTATTTTATCTTTATTTGGTAAGTGAAAATGTAAATGTTCATAATCTTTATTTAAAGCATACAACAATACTGTACTTGATAATTTCGTATTATCTGCAAACGGAATAGTTGCACCTGCATCTCCTGAAAATGTATGACCATACCCTACCCAACTGTTTTCTTCTATTGCAGTTCGTGCAATTAATTTCATTTGTCTAATAACCCAACCATCTTCTTCTTTTTTAAAATTGAGATTCCAATCAGGTGGTAAATACATTACAAGTTCAGCACGATCATAACCTTTGTCTTTTATAATATCGGGAACATTCATTTTATACGCTCCCATACCCATAGTCACTAATTTATAATAGTTTTGTTTTTCTGTTGGAGGTATTAATAAAATATCAACATGAATATCAGGCGAATATAATTCATGATAAACCATATCAAAATTACCAACACTATCACCTATATATTTTTCGTATTCTTTTTGTTCTTCTTCAGTATATATATATTTTGGTTTTTCCTTTAATCCTTTATAAAAATATTTTGCCTTATCAACTACGCTCATTATTTAATCATCTCCCTTATCATTTTGATTTATAATACTCATTAACCTTTTGTTTTTCTTCTTGAGATATTGACTCAATTTCTTCACCTGTTGCACGTCTTCTTTCTTCATTATACTTATCATATAAAATATATTCTTTATCATCTACCAAATATAAAATACCTCTTTTATCAAAACTAACCCAAGCAATATTGTTCTTAGGAACATACATATAAAATTCACTGTAAGGAATTCTAATACAATAATCTTTATCAGTAGAACGTGATTCATCAATCATATTTTTACTAACTGATACACTTTTAATAAAACCCTTTTCATTTTCAAGTGATATTCCTTTTATTTTTTCTAATTCACCAGCTTTAGTTTTTAAATAAGTTAAATAAGCATAACATTTATTTGTTTTAATTTTCATTCTATTTGCTTCTGATAATATTTCCTTTACTTCATCTAGTGATTGAACCTGCAATTCTTCTCTAACATCTAAAAAAGTTTTAACTTCTTTAGATGGTTCAATATATGAAGGTGAAATATCTTTTTGCTCTTTATAAGATTCATATATATCTAAATATTCTAAATATAAATTGCATAATGGTACTCTCAGTTGCAATGTTTCATTTTCAGATAACAAAGATTGATACTCAGTTTCTTTTAATTCAATTTCACTTTTAATTTTATCTAATTGTTCTTCCAACGATTCATAACCAAATATCTTATTTTCATTTAAAAAATTTATAGTATCCACTAATTGATGATAACGTCTTATTTCTAAATACCTAGAATTATAATATTTAAAATATTCATTAGTTGCATCCAAATCTTTCATACTATATAAAACTGATTGTTTAGATCTGATTGCAAGTTCATTATAAATATTTAAAATTTCACTATCCTCATTATCTAACTTATAATCTTCAAAACTTATAACAGTATGATTTTTTCTTTTTTCCTTGAAAAATTTTTTTAAAGATTCTTCACTATAATTTTCTCCCAAAACTTTCATTGTGACAAACCTTTCTTTTCCATAAGGACGAATACGAATATTTTTTCCAGGTTTAATTTGATAACCTTCATAAGCTAATCTTTCTAATAGTTCATCAAATGAAAAACATCTTTCTTTTAAATATTCTAATTGTTCTATAATTTGTGTCTTCCAAGATTTAGTTGCAGTATTATATAAATAATTACTTCTTCCAAATCTACCTATTTTAGGTGCATCTTCAATTATAGTAAGACCATATTCTAATGCAATTTTATCACTCATATCACGAAGACCATATAATCCCTCAATTGGATTGGCAAGACGGTCTTCTAATTTTCTTCCCTTCATATTGACAGCATTAATTACATAATGATTATGAATGTGTGCTCGATCAGTATGAGTGCAAACTAACACTTGAAATTCTGGATATAGTCTTTTAACTAATTCAACTCCCATCTCATGTACTTTTTCTGGAGTTAAATTTTTTTCTCTTGGGTCAAAAGACTGGTATCCGTGATAACAAGTTCTACTGTTTCCATCTTCTTCTATACGAAACTTATCATTATTAACTTTCATTTCATAGGCAGCAAATTGAGAGGAACAATTAACTCCTGTGACTAATGTTCCTCCTTTAGTTTTTTTCTTGTCATTAATATAGTTAATACATTCAATTCTACCTTTTACTCCATGAACAGACCATCTAGCTGTTGTTGGAATAAGCATCACCTATTAATTCATTTTCATTTGCCATAGAAAAAACTCTATCTGCCTTTATCTCTTCAGAATATTTTTTTGATGTTTCGTATTCCTGAAAATCCATAGTAATTCCAACTCTTAAAAAATTTCCTGCTTTATAAAATGATAAATACAATTGTTTTTTCATTGCTATATCACGCAATTGATTAACTAAAAGAAAAAACTGTTCTACTTTTAAAGTCGTTAAATCAAAATTATAAGTATAATCTGGTAAATAAACTAAATATTCAATTTTGTGATTTGGAGAATGAAGATTAGATGGTCTTAAAGTAAGTATCCCCTTTTCACTCTCTAATAATTTCTGAATAATTTTACCACTAAACTTATGATTATCTAATGCAGTTTTTCTTTTTTGTACTTGATGATGTGTATTAACTGATAAAAGAGAAATCAAATTTCTGGATAATGAATCTATCATCTCCACTATTTGTTCATTTTGACTACTAATGATTTCAACATCAGTATGTGACAACATTAAGTTTTTTAATATAACCTGTTGTTCTTTTAATATGCTTCTTAGTATCTCAATAAATTTACTAACTATATCACATATTTCTGTTTTTCCTTCTACATCCTCAACATAAATATTTTCATATATACAGGCAGCTCTTATATATTCAGCTAAGCAATCACCGTATCCATATTTAATTGCTTTTTCTTTTATAATTCTTCTTTCTTCTTCGTTAAGCATAACATTAATCTTTTGTCTTCTTAATTTATTATATTTACTATCTTCGTTTACCATATAATTTTCTCTTGTGTTTTTGCAATTCTAATTTATAAATTTCAAGATCATGTAAATATGCTTTACGAAAATAATGTTTATATAACCATTCTACTCCTTCTTTTGGAATAATAATTTTCCTATCAGGTAAATATTTTATATGAATACTTGTTTTCTTTTTTAATCTTTCTATTGCCTTATATATAGTGTTAATACTTTTGTTAAAATACTCACTCAATTCTCTTATAGACATTTCTCTATTAATAAATTCTTTATGCTCAAGTTTCAATTCTTCTTCTAAGCGACAAACTTGTCTTTCAAAAAATTTTATATCTGTATCTAAATAATACTCTTTATTAAAATATACTTCACTTAACCAATTAACAAATTCAAGTTTAAGATAACAAACCTTTTTTCCGTTTTTAGCAATACGATTTATAACCCAATATTCAGATGGATGCCTTTTCATCATTCTTTTAATTGCTAAATCTAATTGTTCTTCAGTTAAAGAAAAATTCTTTTGTACTCTCCATTTTTCTAATGACTTAAATTCCATTTTTTCTCCTTTCATAACTCAAATAGATAGTACCCCTGACCGAGTATAGTACATATATATAGCAAGCATGGTGTTTGCACACCTCTCAGCTTGTTAGGACTGACTCCTAAGACCTGCTAAATTAGTCTCCGACAGTCTTATATTTTTTATATTTTTATAATTATTTTTCATAGGTTTCTTCCACCTCTATTTCGTCCTTTGACGGTACTAAATAATGTAATTTATCAAAAAAAACGGCTTCAGATATTTGACCTGAAGTCGCTTCTTTTAAATCATCTTTTGTTATATTACCTCTAGTATAATTATCCGTTAAATAATATGCTATTGAATAAGGATTTACGTTTTCATTTTCTACTTTATCGCAAATAATATCATGTATAAATCTTGCTTCATCATCTGAAATGCTAGGAAAACATGAATATATACCATCATAAATAAAATAGTTTTTTAAATTATTTTTATGCCATTCTGGCATTGATTTATATCCAAATAAAGAATCCATTAATCTCTTTCCATTTCTAGTTCAGATTCTTTTTGAATACTCAAATTTTCTAACGTTCCCTTACGATAAGCATCAGCTATTGTCTGTACTGGAAGTTGGCGCAATTGTTCTAAAGTTATATCCTTATCCTCAAATATAGTTATAGCTATATCTTGACCAACATCAATAGGATCTTCTTTTTCACCACATACATAATCACATATATCCACTACTTTATCAACATCTGCATCACTTATTCTTTCATCGTAATCAATTACATTATTTATTCCAAGATAATAACAAAAATCATAAATATTACAATCATATTTATTAAAATCTTCAGTTAATTTTTTTAAACTTTCTATTCTATTCATATTCCAGCTCCTTTTCTTGTTCTTTTAAATATTCTATACGATATAATTTACCTTCAAAATACAATTGATGTATATCTTCGGATGGTATTTTTTTTAGTTCATCTAATGTAATATAATTCTCAACATAAACAATTTCTGCCATTGCTTTTCCAACATCAATTGGATCTGTATAATCACCACAAACCTCGCTACATATTTCCATTAATGATAATATATCTTTATCTTCAATTTTTGCATCAACACTTGTTATACCCGAATAATAAAGATATTGATAAATATTAAAATTATCTATTTTAGAGAAATAATCATCTAAACTTCTAAATATTTCTAATTGATTATTCATATTCCAACTCCATTTCTACTTCATTACTTTTTCCTTTATCAACTAAATATTTTTCTCTATAACCTAATAATTTTTGATAGCAAGATTTATCAATTGATTCAATTTCACCTTCTCTGTTATACACAAATAATTCATCAAATATGAAATCATAAAAGTCTTTATCAACCCAATAATTTTTATCATCAAATGCAACTAAATTACCATTATTATTAATTGAAAGTTCAATATCATATACCTTGTGTTTATATAAAATATCATCAATTAAATTCAACTCTTCAGCTTGTTCTGGTGATAAATTTATATTTGAAAATTGTTCATCATATAAGTAATTTAATCTAATCAATATATAATCATCATTTAAATTGGTATTAAACCAATCTACTTCTTCAATTTCGTTTTCCCAAGTATCCGAAGACACTTTAGTACCATATTCAACAGTTGCGCCTGTATCGCTACAATAATGAAGTTCAACGCAATAATTGCCTTCTAATACTCTTGCTACCGTATATGATATTCCATCTTTTATTTCTTTTGTAGAAGTTATAGTTTCTTCATAACTTTCTATTTCTTCTGGAACATTATCTTCTTTTTCTTCTTTAGTTGATAAGTATTTTTTATAGTAATCAAAATTTTGATTGTTAGTGCAGTTATTATTTTCCTTACCAAAATTCACTAAAAACATTATACAATCGTCATAATTATTAGATTTAAAAAGTAAGTCTTTATCATTATAACCAGCATAATGAATACTATTTTTATATACAAAATGTTCTAAAAAGTATTTATCAATAGCATAGTCACTACTACGTAATGCTCTATTAATATTAGCTTTAGTAATTTTATGCCACTCTCTATCTAAAGAGAAACATTGTCCGTGAATATTATATCCATCTATTCTATATTTTTTTTCTTGTTTATCTATCGTTAATATTTCTTGTCCTATTAAAAAGTCATAAACATAATACCTATATTCTTCTAATCTATATTCAATAAACCTATTTAATTCTTTTTGAGTTCTTTCTTTATCAAATGAATATGAAAAAGCATATTCATACATATTATCTACTTGAACATCTTTACCAAAATATAATTGATAGTATTCTTTTTTATCATTTTCATCTATTCTTTTTATTAAATTCCAATTATTTTCCTTAAAGAATTTATCTAATTTTTCTATATTATTTAATTCTCCAAAATCTTCAAATAAATTTACTAATGAATAACCTTCTAACATAATTCCACCTCCATTTCATTATCTATTTCTTTAGAATTATCCTTTTCTTTTATTAATGATTTATCTTCTAAGTATCCTACTATTTTATTAGCATCCGAAATAGCAAAAAATAATTCTTGTGGTTTTGATTTAAGAATATCTAACCAATTTTTTACATACGCTTTATGATTTTGAAGATGCCTATCATCATATTCTAACCCTAATTTTTGCATGAAAAAAGAAGAACTAATTTCTGCTCTTAATTCTTCTTTTGCATATTCTTCAGAACCAAATTTGCAATCCATATTTCTATTTAATCTTTCGTGATGTCCTGTTGAATGTGCTAATTCATGCAATTGAGTTGCATAATAAGAATAACTACTTTTAAACTTATTAGAAGGTGGAATAACAACTTCGTCTGCTTTTATATTATAGTATGCTTCATCACCAAGTTCTTTATAATTAACTCCTAAATTACTAATAATATTATTAATAAATTGGTTATCAATTATTTTATCCTTACTTTGATTTTCTAATTCTGGTATTCCTTCTATATGCTTAGCATTATATAAAGTTGAATGAGAAAAACTTCTCTTAAATTCTTCTTCTCTTTCTGGGTTTTCTGCAATTATTTTTTCATAATCTTCAAAAGAATAAGTCTTCTTTTCTTTTTTATTATACATACACGCAAATTCAACTGTTATCCCCATTCCTTTAGCGCCTACTAATTTCCAATTCTTCTTTTGGACGTGTAAAAAAGTACACCATCTAGGATCTTCATATCCTCTTTGTACTGCAATAAAAGATAAAAGCAAATTATTCATTCCTTTATAAACTGTACCACTAACAGGATTGTATGGAATAGATGTTGTCCACATTTTTTCCCACGGTATTTCTCCTTCTTCTAAACTTTTTATATACATATTAACTAATTCATTTCTAGTTTTATAATAATCATTCATATTCTATCTCATCAAAGTCCTCTTCTTTTTCATTTTCTATAAAATATTTTGACATTTCAGATAATAGTTTAGAAGCTGGAATATTATTAAATATATCTTTACATAAATATTGATTTTCATCAACTAAATATACATCACAGTTTTGAGAATTTAACACTTCTACTAACCTTATGGTATTATCCATATTTCTGTTAATTCTACTCAAATTTCTTGCAACTACTCCTTTAATTTTGCCTTCTTTAATATCAGAAATCAATTCTGATAATGCACCAAAAGACATATTTTCAGTTGTAGAACAAAAATCAGAATAATGATTTATTATATCCTTATCACCTTTGATTTTTTCATTAAGAGCATTTAAACAAATATTACTTTGATTACCTATATTTTCATCTAAAGAGTCTAAATGCTGATTTATTCTCGTATAAATAGCATATCTTTTAGAATTTTTAAATTTTTCCCATAACATATCTTTTAATTCTTCAATAGCTTTACCAAAAGAATCGGATTCCAAAACATAATCATCAAAAACAACTTCACCTAAGTCGTTATAATATTCAAGTTCAAACCAATTATTATTATCTATTTTTAATTCTAAAATTTCACTTTCATCATCTAATATCTCTGATAATTCTAAATCACCTTTTATAAATGGTTGCATTTCTTTTTTAAATAATCCTGATTCAGATTTATCTTTTACAGAGGCAATTATATCTCCTTTTTTATAACTATTACCATTAAGATCTGTAAAATCTTTTTTAGCAATTAAATCACAGTCCACTATACCTCTAGCTATAATTTTGTATTCACCATCTGATGCTTTAAATGTTGCAACTTCGCCACCAAACCAAAAAACATTATCATAATTTTTATCATATTCTTTATCATATTTTTCCTCAAAATTTAGCATTGGGCTTATTTTGCCAATAGTTCTTCTTATTTTTGTTTTATTATCACCTTGTATTATTGTCCTAGTTGACATTTCCATATTAAAATTAGAATGTCTTATACTATTTCTCAAATTTCTTGCAAGCATATTATTTATATTAGCAACAAACTCAACATCTTTTTTCTCTAAAAATTTATTATTATCTAATGTAAAAATCTTACAATTATTTTCAAAACATAAATCAATTATTTCTTTAGCACGTTCAAATTGTCTTGAAAAAGAATAAATATTTTCAACATATATTATGTTAATGTTGTTTTTCTTTATATCATCAACTAAGTTATGCAAACTATTTTGTGTATAAAAAGAAGATGCAGCTATATCAATATATGATACAGCACTTTTTAAAGCATCTTCTCCATACATTTCTTCTACTTTATTATGATATTTTTCTAATTTAATAGGTACACTTTGTTGTGTACCACTTCTCATATATATACCTATTTTATCCATTATTGTTGCTCCTGAATTTTAGAATTTAAATCCTGTTGCATTTGATAGATTTTCTCTTGTTGTTTTTTGTAATCATATAAAACTTTTAATTGTTTATCATAATCAGCTATTACTAAATTTATTGCATTAATTTTTTCTAACTCTTTACTTTTTAGAGCTTCTATACGCTCTATTTTTTTCTCTAATTGTTTATTCATATATTATCCTTTCTATAAAAGTTCACGATAGTAAACTATTGTTTTAAAAAAATTATTTTTCTATTTCTTCTTCTAATTCCTTAACTTCTTCTTTGTTTTTAATTCTTTCTAAAACTAATGATATAACTTTTTGTTTTTCTTCTTGAGTAAAATAAAATGAGTTATCAAACTCAATTTTTTTCAATGTTTCTTCATTTACAGATTCTAAATCACGTAAATCTAACATATAACCAACTATACGACTAATATTATCTTCAATTTCTTTATTCTCATCAAATACTACATCAAGTTCTTCATAATCCACATTCAATGGTTCTGATAAAAATTCAAGTGATGACGAATCCTCAATCCACTCACCTACATATCCTTCATTTTTACCACGATAATCTCCTCCACCTGCTCCATTACTACAAGAAAGTAGTAAACTCAACGGATGAATTTTAGCTCCATAAATACGATTTTCTTTTGGCTCATAATAAATCCATTGTACTGGTTGTCTTTTTAAATCTACATACTCTTTTTTATTGTGATTATAAATATAACGTGATGCTAAATGTTTATCAGGATAAACTTTATTTTTTAATTCTTTATATTGATAATAATATATATTTTCTGTTTGTTCTTGTGAATTTTCATTACGAATATTTTTTAAAAGTTTACTTGCTTTTGAATTATCATAAAACTCATCAACATAATCACCAACCACCAAAACTCTATCGCCCTTCCATCTACTTTTCAGCAATTCTTCCACTTGAAGGAGAAGGTCATTTTTTTGATAACTCCATTCCATCAATTTAATTCCATAGGAAGATTGTAAGATTTCTTTTTTATCAAAATTCATGAACTGATGATATTGTCCCATAATCTGTTCTCCTCTCTAATATTCTAATTCCATTTCTATTTCTTGTTTTTCTTCTTTAATTGGAGATGTAAAATTTTTAATAGAATTTTCCTCTTGTTCCTGTTCTACATAATAATCCCAAATCTTATTAATAGATCTTTGACTCAAATTATATCTCTCTTCTAAAACATCCCCATCTCTTATCTTTAATATTCCAGAATTCTCTTGGATTCCTTCATCAGCAAATCTACACTCAAAAACAGCTTCAGGATATTGGCGAGAAAGTTCTAATATAACATTTCCAGCAAATCCCCAAGCTGTTTCAAAAACCATAGTATCATTATTATGGTCAAATCCAGACAAATCCCATTTCGTTCCCCATTTATCACAGCACCATTCATACCAATCTGCATGACCATATTTATCATGATTAGAAATGTATTGCTTAGCAATTTTTATGCTTTCATTATATTCTAATTTATCTTTATTTTCATCATACTTTTCTGCTAATTTTTTGAATCTTTCTTCTCTATAAATATCAGAATGAAAAGGATTTAAAGAACGATATACCTTATTAATTTTTTCTTTGCTTATACCATTATCATTTTCTAAAAATAGATACATCAATCCTTCTTCACCTCTACTACTTTTTTCTACTTCTAATTCCTTTGGCATAGGAATTACTTTATTAAAAGAAAATCCTTCTTCATTTGAATATTTTTCTAAAACATCTTTCAATACATCTGGTTTAGTTTTTACAATCGTTTTAACCCAATTTGGCATAAATTAATTTCTCCTTTCTACAACATAGTTCACGATAGTAAACTAATATATTAAAAAAATTATCTCTCAAGTTCTTCTTCTATTTCTTCTAATTTTTCTTCTGATATTTTACTTTCTTGATTTACTTTTTCTATTGCAAGATAACCATCTCTAATTAATTTATCAGTTAAATTTTTATTAAAAAATAATTCTGGTGTTATATAATAACCATATCGTTTTAACAATAAAGTATCTTGGTGATTCACTATTGCATTAGCACCCATTAAAGATAAATTTACATAGGTCATACAACAACATAAATTAGATATATCTGCGCCAACAAAATATACATTACTTATATCAATATGATTTTTTTTAATAAATTAAGATAAGCAAATAACATTCTGCCACTACCACAGCACTCATCTGCTACTGAAATATAACCCTTTGTTTCTATTTCTTTTTGAATATTATCTTTGCTAAAAGTTATTTTTGCCATAAAATCACTAACAGGAAGTGGAGTAAAAAATTGGCTTTTACCTTTATCATATAACCCCATTCCTTCATATAGATTACCTAAAATGTCCTCACAATCATCTTTACTAAGTTCTATTGTTAAATATGCTAACATTTTTGAAAAAGAATTAAATTCTTCTTTTTCATACTTTTTAGATATTTTTAAATATTCTGCCTCACGTTCCTTATTAAACTGTGTTAAATTTGATAATGAATATGCACAACACAATACAAAGTCTTCAAACACATCTCTCGTTCCATATTTTCTTCCTAGTGATGTCAAAGTATCTGCAATATATTTTTGATTTAAATTCATATCTTATTTATCCAATTCTAAATCCATTTCATCATTATCTAAATCAATATTTTTATTAATTTCTTTTACTTCATACAACACTTTTTTTCCATAGGTTATTGAAGTAATATTGGAAAAATCAAAATACGTATCATGTTTGTCTTTATTTGTGTTTTCTTCTAAAAACTTTTCAACTTTATCATAAAGAGAATAATATCCTTTACATTTTGTTAAATTAGATTCCAAAGAGTCTTTTAAAATTCCATAATCAAATTTAAAAGTAAAATCTTTACCATTATAATTAATAGTAATATTTAATGTTTTTGCTTCTATATCTTTTATAGAGTTATATATAGTTTTATTAAGATATAAATTATCAAATTCTCCATCTTTATTTTCTTCTATTTTTTTTAAATATTCTAATTGGTCATCATATATTAATAAATCAAGTCCTAAGTCAGATTTGTAATTATCTATAATGATTTTTGCATATTTTTCAATAGTTTCTAATGGATAATTTAAATATTCTATCAGCATACTTCTATCATAATAATTTTCGTTATTATATATTTTAGATTCTGAATCAGCTTCTCTTAAACTAATAACAGGTGAAAGCCCTTTTATAAAATTACTTTCTACTGTTGGCTTAGCATTTCTAATCTTCCAATGATCAGAATGATTATATTTTTCAATTCCAGCATCTTTATATTCATCTGGATTATTAGTTATAATACTTTTTATTTTTTGATCTAATTCCTCAAAAAACTCTTTAAATAATTTGTCAAATGAAGAAGTTTTTATAGTACCAGCTTTCTCTACTTCCATTTCAATCCAAAAACTAGGAGAATATATACAATTATCAATTTTATCGTAATATCCTCCAACTGAATACGAAGGTTGGTCCAATCCTTTTTGATATGGTTTTTCATATATTATTATAAACCTATTATCTATAACATCTTTATGGATTTTAATTTGTTTTTTACTTGCTTCTACAATATGAATAAAATCATTTATTCTATCATCTCTTAAAGCATTTTTTAGTTTTTGACTCATATTGCTCCTTTCATTATCTTTCTATTTCTTCTAAATCCATTTCTTCTTTTATTGCCTCTTTTTCGCTATCATCAATATAATTTTCTATATAAGTATTGAGGCAATTTTTTAAATCTCTAACAGTATCACAAACATATTTTGCCTCTTTGTTATCATTATGAAATATAGTTAATATTCCATCTTTTGAATCATATCTCATATAAAAATTTAATTTTTCATCTAAATCTCTACTGTTATAATTTCTAATATTTCTTTCGCCACTATAATCATCAGCAGTTAAAACAATATCACAACTATTGATTTTATCAGACACAATATCTATTGCATCTGATATATCATTAGCTCTTACTCTTACTACCTTTCGCAACACTTCTTCTATTTCTACATCATATTCTTTCATATCAATAATCTCTTTCATATTCATCCTCTTGTTCGTAAGAATAAATATCTTGGTTCTGTTTATAATTATTTTGTGGTGGTGTTGAATCTTCTTCCCTAATACGATTTAATTCTCTTGTTTCTTGGTTTTCAAAATGATTAGATAATTCCATTGCTTCTGCTTGTATATTTGGATCAGAAATTGTTTTATTAAATTCATCAGTAATATCTTGATTAAAGAAACGAAATTCTTTTTTTTCTACTCTTTGTTTTTCCTGAATATAATCATAAGTATAACCAATAGCAATTTGTTCTGGTATTCTTAAATCTTTAGGATTTAGATTATTATCAATACAAATTAATGCCTCATAAAAAAGTTTTTCATTATCTTTTTTTATTGAATTTAATTGACTATAAATAATTGAAAGAAATTGTCTATTAACTGATTGAGTTATTTCTCTTTCAACTACTTGCCCTAACTCTTTTTCAAAATGAACTGCTGGTATTTTTGTTGGTTGTTGAGTTTCTGGATTAATATATTTAAATGCCATATCAGACATTGTTTTAGACATCTCTTTTGGTTTTTGTTGAATAAAATCATCATATATATTTCTCATTTTTTTCTCCTTTTCTTTTATCTTTCATAATCATAATCTTCTACTTCTTGTAATACTTCAAACGATAGTGATTTGCTATCATAATATTTTTTTACTTCATCTACCATATCAGAATCTATTTCAAATAAAATAGAATTTCTATTTACTTCTAAAGATGCTTCTCCTAAAGAACAAGAACCTGCAAATTGATCAAGCACCCATTCAAATTCTTTTGTTATATATTTTTCTATTGCTTCATACAATTCTTTCGGCTTTTGTGATTGATGGATTCTATCTTGTTTTGATGGTGGTTCATATACAAAAGAAGTTGGAAGCATACCATTCGTACCACTCATGTAATGAACAGGCAAATTATTATTTTTTAAGATATTTTTCATTTCTTCAGATGACATACCTTTAGCACTTATTCCTGCTTCGGATAACTCTCTCATATTTTTTTTAGTATCAAGTCTTAATTCTCTGGCTTTGCCCTTTGATAGAAATAAAATATCTTCACAATTGCTAGATTTTCTTCCAGTATTATTAATTTGATTTCCCTTAATCCAACTAACTTTTGCATAATACAAAAAACCTGATTCTTTTGCCATATTCTTTATTTTAGTTAAATATTCCCAGTTTCCTCCTGATTCTTCAGGTAAAAATTCAACTAAAAAAGCTCCTTGCTTTAACACACGGAACTTTTCTTGAAAATCTTTTTCATTATATTGAAAACAAGAATATGAACTTGTAAAATCACGATTACCACCTTTATTTGTAGATAATTCATACGGATGATCAGTTATTATTGCATCAATAGAATTACTAGGTATCATTGATAAATCTCTACCATCTCCATTAATTAATAAACATTCACATCCATCTTTAGAAGTTTTATAAACACCTCTTGAAACTTTTTTAAATAAACCTTTTTCAATACCTTCATATATTCTAGCTCTAATTGAAGGTTCTTTAACATCTAAATTTAAAACTTCTTGAACTGCATATTCAGCTTCTTTTAGTGTAAAATTCTCACTATCACTAAAATAATCTAATAATGACACTTGAATACTTGCCATATCATTTTACTTTTCCATTTCACTATACGAATCACTTTTAATCGTTGCTAAATAATTATCAACTTTTGCTTTAGTGTTCTTATAGTCTTCCATTTGTATCAATTCTAACAACCCTTCGGATTTATCATTATCTAAATACATAAAAGGTTCTGAAAATGCAAAAGTATCTCTAATCATTTTTACGATTTCTTTAATAGCATCTTGAGTATTAAATTTATCCGTGCTACTTTCTAATACTCCACCATCAAGACTGTGTCCTTTAGAGTTATAAATTGTATAATCTACTGTATAACCATTGTTGCATATATGCAGTATATTACTCTCATTGCTTATAACCAACGTATCCATTATCTCTCTATTTCCTCCTCTTCTCTTTGATTCATTAAATATTCAAACATATTAAATTCTGGACATTTTTCTTTAACTTGATTTAATAAAAAATCTATTTCATCGTCATCAATAGTTATATATTCTCCTATTGAATCATCACCTTTTATTACCATAAAATCACCTGCAATAGCATCTTTCTTTTCAAATATATATCTATTTAATGGTAATCCTATCATTTTACCTTCATCATTAAAAACAAAATCATAAGATTTTTCTTCAGAAAAAAAGGTAGGCACACGATCTATTAGTCCACCTACCATTTCTTGCATATCTTTTAATGTATTATATATTTCTTTTACATAAGGTTCTTTGCCAACTTCTACCATAATTACCTTTATTTTTTCTACTATTTCAAATTCATCAACATTGGGAATTAATCCTAAACCAGAACCACTTTCCCATCTAACATGAATAGTACCTATATCATCAACAAAATCTACAACGCCAATTTCTCCTACATCAACTGAATAGTCTTCATCAACCATTTCTTTTAACAATTTTATTTTTATACCAGGTTTATATTTATCTTTTAATTGTTCTATTTCTTTTTGTGACATCAATATCTCCTTTCATAAAATAATACAACAATTTTGAATTTTTTAACATATTTTACAATTCTAATATTCTATTTCTTCATTAACAATTTCATCATTACTAATTTCTTTGTGACTATAATAATCATATAAATCTTTACTAGCATCATTGAAGTCCTTAGAAATTTTATGAAGTTCAATTAATTGTTTTGAAAATATATTTGAATCAATACTATTCTGCAAGTGATATTCAAATACTTCATCAATAATCTTATCTTTGACCATATCATCAGAAACATCTTTTCCATGCTTCTTATAATATTCTGTTAATTCTTCCTCTGCCATTGTTATAAAAGAATCAGATATAAAATCACTTGCTCTTAAATAACTTAAAGTAGCTGCTTCACGATTATAAAATATAGAAGCTATTTTTTCCAATTTACCTAATCTATCAGATTTAATCATTCGCCAAGGCAAATAATCATTTTCAAATAATGTATTAATGTGTTTAATTAAATCCTTTGCGATTTTTCTTTCTTTGGATGACATATTTTTAAAATCAGGTTCAGGATACGAAGTATATTTCTTTAAATAATCTTCATAATCATCAATCGCTTTAATATACTTTTGTGTTATTTCTTTTATATTACTCATTTATAAAAATCTCCAATACTACATATTCGGAATCATTTTTATCATTTTCATTTATTTTGTTAAATGAATTAATATATGCTAATGTTTCCTCATCTATTTCACCTTCTTCGCAAGGTAAATAACCCGTAATTTTTAACAGTTTAATAAAATCCAATTGTAAAACATTACATAATCCAATGATAGTAGCTAAATTATAACTTGTTCTTCCACCATTTTCTATACGAGCTAATTCTGTATGACTTATACCTACTTGTGATGACAAACTTCTTAAACTATAACCAAATAAAATTCTTCTAGTTCTTAAAATTTCTGCTAATAACAAATAATTATTTTTCATATATTCTCCCTTTCTATAATAAAGTTCACGATAGTAAACTAATATATTAAAAAAATTACTTCTTTAAAGAACATCCATATAACTCTTTATGATATATTCCATATTGTTCTTGCAATTCTGCAAAAAATCTTGGATTATTTTTTTTAATTTCATCTTTTAATTTGCTATAAGTATATAAAAAATCCTGAATTTTCCATAAAGATATAAACAATTCATTAGACATTTCATACTTTCTTAAATCCTCAAATTTTGGTATTTTTTGATAATTATTTAAATCTGCATAATGTTTTTCTTTTATTTCCTCAACTAATTTGCCTATTTCTACTAAACTCTTATCTTCTTTTTGAATTTCCATATTTTTTTCCTTTCTTTTTATTAATATTTTTTACTACGAGTTTTTCAATTCTAAACAATACACAATCTTCTTCTGGGCAACATTCATGCGAACTACAATTTTCACAAAAATTAGAAATTTCTAATAATATTTTTTTATCCATAATTATCTTTCCATTTCTATATCCATATCATCATTATTCTTAATATTACTTTTTAAAGGATATGAAAATAATTGTTGTTGATATGCTCCAGATAATTCTTTTATTTTATTCCACAAAATCGGATCTACCTTTTTCAAGTGTTCTTTATCTCTATTAGACATATATAAGAAATCTTGAACTTTCCAAAGCATTGAAAAATCTTTATTAGACATATCATATTCTCTTAAATCTAAGAATCCCTTATAAGGTCTATAATCACTTATATTCATATATCTATTTCTAAAAGGTTTTTGAAGTGCTTGTTGTGCTTTTTCCCATGTTTCTTCATCAATAATAGGAATATGTTTTGTTGATGAATTTTCTAACTGCTCTTCTGTTCCTACTCTACAATAAAATACTACCTTAGGATGTTTTTCCAAATCTAATCGCCTCCTATTAATTAGTTTCCATTTTCATACCTAAATAGATTCCATTTTCATCTTGTATAGGACTACACATACCTGTTTTATTTGTCTTCTTTAATTCAGCTGCACATACTTCTGAAACATTTAACATTGTATATCCATCCTTAAATAAGAAATATTTAATTATTTTTTCCGATGTTTGTTCACTTTGAGTTTCATTATTAGATGGAGTTTCAGTTTTATTAGTAGTGACATTATTAGATGGAGTTGAATTATTTGATGGTTTTGATTCCTCTTTTTTTGGTGTTTCAGTTTTGTTTGTTGTTGTATTATTTTCCTTTTCAGTTTCTTTAGGTTGTTCTTTCTTCAAAACATTAACAATCATTACTTCTTGAGAAGTATTACCTGAAGAGTCTGAAATACTATATATAATTTTTTGTTCACCTATTATTGAAGTATCTATTTTCTCATAAGATATATTCTCTAAAATATTTCCATCTACATCATCTATAACACTTTCAACATATTTTAAATAATCTATATCACCCCCTTCCATAATTTCTATACTGCTAGTATTTAACTTTATCTTAGGTGCAACTTCATCTTTTACTTCAGGAATATTAGTAGGTTCATTAGTTTTATCCTCTTTTTTAGATGAAGTATTACTGATAGATATAAATATAAATATAGAGATGATAACAATTAAAATTATAGAAAATATAATTATATTCCTTCTTCTCTTATACTTACGATACATAATTAATAATTGTTCATCAGTCATATTTCATCACCTCGCTTATAGTAAACTTAATCTTTAAAATTCGGTTTTTCACGAATTATTACTAATAACCTTGCTTTAATAACATTAGAAGCAGAATCACTTACTTCATAATCAATATAAAATTCTCCAGTTTTAGATGTATCAATTTTTGTATATTTAACTTTGTCAGTTAAATCACCTTCAAGATTATCTGATGCTTCTTTAATAAAAGACTTATAATTAAGCTCATCACCTTGATACATAATTAATTTGTCTTGTTTCAAAATTAAAACAGGACTAATTAAATCCTGTTTTAACATTGCTTCTTTTTCCTCTTTTTCTGCTTGTTCTTCTCTAATTATTTCTATATTTCTTTTAATATCATTATAATTAAATAAAACTGATATAAAACTACAAGCAAATAATGCTAGTATTAATAATATCCATAATTTTTTCTTTTTCATTTTTTCTCCTTAATCTAAATAGATAAATCCTATAATTGTATATCCATTATTTTTATTTATTCTTCTATATTCATCAAATGAATTATAAGTTTTTGTTCTTACTAACTCATTTGCGTGTTCATTTGCATACTCTACTTGACTACATGAATCATCATTACTACAAGGATTTCCGACATTACCTTCAGATATAGTTATTTTTTCACCATCATACGCTTCTACAAATGCTACGTGTCCAAATCTTTTTGATGATAATACTACAACAGAATTATAAGATGGTTGAGTACCTGTTTCATACCCCATAGCAACAGCAGAATTTAACCACGTTTGTGCATTGCCAGAAGGCAAAACAACATTGAATAATTCTAATGCTCTACCATGAGAATACCAGGTACATTGCCCCTTAAATCCAGACGTAGCTAATATATTTTTTGAATTATAAAAATCACTATTTAAATTAGCTTTAGTAGTTGTACTCCCATAAGTAGGTGTTCTTGTTTTAAAATCATCACCTAAAAATTCTGTAAAAGCATCAGACTGATATAACATTTCCATTATATCTAATTGATCTTGTGAAAAATAAGTATCACTTCCATCTGATTTACCTTTCTTTTTATTATAATCTGATATATAAGTATAATTTTCTTTACACCAATCTAAATAGTCTTCATACATACCATTTGTTATAACTAAAACTTTTATTGTTTTTTCAGTAGTATTTCCATCAGAATCCGTTTCTTCCACGATTTGTTCTAATACTTCATGTTTTTCTAACAAACCAGCATTTTTAAACTTTTGAATGAGATCTTTTTCTGTTTGGTCTAATTTTAATTCAGTATCAGTACCTTGCAAAATAGATAAAGGAATTCTCCAATCAATTCTACCATAACTACCATCAACGCCAAAAACAACTCCATCTGGATTTTCCTTTAAAAAATCATCAACTTTTTTATCATACTCTTCCTGAATACTGTTCATATATTCTTTATATGAATTAAGTGTACTTTCAGAAGAACTTGCGCCAAAAATTGAACCTAACATTATTAGTAATATTAAAACTAAAGCAATAGGAATAATAAATTCTGCTAAAGCTGCAAACAAAGATATTAACATTTTTATCAACTTAACTACTACTGTCTTTGCTACTTGTAATAATTTTTTACCAAGTGTTTGACTAAATTTCTTACCTACTTTACTAGCAACTTTCTTTGTAGTCTTTCTTGCTTTATTTGAAACTTTTGTCTTAATTTTACGAGTAATCTTTTCATTAATATAATCTGTACCACTACCATCTTCACTCATTGCTTTATTTAATTCTCTTGAAGTTCTTACAATTGTTCTTCCAACCTTAGATACTTTTTCACCACTCTTACTTACAGCAGTAGCAACTTTTGATACTTTACCTTGATTATCATTAAACTTAAATACCTTTTGACCAGTTTTCTCTACTACTGTTTTTAATTTACTTTTCTTAGGAGTGTCATTGTCCGTCTTAGTTCCTTCAACAGTATTTTCTTTATCACCTAGATTATTAGATTCTTCATTATTAACATTTGTTTTCAACTTGCTGGTAGAGTTATTCTCTTCCTGAGTTGTTGTATCTTGCTTATTTTCACCTTCTGGTGCGTTTTCTGAAGTTTTTAATCTTGATTCAACTTCTTTATCATTACTATTTAAATCTTCTTCTAAAGAATTATTTTCAATGAAATCGGATGTCTTTTTTGCAATCCTATCAATTGTTTCAAATGTATGACTAGATGCTTCTGATGATAATGTAGATAACCTATCAATAGACTTCTTAACATCTCTTTCAGTATTATCCTTCATAATTATCTTGCCTGTACTTGACTATCTGTATTATTAACTTGATAGATTAAATAATCCTTTGGTACTTTATTAGTAAAAGGTATAACATCAGAACCAAAAACAACTAATCCTTGTCCTGTTGGTGCATCTCCTTGTACATACATTGCTTCCTCATCACTAATATTAAAAATATTACAAATAGCAGGTAAATCTAAAGGTTTTTGTTTTAATATTAATGCAAATTCAGAATTAGATAAAATATCCTTACCAGATTCTGACCTTAATAAGTGAGATATTTGTTGCGAAATTACAGTATTTAACGCATTTAATTTTCTTCCAGTTTTATAGAAGTTAGCAACATATTGAGCAGAATATGGATTAGCAAGTAAGATATGAAATTCATCTATAAAAATCCAAGTATATTTACCTAACTCTTTATTCTTTGCTAGTCTATTCTGGATATGGTCTAATACAACTAAATATCCTGTTGTTTGTAATGATGC
>CAYLJU010000007.1:0-54513 GCA_964384115.1 uncultured Muribaculaceae bacterium | reverse complement strand
TAAACTGTCCAACTTTTGGGGTTCAGTTCACACCAACACTAAATATTATAGAACCTAAACTGTGGGTGATTCTTAAATCATCCTTTTTTATTTGCTATTGCAGTTTTTTTTTTATAATGGTATAATTATTTTAGAAAATTGAGGTTTTTTATGAAATTTATTTATTTGATTTTATTTATAGTTTTATTTGGATTTAATAATGTTTATGCCCTTGATACAAATGCTATTTGTAGTAATGAGTATTTAATACCTTTTATTAATATTATTAGTACAGTTGTTAATTTAATTAAAATAGTTGTTCCTATAATATTAATAATTTTAGGTATGCTAGATATGGGAAAAGCAGTAGCAAGCCAAAAGGATGATAATATTAAAAAAGGTCAAAAAAATTTACTTAGTAGATGTATAACTGCTGCAATTGTATTTTTTGTAGTTGCAATTGTTCAGCTTCTTATGGGAATAATATCTAATGCTACTGGTGATAATGGTATAATTGATTGCGTTTGTAAGTTTATTGGCGCTAATAATTGTTGAGAAAGGATTTATAAGTATGAAAAAATTTTTAATGTTTATTATAGTTTTAGGCTTTTCATTTTTTGTTAATTTTTCTAATGTATTAGCTGTTGTAGATAAAAATCAAGTAGCAGTAGATGGTGTGGGTGGTATGTCTGTTGAGTTGTGTAATTCTAAAGGTGGTATTGCTACGATTTGTGATATTCCTGCTGGTTTAGCATTAATGATCCATGATATTTATAATTTACTTAAAATTTGTGTTCCCATTGTGATAATTATTATGGGAATGATAGATTTGTTAAAAGCTGCAGCAAGTCAAAAAGAAGAAGAAATGAAAAAAGGTTGGGATGCTCTTGTTAAAAGAGTAATGTATGGTGTTATTGTATTTTTTGTATTTTTTCTTGTTCAATTTGTTGTAAGTATTTTGCCTGATTCTAGTGGAAAATCTAAAATTTTAGGCTGCGTTAAGACTTTCTTTACTGGAAGCGGTGGAGACGTTGAATGTATTGAGAATGATACAAATAATGAAGATAGAAAATGGTAAATAGTTAAAAATTATTGAAGGGAATGATAAATATATGTTTAAGAGTTTTTTTAAGAGAATAATCATGTTTTTTATTCCTTTTTTATTTATAAATAATATTTATGCTGATGAGAATTTAATGGTTAGTTATAGATATAAAACTAGTGATGGTGATTATATTGTTACTATGGAGATTGATTCAGAATTTTATTATCGCGAAAATATAACTGTATCAAAATATTCTTCTTCTTCAACTGGTGCTGATAAGCCTTTTGAAATAGAAAAACTTACAGATTTTTTTGGTACAGATCAAGTTCTATCAACTTATGGTTTAACTGATGGTGTTGGCGCTTTTGCACAATATAATTATACTTTTGAAAAAGAAGAGAAAGATTTTTTTACAGAATTAAAAAATAATCCTGAAAAATATAGACCAATATTAAAATTTGATAATGAAGGTAGAGTAATATTGATTGGTTCATATTTTCTTAGTGAGGCTTTTGAAGAAACTGAAGAAAGTTCTTATAATTTAAATGATTATTCAAATGAATTTGCTGAAAAGTTTTTACATGGTGAATTAAGTGATCTTCAAATTTATAGACTTAATTATGGTGATTTTTATACAAAATTAAATATTAATACCGATATAAATCCTATATTTGCTGGAGCTAATGTTGATTCTGTTAATTCGGAAGAAGAATCATATAATGCTAATTTTACAGCCGGAACTTGTTTGGGATATTATAAAGGATTAAAAGAAATGCGTGAAATTATAACTGGAAAAACAGTAGGTGGTAAAAAAATCAATGGTATTTGTTCAGCTAATTCTTTAAATTCTATGCAAAATGTTAGTAGTTTGTATGATTTGGAAAATAATTTTGATAATAGTATATTGGAACCAGAGTGTAAAAATATGATTTTTGGTGAAAATGGTTATATAAGAAGAGTACTTCAAGCTCAAAATTTTTATAACAATTTAATATTTGAAGATGAAAAAAAAGCCCAAATGATGAATTGTTTAGCAATGGAAACTGAATATTTAAGAGGATTTGGTTTATTAACTGTTTATACACCGATTGTTGATAAAACTGATGAAACTGGATGTGAATTGATTGGTTCTAAAGTTATTGATTTTATTAATGATATCTTTGATGCTGTAAAGATTATTTGCACGGTTGTATGTATAATTTTATGTATAATGGATGTATATAAAATGGTTGTGGCTAAAGGATCAGATATTGCTAAATTTAAGACAGTTTTAGTGAAAAGAGTTATTGCTTTAGTAGCTGTGTTTTTATTACCATTATTTATTAATATAGTAACAGATTTAATAAATGATCGATATTTAAAAAATAATCCAAGCAAGTGTTCTAATGTCATAAGGAAGTGATAAAATGAAAAAAATTTTGTTTTTTATACTAACTTTTTTGTTTATAGGATGTGTATATGCTGATAGCAATAATTGTAAATCTTTTACTTATGATGTCGTAATTGATAATGTACATTATTCTGCTACTGCTAAATACTGTGAAAATCATAACGGTTCTTTTGAACTTGATGATACTAGTATAGTGTTAACTGATGAAAGTAAAAAAAGTTACACAATAGGTTATAATTCTGAGTATACTGGATTTCAAATATCTTATATTGGAGGAGATTTTTGTGGTTCTTCTACTAATAAAAATGACATTTATTTGTGTGATGAAAAAAGAGAACAAACAGAATTTACTGCTGAACAAATATCAGATGATGAGTATATGATTAATTTTTTACCTAAATTTATAAAATATAATAATCATATGTATAATAAATATGGAAGAGTTGCTTTTATTTACTATATAGCTGATGAAAGTGATATTTCAGTTGAACAAAGTGAAATTTTTGAAAGAAGTTTTAAATCTTATGTAGAAAATACTTCTATTACTCTTGAAGGGGAAAAAATTGAATATCAATTTCAGAGTAATTGCATTTTTAATTTTGTTAGAGACATTGAGTTTTCTAATTCAAATGAAATGGGTGCGATAAATAACAATTTATCAAACTCTGGTTATTTAGAAATAGCAATGGATATAAAAAATTTACTTTCTGAAGCTACTAAAATTGGTGTATGTACAGAAGATGATTTAAATGCTATTAGATCTCAAAGAGATGTTTTATTTCTTGAATATGGTGAAAAATTTGATGCAGGATTGTCCTCACCGTGCTATAATATTTTATTTGGTGATGGACTAGGTAAAGGAAATTTATATTCGATAACAAGAGAAGCTTTTTCATATGTTAGGGACAAAGGTGGTTATAGAGGAGAAGAAAAAATAACAATGAGTTATTATTTCTTTGAATCATATTATCAAAAAGGATATGCTTTTTTAACTGGTTCTACTATGCAAGTTGAAATAAAAGATACTGCAAGATGTAGTATTTTTGGCGAAAAAACGGTAGAAATTTTTCAATATGGATTTGACGTTATGAAATATGCTGGCGTTATTATTGGAACTTTACTTTGTATAATAGATATTTTTAAAGCTGTTGTTCAAAAAGATGGGGAAAGTAAAAAACAATTTTCTATTTTAATTAAAAGAATAGGCGCAATTGTATTATTAATTTTAACACCTATATTAGTTGAAATTATATTTGATTTTATAAGTACTATAGGTATTGATGATCCAATATGTGGAATAAGGTAGGTGGCAAATGAAATATATTTTATTATTTATATTTTTGTTTATTCCTAGTATTAGAGCTAGCGAAAATGCTTTATCTTGTTCTTATAATGATAATGGCAAAACAATAAATTTTGGTTATTATATTACAAGTGAAGGGAAACATGCTGTGACAAGTTTTGTCGTTAATGGTGAAAGTTATGATAACTATCATGATAAAGTTTTTGATAGTGGACTTACTTTAAAATGTCCAACTATTAGTATTGTTCATTTTTTTGGTGATAGTAATCCACATTATTTTATAACAAGAAATAGAGAAGATTTTAATTTATTAATTGCTGCAAATGAAATTATTTATAATGATAACAATGATTTGATTGGTCAAGTTGATGCTATTTTAAATGCTTCTAATAACGGTTCTGTTGAATATGTACATTATTCTTCTAGAGAAATATATGCTTCTGAAGGTGTAACTGATGATGTTAGAAAGCAGATGAATAATAATATTAAAGCATATGCAAGTAATGCTTGTACTTATCATGAAAAACAGGCTATTACTAATTACTTTTATGCAAATGATTTTAATTCCATGCCTAATTTTTCTGCTAATGATTTATTTGAAGTTGATAATGAAAAAATAACTTTAAGTTCTAATTGTTCTGAAGTCGCTCGAAATTTATATAAATCTATAATTGCGGTAAGACATATGCTTGATGATTATGCTAATGATGGAGGCGATATTAACAAACTTACTTATTTATCATTAGAAAGTTCTTATCTTTCTGGATATGCTGCTTTAACAACTTTGTGGTTTGATAATAATGTAAGTGAAGATACTTGTGGCGCTATTAGTGATGATGTAAGAGATATATTAAATTCGTTTTTTGATATATTTAGATTAGTTGTAGTAATTTTAACAATTTTTATGGTTTATTTAGATGGTATGAAATGTTTAGCTACGAAAGATGATTCAGAAACTAAAAAATGGATTTCTAACACTATTAAGAGAATGGTAATTTTAGTTATTTGTTTAATGTTGCCATTAATTGTTAATTTAGTTTTGGATTTATTAAATAGATATATGGCTGGATCTTTAGTTGAAGTAAATGGTGAATGTGTTAAGGCTGTAACAGGAGGTTAGTATGAAATTATTGTTTTTAATATTTAGTTTTATTATAATGTTTAATGTTAATGCTACTACATGTTCATATAAAATTGGCAATGAAAATTATTCTGTTAATTTTGAAGTTAATTCAGAGAAATCTGATTGGCGCAAGGCATATAAGTATGATAATGGGGATACTGGTTATTTATATAATGAAAGTGGTTCACAAGCAACAAAATTTGTTATAAAAAATGCATCAAAACAAAATATATTCAGCAAATTTAATAAATTTGGTTCTAGTGCTGATGTAGGAACTTGTCCGGTTTTAGTTTCAATTGGTAACCAGGAATATACTTTTATACCTTATGATGTTTATCTTAATTATTTTGCACTTGATGTTACTTTGGAATGTCCTGATTGTAATAATGAGCAAATTATGGCTATTGATAAGAATGGAAATGAAAAAAAATATAATTTTAAATCATTTTGTGATAGTTTGACTAGTCTTAGAACAATGTTTGCTGGACATGGTGGTTATTATGAGATTAATGAAAGTGTACCTTTAATTGGTTATTTTTACTATAATAGTGATTATAGTGGTGTAAGAAATACATGTATAAATTATAGATCTGGTAATTCTGGACAATCTTATCCTTTAAAAGATTATTTGGCTCGATATAAAAATGATTTTATTGTTGGTAGTAGTCTTGATGAAGAATGGATGGAAACTTGTCCCTTAGTTACTAATAAAAATCAAATAGGTGAAATAAGGGATTGTTTAAATAAAAAAAGAGATAATTTGAACGAAGCTATGGATAATTTTAATAAGGTTTGTACAGAAAATGAAATGAGAGCTATTCAATCATATGCAAGTGGAACAACTAGTAAATTTTATGATAAACATGGTGTTTCTGGTTATTTAAATAATGAAATAAAGTTGCTTTTTGATGAATTTACTACTGAGTGTGGTGAGGCTGCTGATAATTTGTATAGAGCAGTTAATAATGCAGGTCGTGTTCTTAATGCTTATGCAAGACAATCTGAAATTAATAATAGCATGATTTATTTAAGTTTTGAATCATATTATTTAAAAGGCTTTTCTTTATTAACAAATATTAATCCTAATGTTAAGATTGAAGAAAATACTTGTAAACTTATCTCGAATGGATTAAGAGACATAATAAAAGAAATATTAAATGCACTTAGAGTTGGTGGCGTTATTCTTGTAATACTTTTGTCTATAGTAGAAGTTTATAAAACTGTTATTGCTAGTGATGATGGCGCTAGTAAGAAAATGTTTCCTTTAATTAGTAAAAGAATAGTCGCTCTTGTTGTTATTTTATTGTTACCAACATTAGTGTTAATTTTACTAGATTTTTTAAATAAATATATACCTGTTGATACTTCTAAATGTGTAATAAGTGATCTTAATAAATAATATTTATAAAATATATAGCAAATTTATGATTATTATGTTATAATTTATTATGATAGATTTCCTATAGGTGAATTATGCGAAAAATTATATTATTAATTTTAGTATTTGCTTTTATAAGCAATGTATATGCTGATAAAAATGAAATTACTTATTCTGAGTATCAAAAAGTTTTTTACGAATTAAATTCTTCATATGATCTATTTATTGGTGCATGTAGTAATCTTGAAAGGGTCGCAATTATCGAATATGCTGATGGTAATTTAGAAGCTTTGAGTGGTGGATATGATACCATTAAAAGTTTGACTACTCAAAATGGTAAAACTATAAATGATGTTTGTGCGAATTATGCTGAAGATTTATATGAAGCTATTAAAAGTGGTGAAGAATATGTTGGAAAAAATACAATGTATAGTTTAAACCTAGAAACAGAAATTGAAATTAAAAAAAATGTATTTGTTGTTGGTAGTAAAATTCAATCAAGAGATGATTTGACTATTATTGATGATTGTAATTTAATTGACAAAAAATTTAAGGATGTATTAAATGAATATTTTGGTTATTTAGAAATTGCTTGTGTAAGTATAACAATTATATTATGTATTACAGATGTTTATAAATTATTGGTTTCTAAAGATTTAGATAGCAAAAAAGCTTTTAAAAATATAAAAGGAAGAATAATTGCTTTAGTTATTATTTTACTTATACCAGTTATAATTAATATTATAATTGGACTTATAAATAATTATGTTGATGTTGAAGCAATTAAATGTTTGGAAAGTTAGGTGAAAAAATGAGAAGAAAATTTAATCAAAGGGGCGCTATTGGAACAATTTTACTTGGTCTTGCTGCTGCAGGTGTGGCTACTTGGGGTGTATCTTATTTAGTAACAGGCTCTAACGAAGCTATACTTGGTTTACTACGTACAGTTGGAATTTTTATTGATACACAAGTTTATTCAATTTCATCTTGGGCATATAGTATTTTTTATGAAGTTTCTTCGAGTTCTTTACTAAGCTCTTTAAATCTAGCATCTGCATCACAGAGGCTTTATACTTTACTTGGTATTTTTATGTTATTTAGATTAGCTTTTGCTTTTATTAAATATATTATTAATCCAGATGGAATGGAGAAGGGAACTAGTAAATTACTTACCAATTTAGCTGTTTCTCTTGCTTTAATTGTATCTGTTCCATGGATATTTAATAGAGCTTTTGCACTTCAAAATTATATTATGGATAGCAATGTTATTGGTAATTTAATAATGGGGATGAATAACGATAAAAATAATAATGATTCTTTTAATGCTGCTTCATATGGGCAAGCAATATCTTTTTTGACTTTTAGTGCTTTTTATTCACCTAATTTATCAATTACTGAACTTTCTCCATGTGGTAATATTTTATATTATTATAATGATAATTTAAAAATTGATCCTGATGGTAATAAACTCAATGAATCTGATGGTGAAAATGGTAAATCTTTAAGTAAAGAAGAAGCCAAAATTGCTAAATGTGTTAATGCTTTGAATGCTATAAGTGTGGATGATAAGAATAGCAATAACTCTACTGCAGAAATAGGAACTATGTTTTATATAGCTTCTCAAAGGTATAATTTTGGTTTATTAACTGATCCGAACGTTTTGAATGCAACTTATGGAAATCAGCATGTTATTAATTATACTGCTATTGTTTCAACAATTGCTGGTGGATTTTTAGCTTTACTATTTTTAAATTTCTGTTTTGATGTTGCTATTCGTAACGTTAAACTTTGTTTCTTACAAATTATTGCTCCTATTCCAATAATTTTAAATATTGAGCCTGGTGATTCTAAAGGTGATAAAAAGTCACTTAATTGGTGGGTAAAAGAATCACTTAAAACTTATGTTGATTTGTTTGTTAGAGTTGCTACTGTTTACTTTGGGGTATTTTTAATTAATGTTATATTTGGAGCTGGTGAAGGTGTTGCTGGTTCACAAAATACTAGTACTTGGTTTCAAGTATTTATGATACTTGGTATACTTTTGTTTGTTAAACAAATTCCAGAAATGATCGGAAAAGCGTTTGGAATTGATGTTAAAGGTCAATTTAGTCTTAATCCACTTAAGAGAATAGGTGATAATAGAATTGCTAGTATGGCTTTAGGTGGTGCTGCTGGACTTGCAACTGGTGCTATAGGTGGTGGACTTGCTGCTTATAGAGGTGCTAGAAGTGCTGGTGCTGGTAGAGGAGAAGCACTTAGAAGAGCTATAACTGGTGGAGCTGATACTGCTGTACATGGTTTGACTGGTGGTGCTAAAAAAGGTGCTAAGTCTATCCATGATATAACAAGCAATACTAGAGAAAATATGGCTAGAAGTGGTAGGATTGCTGCTAGTAATGTTGGTACTACTTTGGGTGGAAGATTATCTGCTGGTGCTGCTATGGCAATGGGAGTACCAACTCCGGCTGATATAGATAAGAATGTTATTGATACAACTTCTGGTTTAAAGAAAAGTGTTGACGCACTATATGCACGTGCCGGTGGTGAAATGATGAAAAAAAATGGCACAGATGTTTCATTTAGTGCTGCTTCTTCTCGAAGTATAAGGGACTTTTATAATAAGTCTGGAACTGGAGATCAATTATTTGGAAGAAATGCTAGTGGCATTGCTACTTTCCAAATGTACGATGCTGCAACTGGCAAGTATAGGGCATCTAAAAACGCTGAGTATTCAATAGGTGATTATAAAACTGAACTTGCAGCATACAATTCTGCGAAAGAAATTGATACTTCTAAAATGACTGATGTTCAAAGAGAAGAGTATGCTGCTAGAATAGCTGAGTGGGAACGTGGCTTGAATATTAAGAAAAAATTTATTGAAGGTCAGGCAGCTGCTGAATGGATGGTTCAAAGAGATGCATCTGGAAATTATCATGATGAAATATCTGGTCATATGGCTGAACAACTTGTATCGAATATTAATTCAAATCTTAATGTATATGGTGAGGCTGCCATTATGGGCGTAGGCCATACTTTTGGAACTATTGATACAAGTGCGGCGAACTATCTTGAGACATTTGTTGGCGAAAATTCTAAAAAATATGCAGATCGAGCTGATATAGTTAGCAAATCATATGGTGGAAGTGATGTTGTAAGGCGTCATGAACGTGAAAAAGCTGCTGCACAAGCTAAGCATGGAAAATAAAAAGGGAGAAATAAAATATGAATGGATTTTTAATACCTGCCAATTCAAAAAAATCAATGCTTATATTTGGTCTATTTAGAAGTTTTGATTTAATAGTTTTGGGAGTAGGAATGGCAATTTCGCTTATTCTATTACTTACACTTAATTTATCTGACATTGGGCCGACAGTACTTGCAATTACTCCTGGAGCTATTGCAATAATACTTGTCTTCCCAGTTGCCCATTATCATAATGTAATGACGGTAATTTTATCAATATATAGATTCTTTACAAGTCGCGAAAGATTTATATGGAAAGGATGGTGTTATAGTGAAGAATTTAAAGGAACTAGCGAAGAAACCAGTGGACAAACCACAAAGTAAATATACTGAGAGTTTTGTTCCAATTAAAAGTATTGCAAATGGAATGATTGTACTTGATGATAATGTAAAGGTTACAGGTCTTAAGATACAACCAAAAAATATATTTATATTAGATTCTTCTTCACAAGATGCTATTATTTCTAATTTAAAAAATGTTTACAATGTTATAAATTATGAATTTTGGTTGATAATTGCAGGAAGACCAGTTGATATAAATGTATATTTGTCACAATTACAAATCGCATTTAATTCTACACCTGATCAAATGATTAAAAAGATGATTATGGAAGATATAAATAAAGCTAATATGTTTATGTCTAATGGAGTTGTTGATACAGAATTTTATTTGTTATTTAAAGATAAAGATAATGATGTATTACAAAAGAGATTAAGAACTTTGATTAATCAATTTGCTTCTGCTGGTTTGAATACAAGTCAAACCACAAATGATGATTTACGAGTACTTCTAGATAATTTCTTAAATGCTGGAATGCGTACTGAAGGTGGGACGGTGATGAGTTAATGGAATTAAAAAGTCAACTTGCCCCAAAGGGGTTAGAATTTAAAAGTGCTGAAATGGTAATCAGTGATAAATATGCAACAATATTAACTGTTGTATCTTATCCAAAATTTATTAATCCTGGATTTTTATCAAATCTGACAAGTATGTCTGGTATTAAAATTGCAATTAAACATTTACCTTTACCATTTAGTGTAATAACTAAAATGTTAAATAAAGAAATTGCTGATTTAAAAATGAGATATCAAGATGAAAGAGATAAAACATTACAGGAAAGAATAAGACAAGATTATGAATCACTTGAATACTTTATTTCAATGCTTGCGGCTAATCAATCTGCTATATTTGATTTTCAAATGCATATAATGGTTACTGCGGATACACAAGATGAATTAGTTGCTAAAAAATTACAAGTTAAAAATTTTTTAGAAGCTATGCAATTAACTGCTGTACCACTTAGATTTGAACAAGAAAGTGTATTTAAATCAATGTTACCTATATATCCTAAACAAGCTGTGGAAGAAAGAATTGGTACACCAATTCCTTCTCCTACACTTGCAGCAATGTATCCTTTTATATTTGATAGTATAAAGGATCCTGGAATGTCAACTTTACTTGGAGTAGATTTTTCTGGTGGTGTAGTATTATTTAATCAGTTCTTATATCAGATAAAAAAAGAGCACAATAGAAATAATGCTAATATGATTATACTTGGTACTTCTGGTTCTGGTAAATCAACTGCTGCTAAACTATTACTTAGAGCTAACATAAGAAATGGTCACCAAGTTGTTGTTATCGATCCTGAAGGTGAACTTGAAGAAATGACTAAATTATTTGGCGGCGATTTCATTGATTTAGGTAAAGGTGGAGAATATGGTATGATTAATCCACTTGAAATTGTTCTAGATAGTGATGATGATGAGTTAAAAGAAGGTCTTGGATATACTGTTTTGACGAGATCTTTACAAACACAGAAAGCATTTATAAAGTATTATGATCCTAGTATAGAAGAAGATGTTTTAACTTTATATAGTGAAATGATTCAAGAAACATATAAAAGATTTGGTATTGATTTTGATTCTGATTTTACTAAATTCACTTCTGAAGATTATCCTACATTTAGAGATGTATATGCTACAGTAAGAGGTAAAATTTTATCAATGCCTGATCGATCACATGAAAAAGATATTTTGGAAAAACTTGAATTGAAAATTAGACCTATTGTTAAGGAATTAAAATATTATTTTGATGGACATACAACAATTAAACCTAATAGTAATTTTATTGTATTTAATATAAGGGAATTAATGAATTCTGATAGTAATATAAGAAATGCTTTATTCTTTAATATATTAAAATATGCTTGGAGTTTAACTCTTGATAAGAGTGTTAATACTGTACTTGCAGTAGATGAAGCCCACGTATTACTTAGTGGTAATAATGCTTTAGGAGCTGAGTTCTTGGCTCAAGTACAAAGAAGAAGTCGTAAGTATAATACGGGAACAATTATTATAACTCAACAACCGAGTGATTTCTGTGCTCCTGATGTACTTATGCATGGTAAAGCTATATTTGATAATGCTTCTTATTACTTAGTTATGGGATTAAAGAAACAAGCGGTTGAAGATTTGGCTTATTTAATTGATTTAAATGATAACGAAAAAGAAAGTATTAAAAGATATAACCAAGGTGAGGCTTTATTAGTTTGTGGTAGTAGACGAATGCAAATTAATGTAATACTTACTGATGCTGAACTTGATTCGTTTGGTAGTGGTGGAGGACTATAGTAATATAGTTCTTTTTTTTCTTTTCAATTTGACTATATTGTTTATATATGGTATGATTTGTATAACTTAAGGGGGTAAAGTTATGGAACAATATACTATTGTTAATTTAGTTGGAGATATATTTAAATATATAGGTAAATTTTTTGGATTTATTGGAAATATTTTTAAAGTAGTTTGTGGCTTCTTTTATAATTCGGTTGAATTGATAGCTTCTATATTTGGTGTAAATAGTATAGGTATTAAACTTGTTATTGCAGCTTTATATATGATTGCATTATCAATTATTCCTGATTTAATTTCTTATTATTCTTGTAGATTAAGTAAAAAATATCGCAAATTAAAAACTAAGGAAGAAAAAAAAGAGTATTGTAGTAAACATACACATTTTCTTTTGAATGTGATTCTTAATATAAAAAATAAATCAGCTCAATTTAAATCTTCTATGATTGCTAAAAAGGATAAATCTAAAAATAATAAAAAAGAAAACGATTCTAAAAAAATAGGAAGAAGAAATGATGTAATAGTAGATGATGTTGTTAATGATTTAAGTGAAGTACCATCTTCTAATTTAGGAGTTGATTCTATTCAAACTACTAATATCGAAGCTAAAAATGATTTAGTTGATGATGATGTTTCTGATTTAACTGTTGTACCTGAAGAACCTGTCCTTTCAGCAACTGAAGAAGAAAAAGTTGAGGAAGTAAAAACTAATATAAAAGTTTTATGTTCTTCTAATGTAATAGGTAATATGTTAAGAAAAGGTGTTGTATTAGAAAGAAAATTATTGTCTGGTGATAGACCTGTGTTAGTAGATTTTTCTGGTAAACCTAAAGAAGTATTTACAGGACATTTATGTGATGAACAAAGTGGTATTAAATTTAGAAAAATGGTTAGTGGTAAGAAAATTGAAATGTCTCTTGACAATCCTGATTTATTATCTAATCCAAAATTGTATGATGATTTAACTAAAGAAGAACTTGAAAAATTGAAAGAATTATTGCTTAGTGATAAGAATTATCAAACAGCACTTAAAAATTTCTTTACATCAAATGAAAAAGCATTAACTTATAAAAAAAGTTAATGCTTTTTTCTGTTTTATTTTATTAAAATTAATGTTATAATAGTATTAGTTTAAAAGGTGGTTATTTTATGAATAATGATAATGATGCTATTGAAAAAATAAAAGCTAACCAAAATAGAATTCAAAAAATTAATTTTACAAATGAAGAAAATGCTTTTTTTAACAATCCTGATATGGTTGGTAAATATGAAGAAGTCGAAGAAGGGGCAAGTGGCGATGCTGCTGGTGTTGGTAGTACTAATAAAGCTGGAATTGATGCTTTAGGTTTTTTTAAAGCAATTAAAAAGTGGAAATTTGTAATTATTGGAATACTAATTGCTTGTTTGTTTTTTGGTGTTGTTTTAATTGGTACTTTGTTTACTAATGAACAATGGAAAGGTTTTTTTGTAACTGATAATGTTAATGGAAATACCTCTAATAGTGGTTCTACTAGTACTAGTGGTGGAGGAACTACAAGTGGTGCAAAAGATAAAGTACAAGCAGTTGTTTCTTCTTATTATAAGTCTGCTCGTACATCTAATGAATCTTTTTTCTATGATCTTAAACAAATTGTTAATAATTATAATAATTATTCACTTGAGAATGGATTATCTTTAATTGATGGAGAATTTGATATTGCTTTAATTGCTTCAACAATTCATTTTAATAAGTTTATAAGTGATGAAACAATTATAAGTGGTGTTATGAATGGATCTAGAACTAAATCTAATATGGGAATAGCCCGTTCAAGAGGTTATACAACTATACCTAAAAATGAAATAAAAAGTTTTTATGAACTTGCTTCATTGTCTTTAGGAACAGATTTAGGAATTCCAGATGAAGAATTTAGAGGTCTTTCTGGACATTTGGTTGGTTCAAAAGTTGTTAGTATGTGTGTAGCTGACAATAGTGATTTCCTTCCAACTACACAAATTTCTGGATTAGTAAAAGGAGAAAAAGTTACTTATAGTTTGCTCGATTCAATAATAATACGATATGAAAATTTATATTATACTGGTAATAAAATATATGATTATGATAATAATAATGAAAAAATTATTGATTGGTATTCTAGACAACTTAAAATTAGTTTAGATAAAATGCGTAGCAATGGTACTTTTAATGATTACTATGATACAAGTTTATATAATCCTAATATGAATTGTGGTAGTAATTATTTAGTTCATTATGTTCAAAAATATATGAATTATCAAACTTATGCTAAATATTTATTGAATGAATATGTACCAGAAAATTATATTGAATGTCTTGACTGTGGATCTGCTAATAAAAGAACAGATACAATTAGTATTGCATATGAAATATTTAATAATAGAAATTTATTTGCTTCTTATTATTATGATGATGTAATTGATACAATGCATTTTTCTAATGGTGATGCTTTTACAACAACTGAAAGTCAGTATCAATTACCTGATGAAATAATAGAAAATTTTACATCACCATATGGATTGTCTACTACTTGTACAATATCAAGTGACTTTACATCAAATAGAAATGGTTATTCACATTACGCAATTGATGCTTATTCTAATACTGTTGATGGAAGACCATTATATGCTGTATATGATGGTGTTGTTAAAGTAGTTGTTGATGGTATTCCAAACATATTTAATCAGTGGAATGGCGGAGCCTGTGTTAATAGTAGTGGCGTGATGGATTCAAGAAGTAGTGGTAATTATGTTGTTATAGAACATAATTTTGGTGGAAAAACTTATCGATCATATTATATGCACTTGAATTCTATTGATGTTAAACCTGGTGATGTTGTTACTAAAGGACAAAAAATAGGTACTGAAGGTAATTCAGGATGTTCTTCTGGCAATCATTTGCATTTTCAATTATTTTCTACTGATGGTAAAAGATATAATCCTTCATTACTATTTTCTCAATGTAAAGGCGTAAATATTATTTCTTATGAAGCAACAACTTTGAAAGAATATTTGGAATCAATATATCCAAATTATAGTTTTACAAATCAAAAAGAATATATTGTAAAAGTATATGATAAAAAGAATTCTGGAACTTATTCATCAATTGATTTAGAATCATATGTTGCAGGTGTTGTAAATAATGAAATGTCTGAATCTTATAATATTGAAGCATTAAAAGCTCAAGCTATATTGGCTAGAACTGAATATATAGATAGAGTTAATTTCTTTAAAAAAGATGAAATTGTTCCTAATGATACGACTTTTCAAACTTATAGTAAAGTCGATACGGAAAATAGTAAAACTGATGTTATAAATGTTCTTGCTGCAAGAGAGACTGTTGGAAAAATTGTTACTTATGCTCATAGTTTATATCATACTGAGTATGCAAATTTTCCTTGTGAAAAAGTTTATGCTTGTAATAATCCAACAATTTATTATTACTATGATGATGGTCGTGCTGTTGCTGTAGATAGATATATTCCTTGGTATGATGTTAAAACTGGTGAGGTTACATGTAAAGCTGAAAAAGGATATGCATCTAATGATAAAAGTAGGGTTACTATAACAAGTAATACTTTATCTAGTGATGGTGGCGGTGATACATGTCCTGCGTCTGGAGAGAAAGGTTCATTTTATTATTGTGGATCAACTAAATATCCAAGACAATTTAGAAAACAAGCTAATTTAGCTAGTATAGTAGGGGATTGTTCAGAAATAAGTGTTGATTTGCGTCCAAACAGTAATTATGGTGGTTCGTATAGAACTATTCCTGTTTCTGCGACTTCACTTGGTATTGGCCATACTGATAATCCTGAAGATGATTATTCTGATTTTAGAGGTCATAATAATGGAATGTCACAAGTTCTTGCTAATATTTATGCAAATAATTTAGGATGGAATTATGAAAAAATAATTGACTATTTCTATGCTAATAAAATTTTTGATAGTAAATTAATTAATATTGATACTCCACTTGTTTTACTTGATGATTTGACTGAATATGAAGCTAATTATAGTGATTGTTGTAGAGGAAAAATTACAATTAAAGCTGGAAGTATTAATATGACTGTACCTGTTGATTTTTATGTAGCAGGTGTTCTTGCTCGTAATTTTGATTCAAGTGTAAATCAAAATTTATTAAAAGCTTTAGCTATTTCGTCTAGAACATGGGCTTATAATAATAGTTTATGGGGAAGAAATGTTTTAGAAACAAAGGATCAATATTCATATACATATACTGATAATAAAATTATATATGATGCTGTTAATGCTACTAAGGATGATGTTTTAGTTGATTATGATGGTTATATAACACCAACTGAATATTATTATGTTGGTGATAATGGTACAATAAAAGGAAGTGGGAATCAAAAAACAATTACTTATGAGCTTGGTTATTTATATATTGATAGTACTCATAAAGTAATGATTCCTTATGATGAACAATTTAATAATACTAATATAAAAGGTAATGTTGGAATCGTATTTAATGTTGCTTCTTATTTGGCAAATAATTGGTATTTTGTTGATCATTATGAAATATTAAAATTCTTTTATGGAGAGGATTTTAAAGTTTTAAATATTGATAATATGGCAACAAGGGGACTTATAAAAGATAAAGATGGCAATATCAAAGGTACTCTTGATACAAGTGATGCTTATTCTTCTGCTTTAAATTATGATTTAGAAGAATATGTTTCTGAAGCGGGTAAGGGAACTTTAAATGGTGTTCTTGCTGCTGCTTATTGGCTTTATGTTCATAGCAATAATGGTGGAGAAATTAGTTTACCATATCAATTAGCTGGAGAGTATCCTTACATTGGTGTAAATCCTAATTGGGGAATGGAAGAAGCAAATCCTATATATCCACAGTATTCAAGAACTGGTCTTGATTGTGTTGGATTTATTAGATGGGCATTTGTTAATGGTTATTTTGATATGCCAAAAGATTTTGGAAGAGATACATTTAGATATCAAGCTATGGTTAAATGGATAGAAAAACATAATTTAGCTTGTGGAGAAAATGGAGAATCTTGTTATGTTGAATTTGAAGATAATGCTGGACATAAAAATGTAAGATCTTTACCGCTTGGTAAATATGCAGATGCTGGTTTAATTAAGCCTGGCGATGTTCTTTATCATTATTCAAATACTGTTTATTATGGTGAAAGCGCTGAAAATGCTACAAAGTATTCTCATATTGCAATTGTTTATGATGTTGATTTACAAAATAGAACTCTTTCAGTTATTCATTCTTCTGGTGGTGATCCTGGTGTTCATTATAGTACAATGAATTTGGATACTGGTTTATATGAAAGTGGCGCTAAACATGGATTTACTTCTGTAATAAGAATGTCTGAAATGGAAGAAAGGGGCTATTTCAATTGAAAATTTTAATTGTTATTTTATGTCTATTGTTATCTGGATGTAAAATTGATTATTCTTTAAAAATAACTAATAAAAATGAATTTGTCGAAAAAGTAGATTTATCTAAATATTTTCCTGATGGTGATCCTACTTCTAAAGATGAACTTGGTGAAAATAATTTTAATTTTATTGATATGCTTAGAAATGATGCGTATGGTTATTTATCTAAAATAGGTTATTCTAACTATAAAATGACAAATATTGAATCTAATAAATATCAAGGGATAAGAGTTAATAGAACTTATCCTAGTCCTACTTCATATAATTATAATTTGTTAATTAAAAATTTATATGATGAATTTAGTGTTGTTGATAATGATGGTATTATTACTATAAATGCTAAGGGGTTAAATAGGGCAAAGGTTGAGGAAAGATATGAGATGCTTAGCATGAATATTGATAATAGTTCTATTGTAATTGAACTTCCTTATAAAGTTTTAGAGAATAATGCTGATATTGTTGATAAAAGTCAAAATATTTATACTTGGTATATTGATAAAGATACTGAAGAAAAAGAAATATTGCTAAAATATGATGTCAATGATGTTTATGCTTTAAATATGAAAACTGTTGGTACTAAAATTAATATGACTATTGTTTATATAGTACTTGCCTTTTTGGTACTTATAGTTTTAGGTTATTTAATTTATGCATATGTAAAAAGAGTATATGAAAACCGTAATAAATTTTAAAGAATTCCAAAATGGAATTCTTTTTATAATAAAAAAGAACTTTTTTAGTTCTTTTTATTCATCTTTTTTTGCAATTTCTTCGTTATATTTTGCAAGGATTGCATCAGTGAACATTTTTCTTACTTCACTATTTATTGGATGGACGATATCGCGATGTTTTTGATATCCTTCTTCTCCTTCTTTTTTGTTTTCTTTACGGTCTGGCATTGCAACAAATAAACCTTTTTGACCATTAATGATACGTATACCTGTTATTACAAGTCCATCATCAATATAAGCTTCAGCAAAAGCTTTTAGTTTTGGATTTTCCTTTTCTACAGGATATACATTTACTTTTGTTATTTCCAAGATTATCTCTCCCTCCAGTATGGATAATTATCCTTACATAATTAATATATCAAAAAAGGTAAAAAAAGGCAATTATTTTTTAATTTTTTATGCTAATTTTTACATTTTTTGTTAAAACATCTACGTATGAGAATGATTTTTTTATTCCATTTGTTTCAACTAAAAAAATTTTGTTATATGTTTCTTTTATTATCCCATCATATTTTTCATATTTATTTCTTCCAAGATTATATTTTATTATAGCTTTTTTTCCTATTAATTCTTCAATTCCATTTTTCACATTTTCTATCATCTTGGATACCCCATATACATTGTTCCTTTTGTAATTATCCCGCCAATGCCATCGCTTCCATATTTGGTATGTTCTAATATTTCTTTTAGATTTATTTCTTTGGTAGCATCTGACATACTTATACTTGTTGCAATTATTGCGGGATCTAATGCGTGAATATTGATTCTTTTGGGGCTAGATGCAAAATTTGCGCCTGCTTTTATTAATTCTTCATAATCTGATTGACATGCTCCTGCTATTATTATTAATTTTTCATGACTTTTTTCATATTTTCTAGCTTCTCTTATAGCATCTGCAAAGTTTTGACTATTTCGATAACTATTTTGATTTTTATTGTAAGCATCATGTCCGGTTATAACTACTATATTGGGATTATATTCTATTATTAAATCTTTTATTTGATATTTTATTTCATTTTCATTAATGCATTTGCCAGTTGCCCATATATTTGCTTCTTTGTAATAATTTAAACATCTGTTTAAATAATCCATATCTGCATCTATGTGTAATATTTTACCTGGCATATAAAAATAGTCTTCGCGTTCTTCTAAATTGGGTTTTTCGGCTTTAAAATCTTCTCTTGCTCCTTCTTCTTTTTTTAAGTCTTCTTTTTTGGCGTCTGCGACAAGTCTTTCATTGACGCCTTTTAAAATATAGTTATCATTTTCTATTTTGATTATTACAAATACTATATCATTATTATAGGAATTTCTGCTTACATAATCTCCTTCTTTAAACATATAAAATCACCATTAAATTATATGTTTTTTTAATTTTTATATGTTTTTTTTGATTGACAATTTTAAAAAAAATTTATATAATTAAGTAAATTAGGAATTATTCCTAATTTGGAGATGATTACATGAATAATTATTCAAAACAAAGGGAAATTATATTGGATGTTTTAAAAAATTGTTATTTGCATCCTACTATTGAAGAATTGTATGATATTGTTCATAAAAAGTATCCTACAATTAGTAAAAGTACATTATATCGAAATGTTAATATTTTAGTTGAAAACAATATCATAAAAAAAATAAAGGTTTTTTCGGGTGCGGATAGGTATGATTATATTAATAATGAACATTTTCATGCTGTTTGTGAAAAATGTGGTAAAGTATTTGATTTTGAATATAATTTTAATATTGATGATTTATCTGAAATTTTAAGTAATGACATTATTTTAAAAAAATATAATTTAACTGTTTATGGAATATGTAATGAGTGTAATTTAGAACAAGGAGGATTTAGAATGGAATTAAGAGGAAGTAGAACTGAACAAAATTTAATGACTGCTTTTGCAGGAGAAAGTCAAGCAAGAAATAAATATACTTATTTTGCTAGTAAGGCTAAAAAAGAAGGATATGAACAAATTGCTGCCATTTTTGAAGAAACTGCAAATAACGAAAAAGAACATGCAAAATTATGGTTTAAAGAATTAAATGGTGGATCTATTCCATCTACTATTGATAATTTAAATGCTGCTGCTGATGGTGAAAATTATGAATGGACTGATATGTATGATGAATTTGCTAAGGTAGCAAAAGAAGAAGGATTTGATCGTATTGCATTTTTATTTGAAAGTGTTGGTAAGATTGAAAAAGAACATGAAGAAAGATACCGTAAATTAATTGAAAATGTTGAGGGTGGATTAGTATTTTCAAGAGATGGCGATAGAATTTGGAAATGTCGTAATTGTGGTCATATCGTTATTGGTGCGAGTGCTCCAGAACTTTGTCCTGTATGTGCTCATCCTAAAGCATATTTTGAAATTAAAGCTGAAAACTATTAAAATGAGGTAATATATGGCAAAATATAAATGTCAATTATGCGGTCATATATATGATGAAGACAAAGAAAAGGTTAAATTTGAAGATTTACCAGATGATTGGAAATGTCCAATGTGCTTTGCTCCTAAAAGTATGTTTGTATTAGTTGAAGAAGATAATAAAAAAATTGAAGATGATAAGGAAAACATTAAATCTGATAGTTATAAAAATGATTTATCATTGTATTTAAGTAAATATAAACGTGAAATGGATGATAAAGAAAAAAGTATGATTGATATTCATACGATGGCAATTACTGGAAAAAGTATAATATCTGCTATGGGTACTTTACTTCCAGTAGTTAGTTGGAATGATATTTTGATACTTGGTGGTCAATTAAATAAAATGCCACTTTATGATAACGAAGAAGTTAGTTTAAAAACTATTATAGGTAAAAAAGCTAAAAAGCCTATGGTTCTTGAATCACCAATTTTTGTATCACATATGTCTTTTGGAGCTTTATCTAAAGAAGCAAAAATTGCTTTAGCTAAAGGAACGAATAATGTAAAAACAGCTATATGTAGTGGTGAAGGTGGTATATTACCAGAAGAATTTGAAAATTCATATCAATATATTTTTGAATATGTTCCTAATAAATATAGTGTTAATGATGAAAATTTAAAAAAGGTTAGTGCGATTGAAATAAAAATAGGTCAAGGTACTAAACCGGGAATGGGTGGTCATCTTCCTGGTGAAAAGGTTACTGAAGAAATTGCGCTTATAAGAGGTAAGAAAATTCATGAAGATGTTATTAGTCCTTCAAAGTTTTCAGAAATTAGTACTAAAGATGATTTGAAAAATTTGGTTGAAGAATTAAGAAAAAAATCAGATGGAAGACCTATAGGGGTAAAAATTGCTGCTGAGCATATAGAAGAAGATTTAGAATTTGCATGCTATGCTAAACCAGATTTTATTACTATTGATGGTAGAGGAGGAGCAACTGGGGCGAGTCCTAAAATAATTAAGGATGCTACAACGGTTCCTACTATTTATGCTTTATATAGGGCTAGGAAATATTTAAATGAACATGATAAAGATATTTCTTTAATTATTACGGGTGGTCTTAGAACTGCTAGTGATTTTGCAAAAGCGATTGCGATGGGTGCTGATGCGATTGCTATTGCGACAGCTGCTATGATTGCTATAGGTTGTCAACAATATCGTGTTTGTAATTCTGGTAAATGTCCAGTTGGAATTGGAACGCAAGATCCAGAGCTTAGGAAAAGATTTGATATTGATAAGAGTTGTCAAAGATTAGTTAATTATTTTAATGTAGTAAATGATGAACTTAGAACTTTTGCTAGAATTACAGGAAATAATGATATTCATCTTTTAAGTAATTATGATATTGTAACTACTAGTGATGATATTGCTAAGTATACAAATATAAAACATGTATAAAGGTTGCTATTGGCAACCTTTATTTTATGTACATTTCATATATTTTTTTAGTTATGTTGTATGATATTCTTTGGGTTATATTACTTTCACTTGCTGATTTATATGATATATCTGGCGCAACTATTGAGTAAGCAAATTTAGGATTATCATATGGAAAATAGCCAACAAATGTTTTGGTTATGGTTTCGGTATCAATTATTCCATCATTATTGGTATCAGCAAATGTTTCACTTGTTCCAGTTTTACCAGCTCCTTTATAATAGATATATCCATATCCAAGACCATTACTTACAACTTCTTTAAATCCTAATCTAACTCTATCGATATATTTATCTAAAGTATCTAATTTATTTAACTCAGTACTTTCTATTATTTCTGTTTCATCTAATTTTTTTATTTTGTTTACTAGTCTTAATTTCATTCTTTTTCCAGTTGCTATAGTTCCTATGTACTGGGCTAATTGGAGTGGGGTATATGTATCATATTGACCGATTGAAAAGTCTAATAAAAATCCTGGTTTAGTGCTTGTTCCTTTATATCCTATACTTTCATTTTCTAAATCGATTCCGGTTTTTACTCCTAATCCAAATTCGTTAAAAATTTTTCTATAAATGGTAAAAGCATTTTTGTCTAGTGATAGTCCTTTTCCATATTCATATTTTCCTTTTCCTACATTTATTGCTGTTCTAAATTGATATGTATTTGATGATAATCTTAATGCATCTATATCATTTATGTAACCTAAATAGGTCCAAGAACATTTACTTATAGTTCCGATCTTTAAACATGTATCGTTTCTTTTTTCGCCAATTTTTAAATTTCCAGTATTATAGCCAACAATATGAGATGCTCCTTTTACTACTGATCCTGATGCATAGGCATTTAAGAAAGTTCCTGGTGTGTAATCATATACTTTGTAACCACTACTTGTTTTTACTATTTGTTTACCACTCATTGCTAGGATATCGCCTGTATTTGGATCTATTATGACAACATAGATTTTGTTAAAATATTTAGCGCTATAGAGTTTTTTTGTTTTTATTAATTCTTCTGTTAATAAATTTTCTAGGTATTCTTGCAAATTGATATCGATTGTTAGATAAATGTCATTTCCTTTACGACCATTTTCGATTAGAATCATGTTACCATTTTTTATTTCATATTTTGTTTTGATTCCTTTTAGGGTATCTTCATAGTTTTTTTCTATATAACTTACACCGACTCGATCTGTTAAACTATAACCATTGTTTAGATAGTAATTTTGATTTTCATATGGAATGTTTGATATATTTCCAATGATGCTTTTAAAAGCTTCATAGTTATATTTTCTTTTCCAATCATATGTAATAGATATTCCTTCTATTTCTGATGAAATGATATAAACATATTCTGAGTCAGTTATTTCTTTTTTTATTGTTTTAGGAGCATATGAATATCCTATATTCATTAGGTAATAAATATATGCTGCTTTTTTGTCTTCTTCGTCTAATATATTTAATTCTTCTTCTGTTATAGTATTTATTTTATTTTCATAATTATTTATATATCCTTTTAAGAGTAAATAGAATTTTTTATAGTTATATTCTGATAGATTTTTATAGTTAATATCAATGTTTTTAGCAAGTTTATATGCGATTCTTATTTCATTTTTAGTATTACTTTTTGGTCCTTTTAGATAGGTAATAGTTCTTACTGATTCATTATCAACAATAATATTATTATTTCGGTCATATATTTTTCCTCTTGGTGTTGATTGACCATACCAAAAATTATGACTACTTTGATAGACATAATCTGTATATTTTTGTTTATTTATTAGTTGAATATGCGCTAATTTATATGTAATGAATGTAAATAGAACTATAATAATTATACTTAGTATTTTGAATCTTTTTTTCATATAATTCTCCTAGTATTATTTTATTAGGCATTATTAAATTTATACGGCATATATTTAAATGGTGATAAATTTGATTCAAAAACTTATTGATAATTATGTTTATAATATGAAGGAATGTGATGTTAAATCTTTTGCTTTAAAAAATGGTATTGTTTTGTCTGATGATGAAACATCTTATATTTTTTCTGTAATAAAAAAGGAATACCGTACTATTATATATGGTAATCCTGAGAATATTTTTTCTGATTTAAGAGAAAAATTTTCTTTAGAAACGGTTAGTAAAGCTGAAAAATTGTATTTAGAGTTTAAAAATAGATATGGTTCTTATTTATGAATAACTTTGTTTATTAAATCATCATTGAATTTTTTTTCTCTTATCATTTCAATTTCTTCTTTGTATGGTGCGTGTCCTTCTATATATGGGGTTTCTAATATTTTGGGAATATTTTTTAATTTTTCATTGTAAATTACATTTATAAGGTTATCAAATCCAATTGTTCCTAGTCCTATATTAGCATGTCTATCTTTATGTGAATTTACTATATTTTTACTATCATTTATATGGATACAACCGATTTTATTTAAACCGATTTTTTGATCAAATTCTTCTAAATATTTGTTAAAATCTTTTATTTCAATTCCAGAATCATTTAAGTGGCATGTATCTAAACATACGCCAATATGATCATTATTTTTAATGTTATCAATAATTGTTTTTATTTGATCAATATTTATTCCGCATTCACTACCTTTACCAGCCATTGTTTCTAGTAATATTGTTACATTTTTAAAATCTATTTTGTTTAATGATTCTATAATATTTTTTATGCCTTCTTCATATCCTTTTCCAACATGGCTTCCTGGGTGTAAAACAATTTTGGTTATTTTTAGACTTGTTGCTCTTTCGATTTCTTCTTGTAAAAATTTGATGTTGAAATCCATATTATCTTTATTTGCTAAATTTATTATATATGGTGCGTGAATGATAATGTTGTTGATATCAATATTATTATCTTTCATTTTTTTTTGGGCAAATTTTGTTAGTTCATCATCTATTTTACATCTGTTTGTATTTTGAGGCGCACCTGTGTAAAACATGAATGTATTTGCTTTATAGCTTAGTGCTTCATTTAAACTTCCGCTTAATTGTGTTTCTTTTGTAAAAGATACGTGTGATCCTATAATTAATTCCATATGTCATCTCCTAAATATATTTTATCAAAAAAAGATACTTTTTGGAAGTATCTATATTATAATTCCTATTGTTAATGATGTTATTAAAACTATTATTAATAGTATTATGTATATTATTTTTTTATTTATGAATTCATTTATATAATCAAATGTAAAGGTAAATGTTTGGGCTATAAAGATGCTAAATGGTGCGATATTATAGCTTGATATAAATCTTAGCATTACAATTGTAATTCCTATAAATACACCATATATTATTTGACCACCTTTAGTTGCGGGACTATAAAAATCATTTGCTAGTATGGTTATTATAAATAATGTTCCTCCTGTTAAAATAAAATAAAATGGAAACCATGGGCTTTTATTTATTATACTTATTATTAATGTTGATAATAATATTGTTATGAATGCACTTATTGTTATTTGGTATTTTATATCTTTTTTTATGCATAAATAGATGAATGATAAAATTGATAGTAGGGGACACATTAGTGCTGATCCTTTCAATAAAAGGTTAATATAGCCGCCGTTACTTATTACTAAATAATTGTAGTTTATATTTTTTATATTTAATATTTCAATGAATGTTGTTATATTTAATTTGCTTAATATAAATGTTAATATAAGATATGATACATATGATAATATTGTTAAACTATACCATTTTTTAAATAATAATTTATATAGTATATATCCTAATATGGTTGATATTAATATTATATATATTGGGGTTTCAATGTTTAGTAAGAGTGGAAAATATAGTATTCCAAATATTGAAAAATTTTGTTTTATATGATCTTTTAATGATTTATTTTTTATAAATATTAGTTTGTATATTATTTCTAATATTAAAATGGTTATTGTTGGTAATAATATAAATATTAATGGTTTTAAAATAGTTGTTATTTCTTTTGTTTCGTTATATTTTAATAATCCATTAACATATAATGCATATATTACAAATGGTAAAAAAACAATGATATAGCTAAACATTATTTTTTTGTAGGTTTCTTTACTATGTATAAAAGGTCCACTATATTCTTTGAATTCTTTCATTTTGGTACTCCTTTGCTTTTATAATTTTATCTCTAATTTTTCTTCGGGATGGACATATATAGGAGCATAGGCCACATTCATTACATTTTTGGACATTTAATTTTTTATTGTTTGAATGAATTATCATTAGTGGATTTAATCCTTGGGGGCATATATTTATGCATTTTCCACATCTTATACATGGTTTTTCTTCTAAATCTTCAAATGATTTTATTGCTAGGATACCAGAAGATTCAAGACCAATAATAAAATTATCGTTTGGCATTGATTTTCCTTTTAGAGCATCTCCTGATACTAAAAACATGTTTTTATAATTAAATCTTTTATATCCTCCTATTGATTCGATTAATTCGTGAGCATTTGTTCCGTTTTTTATTAATATATTTTGAGGATTTTTAAAACCATCACCACTTATGGTAATTACTTTTTGAATGAATGGAATGTCATATCTTATTGCTTCATATATTGCGTATATGGTTGCTACATTTATTGTAAGATTATTTTCTTCTTTATAATTAAATTCAATTTTTATTCTATCATATGTTCCTATATAATCTGATAGAGCATTAATGCTTTGGGTGTCATTTTCATCTAATAAGACTATGCATTCTTCAGAACCTGTTATTTTTAATATTGCATCTAGTGTATCTAGTATTTCATCTGGATGCATTTTTATTAAAATGCTTGACGAAGTGATATATGGATCATTTTCTTTTGCATTGATAATAATATTTTTATATCTTTTGTTTTCTTCAAATAATTTATATACTATTTTGTTGTTTTCAATTATTGAATGCTTTTTTAAAATTTCAATAAATTCTTCTTTTTTTAATGAAAAATCTTTATTTTCATTACGTTTTGTCTCATAGCATTCTTTAAAGTCATTTTTAATTTTTATGCATTTTATAGTTTGACCAGTATGATATTTTTGAGTACTTATATCTTCAACTATTCCTGATACACTAGAAAAAATATTTAGTTTACTTTCATCTCTTTTACGGGCTATAGTTGTTCCTTTATATACATAGTCACCTTTTTTTACTAGCAGAGTTATATTTTCGCTACCAGCAATTATTAGTGGAATATAAACATATTCAGGTTTTAAAAAAAAGTTTAATGGTCCATAAGACATTTTTTTATAGTTATACATAATCATCATCCTATGAATAGTATATCATAAAACTTATGGTGGTGCAAAGAATTTAATGATTTGTTTTATGGTGATATAAAATTTTATTAATAAAAAATTATTAAATTGTTTTTTAGTATTTGTTATATTTTATTATATAAATGAAAAAAATGGAAAAACTAAAAACGTAAAACTTGAAAAGAATAATTGACAAATTTTGTTATATAGTTTAAAATTATTATAGTAGGGTAGTGAGAGGAGTGAATATGAAAGAAAAAAATATAATTCTATTTATTTTACTTGGTATGTTACTTTGCTTATTTGGAATAGCTGGTGCTTCTTACTCACTCTATAAGTCTAGTCCAAGGGGAAAGTCGATGGGTGCGATTGCAAATTGGAATTTTACTGTTAATGGCTCATCTAGTACATTTGCAATTAATTTGGCGACAAACGCTAGTAATACTCAAGACGGCAAAATTATGCCTGGGTCATATGGCTCATTTGGTATAAGATTGGATGCTACTGGGACTGATACGGATGTTAATTATAAGATAACATTCAAAAATCTGAAAGGAAAACCTGACAATTTGAATTTTTATCTAGATAGTAATTATACGAAAAAAATTGAATTAGATAAAGAGACTATTAGTGATGTAATTAAGTTTGGAGATAATATGGTCAAGGTTGTTACAATCTATTGGAAATGGGATTATAATGGTGATGGTAATGATAATATTTATCAAGATTCAATTTTATCATTTGATATAGTTGTCGTTGGTTCTCAAATCGCTTAAGGTGTTAAGATTTAAAAGGACACTATTAAATCTTTACATATATTTAAATATTTAAATGTTAAATAATAGGAAGGAAAAAGAAAAATGAAAAATATGAAAAAAAACCAAATGAAAGTTTTAGCAGTTGTTTGCGCTATTTTAGCATTAGCTGGTGTTGGAACTGCTATATATGCTGGATTTAGTTCTACTGTTGATAGTACTGGTCACAAAGGAATAATTAGTTCATGGCAAGTAAAATTTGGAGATGATTCTACTTTTACTGACGGTACAGCAGTTGCTAACAAAACACTTGCAATTAATGGAGGTAATGATATAGCTCCTGGTGATTCTGGTAATTTTACTATTAAACTTGAAAATAATAGTGATGTTCCTGCTACTGTAGCTATTGATTTATATAAAGCTCGTGTTGGTACTGGTGACAATGATGCTGCCTATACTGCTTTAAATCAAACTCAAAATCAAATTAGATTTTATAAAGATGCAGGTTATGCAAATGAAATTAACATTTTAGAAACTAGCGCTAATAGTGATTTGGCTTTGGCTGATTTAACTGGTAATGTTGATGCAGTAGGTACATATGAAGTTACTGTTTATTGGAAATGGATTAGTTCAGATCAAACAACTGAAAAAGATGGCGCTACTGTAAATGTAGATAATTTAATTGCTGGCAAAACAATCAAATTAGATTTCTCTGCAACATTGAAACAAGTAAAACCTACTGCTTAATTTGTGTGTCAATGAGGTTTAATCCTCATTAAAGAGTACTTATAAAAGTGCTTTTTAATGAGGACTAAATTTGTATAGGAGAGTGATATTATGGAAGATATAGTTGAACTAAAAGAATTTACTGTTGTGTTTAAAGATGAGGTTACTGATGAAATTATAAAAAAAGAGATTGTTTATGAAGGATCCTCTGCTAAAGCACCTGAACCTTTGGAACATGATGGATATAAATTTTCGAAGTGGGATGTCGATTTTACAAATGTAAGTAAAGATTTGGTTGTAACAGCAATATACAAAAAAAAGAAACCAATTATTTTATGGATTTTCTTTGGCTTAATAATATTTGGTGGTATAATTGCTTTGATTTTTGTTGGCCTTAAGAATAACTGGTTCGATTTTTTGAATAAAAATAATAAAAATAATAACTTATTTGTTATCGAAGGTAATGGTAATGAATGGGAAATTGGTCAAAATATTAAAATATTTGAAAGTGCTAAGAATAATCAAAAATATATTGATTTGTATTATAATATTAACGTTGATTTAAATAATGATGGTATTTGTGATATAAATTGTGATATAAATGATGATGGTATACCAGATTATAATATTGACTGGAAAGGTGATTTAAAACCACATTTTAGTGTTGATAATAATAATGATCAAATTGGTGATGTCAATAATGTTAATCAAGTAGATGAAAATGGTAAGTGTATTAAAAATTGTGATGTAGATGGTGATGGATGGCCAGATATTAGTGTTGATATAAATAATGATGGAATTTGTGATTTAAATTGTGATATTAATAAAGATGGAAAGCCAGATACTAATATTGATTATGAAGGCGATAGAGCGCCACACTTTAATATTGATAATGATAATAATGGTATTCCAGATGAAAATTTGATGAATCAAATGGATAATGATTATTGCCTTTTGAATTGCGATACTAATGGTGATGGATGGCCAGAAAAAAATATTGATATTAATAATGATACAAAGTGTGAATATAATTGTTACACTAGGGGAGATAAATGTACATTAAATTGTGATACTAATAATGACGGATTTTGTGATTTAAATTGTGATACTGATGATGATGGTAAATGTGATTTAAATTGTGATACTAATGGTGATGGTAAGTGTAATTTGAATTGTGATACTAATCATGATGGTAAATGTGATTTAAATTGTGATACTGATAATAATGGAAAATGTAATTTAAATTGTGATAAAAATGGTGATGGAAAGCCAGATACTAATATTGATTATGAAGGTGATAAAACACCACACTTTAATGTTGAAGATAATTATGGTAATATTACTAATACTAAAGATCGAGACATTGACAATGATGGTAAATGTGATTTAAATTGCGATACTGATAATGATGGATGGCCAAATACAAATATTGATTGGAATGATGATGATATTTGTGATTATAATTGTATTACTCCAGATGGAAAGTGTAAATTAAATTGCGATACAAATGGTGATGGTAAGAGTGATTTAAATGTCGATACTGATGGCGATGGAAAATGTAATGTTAATTGTGATATTGATGGTGATGGTAAACCAGATATTAATATAGATTATAATGATGATTTGACGCCACACTTTAATATCGATAAAAATGGCGATAATAAGCCTGATGAAAATCCTATGAATCAAACTTCAAATTCTGGTGTTTGTAAAATGAATTGTGATATTGATGACGATGGATGGCCAGAGAAGAATATTGATTTAGATGGCGATGGTATTTGTGATATTAATTGCTATAATAATCAAGGTGTTTGTGAAAAAAATTGTATTAGTACAGATGATAGGATTCAAATAATCGCGCCTAGATCTTATGGTGAATACAGTTTTTCTGTTAAAAATACAACTAAAAATACTATAAAATATAATATTTCTTATGATGAAAGTAATTTGTATAATATTAATTTATTGTATAGAATTAAAAGAAATAATTTGTATATAACAGGTTGGAAAAAAGCATCTGATATTAAATTTAATGAGATGAGTTTGGATTCTAATAAAGTTGATAATTATGTTTTGGAATGGTTTTGGAAAGATAGTTCAAATGATACTTCAATTGGAGAATTGGATTTAGCAACTTATACAATTGCTATAAATGTAACAGCAAAGGGTGAGTAATATGGGTAAAAGTAGATTGTCAAAAACACAGAAAATTGAACCAGTAATTGATAATTTTGAAAGAGAAGATAAGATAGAGGAATTATTTAAAGAAGATAAAAAGAAAAAGGAAAAAGTTAAGAAAACGGGCTTACAAAAGGTTCGTGATGTTATTGTTTCAATTTTTACAATTATTGTAATTATTGCTTGTTGGTATGCAATTATAGTTAAAATGATTCTTAAAGTCGATGTACCTATGGTAGCTGGTTATAGTGCTCTTATTGTTTTAAGTGGAAGTATGGAACCTACTATTATGACAGGTGAAGTAATTGTAATTCATGAAGAATCAGATTATAATGTTGGTGATATATTAACATATCGTGATGGTGGAGTTTTAGTAACTCATAGGATTGTTGAAGAATCGGATACAACTTTTGTTACGCGAGGAGACGCTAATAATACAAATGATGCTCCAATAAAAAAATCGCAAGCTGTTGGTAAAACAATTTTTCATATTCCTTATTTAGGACGTGCAATTCTTTTTGTACAATCACCAATTGGACTTGTTTCTGTACTTGCAGTATTAATTGCTTTGAAAGTAATGTATTCTTTATTAAGAACTAAACAAGAAGATCTAGAATTATAGGTCTTTTTTTTTTATTTATTCATATTATTATCTAGGAGGATATTATGGATAAAGTAATAGATACAATAAGTGGACATAGTGTAACGATTAATGAGAGAAAAAATATTGTTATTACTGGTGTAAAAAAAATTGAAAACTTTGATAATGAAGAGTTTCTTCTTGAAACTAATATGGGTTTTATTAATATTAAAGGTACTGATTTGGAAATAATTAAGTTAGATACTTATCAGGGAAATGTTTCTATTAAAGGAAAAGTAAATAGTTTTAGTTATAAAGATACTATTAATAAAAAAGAAAAAGAAGAAAGCGTTTTTAGTAAATTATTTAAATGATACCTTTAAATATTCAATTAAAAATGATTACTTTTTCTTTTTGTTATGGTTTTATATTTTTTGTAATTTTAAATTTTATTAAGCCTCTTATTTATAATAAAAAATTAATAATTAAATTTATTTCTTCTATTCTTTTTGGTATTTTCAATGGAATTCTTTATTTCTTTTTTTTAAAGATTATTAATGATGGTATTTTAAATATTAATTTAGTAATAATGTTTTTAGTTGGGAATTATATTAGTTATACTGTGTGTAAAGTGTTGTTGAAAAAAAAGAAATAATCGTATATAATATATATGGTGATCATATGAAAAAGAGAAAGGTAAAGAAATCAGTTGTAAAATTTATTTTAAGAATTGTTTCAATTGTTGTTATTGTTTATTTTTGTATTACTACTATTTCATATGGTATAAAAATTAAAACTTTGTCTTCGATGGAAATAGATTTAAATAATAATTTATTGGAATTAAAAGAAAATGAAGAAAAATTAAAAACAGATATTTTAAAGTTAAATGATAAGGAATATATTGCTAGGTATGCTAGAGAACATTATTTATATACTAGAGATGGTGAATTTGCTTTAAAGTTTGATGATGATAATTATGAAGAGATAGTTAAGGAAGATAAGGAAGATTATATAAATATATATATTATTGTTGGTGGCGCTTTTTTAATTTTAATAATTGTTTTTGTTAAGCATAAAATGAGTAAAAAATACTTAAATACTGTTAAAAATAATTAGGTACGAATTTAAAAGATTGAAAATTTTTAGTTTTCAATCTTTTTCTATATAAAAAGATAGAAATTAAAATTCTATCTATAGTTTAAAATCTTTTACATTATCATCAAACATATCTTTGCCATCAAAATATGGCCTTACTTTGAATTTTGATATTTTTGCAATTATATCACTAGGAAATTTTTTAACTTTTTTATTATAGTTAGTTACTATGTCATTGTAGTAATTTTTACATGCTTCTAAATCAGTATTGGCTTCATTTATTTGATTATTTGTTTTTATAAATACTTCATTTTTTTCTAGTTCTTCATATTTATCTTTATAATTTTCAAATTTTATAATTGCTTCAGTTAATTTGCGGTCTAGATCAAAATTACTTATTTTTTCATTTTTTAGATTATCTATATCTTCAAATTCTTCTTTTCCTGTATATGTTTCTATTATTTCAATACATTTGGATACGAGATCAAATTTTTTTCTTAATATGGAATCTATTTTTGTTTCAACTTCATTTATTCTTATAATAAAACTTTGATAATTATTGTATGTTATGATTATCCATAATAATAGTATTGATATTATAGCTACAATTTCTGATATAATTACTAAATAATCCATTTTTATCACCAATTAAATTATATCATTTATTGGTTTTTAATTCAATTACTTTGCGGATAAAATTGACCACTTGTGTTAATTTTTTCATTAAACTCAATGTAATCAAGATATATTATTAATAAAAGATACCAATTTCCTGTTGTTGAATCACTTAATATAATATGATCACGTCCTGATTGCTCTATAATGCCTGTAAATACTTTGTCTCTAAATTCATTTGAATCGGGAAATGTCATATGTATTCTTACTTTTTTACCTCTATTTAATCTTAAAATATTTTCAATATAACTTTGTTCATTTATAATTGAACCATCGTCTTGATTTGGTAATTTTGTATTTCCATAATATATAGGATTACCTGGAAAATTATTATAATTGTTGTTCATAAAACTCCTTTCATTAAATTATATTAATTAGACCTTTAAATATTAAAAAAAAAATAGTATAATGTAAATGGTGATAATATGAAAGTTAGAATTGGTGTCTCAAATAGACATGTTCATTTGAAAGAAGAAGATTTTAAAAGATTGTTTGGTGATGTTATTTTAGAAAAGGATAAAGATTTGTATCAGCCTAATCAATTTGCTTCTATTTATAAATTAACTATTAAAACATTAAAAAATGAAATTAAAAATGTTAGAGTACTTGGACCTTTTAGGAGTTATACACAAATTGAAATTTCTAAAACTGATGCTTATACTTTAGGATTGAATCCACCCATTAGAACTAGTGGTGATTTAGAAGGATCTGAAATTGTAACTTTAATTGGACCTTGCGGCCAAATTGTTACTAATGGATGTATTATACCTGATCGACATATTCATATAACTAAAGAAGATAAAGAAAAATATGGTTTAAATGATGTTTTAAGTGTTGAAATTGGTAATGAAAAGAAATCTTTATTATATGATGTTCATTTAAAGGTTAGTCCTAATTCTTTGATGGAAATGCATATTGATACGGATGATGCAAATGGAAATTTTGTAAAAACGGGTGATGAAGGTGAAATTAAATAATAGAGGATTTGCTATATCAACAATGATCTATTCTATATTTTTACTATTTTTAGTTTTAGTTGCTAGTTTACTTGCTTTGCTTTCATATCGTAAGACTATTTTTGATGCTCACAAAAAGGCAATATATGACGAAGCTTCTAGTATGCCTACAGTGGTTATATCTAATAAAATATTATCTTATGATGAGAGAATTAATTATAATTTAAAAAATGATATTGTTATTTGTGATGGCTGTAGTATTTCTGAGATAAGTATTGATGATTATGAAATTGATAAAAATGAATATGGTTCTTATTTAAAAGGTTTAACACCTGGTAAATATACTTTTGTTTATACTGTAACTAAGGGTGATATAGAAATTAGTAAATTGCGCATAATAGATATTAGAGCGTAAAAAAATGTATATATTTTTAAAATTTTATTGACTATGTTTAAATAATATTATAAAATTAAGATGGTAGGTGGGGTATGAATAGTAAAGGATTTACGTTAGTTGAATTTATTTCAATTACAATAATTGTTTCCGTTATGACTTTTGTTTCGGCTCCGCTTATTTCAAAAGAATTAGATGAAGTAAAGAGGGAAGAAGCAGTTAGTAAGTGTAATTTGGTTAAACAAGGTTTGAAAACTTACTATTATGCTAATAATAAAGCTGAAACATTAGATTTATCTAAAAAAGAAAATATTGATAAATTAAATATAGAAGATGCAGATATAAAAGAGGGACAAGCTACTATTGATAAAAGTGGCAATATAACAAGTGAAATGAAGATTGATAATTTTACTTGTACAATTTCAGGTAATGCGGAAGAAATTTCGTGTTCATAAATTTTAGGAAGGAAGGTAAATAATGAATAAGAAAGGTTTTACTTTAATTGAATTGCTTGCGATCATTGTTATTCTTGCAATTATTGCTTTAATTGGTACGCCAATTGTAACAAATATTATCAATACTACTCGTATTAGTGCTGCTGAAAGGACTTGTGATGCTATAGTTGAGGCTACAAATAATTTCTATAGTCTTTCTGTTATGAAAAATGCTAATTTTGGTGGTGCAAGTATTACATTTGATGGAACTAAAGCTATAGTAACGCCTACTGTTGAAGGTGATACATTGTCTACATTTGATTACAAAAATACTTATCCACAAGAAGGTACAATTACAATCGCACAAGATGGTACTGTTACTTGGGGAGATTTAAATGTAAATACATATATATGTAAAGCTTCAAATGGTAGATATACTTGTCAAAAACCAAGTGCATAATAATCGTAAGTGCAAAAGGACATAAAATTTTATGTCTTTTTTTTTATGTCTTTTTTTGTTATAATTAGGTGTAGGTGGTTTTATGAAGCAATCTAATATAAGAAATTTTTCAATAATCGCTCATATTGATCATGGTAAAAGTACACTTGCAGATAGGATCTTAGAAGAAACAGGAGCTTTAACAAAAAGGGAAATGCAAGATCAATTACTTGATAATATGGATATTGAAAGAGAAAGAGGAATAACAATTAAATTGAATGCTGTTCAATTAAAATATAACTATAATAATGAAGAATATTATTTAAATTTAATTGATACTCCAGGTCATGTTGATTTTACATATGAAGTTTCTAGGAGTTTAGCTGCTTGTGAAGGCGCAATTTTGGTTGTTGATGCAGCTCAAGGAATAGAAGCTCAAACAATCGCTAATTTATATTTGGCTTTAGAAAATAATTTGAAAATAATTCCAGTTATCAATAAAATTGATTTACCTAATGCTGATCCAGAAAAGGTAAAAAAAGAACTTCATGATGTTTTAGGTTTTAATGAAGATGAAATCATTTTAACTAGCGCTAAAAATGGTATTGGCATTAAAGAATTAATAGAGGCTGTTATTGAAAGAATTCCAGCACCTAATGGTGATGTAAATAAAAAATTACAAGCATTAGTGTTTGATAGTTATTATGATTCTTATAAAGGTGTAGTAGCTTTAATAAAAGTTGTAAATGGTGTAATTAAAGTTGGTTCAAACATTAAAATGATGCAAACAAGTAAAGTTTATGATGTTACTGAACTTGGTAATCATACACCAAAAGAAAAAAATATTAATGAATTAAAAGCAGGAGAAGTTGGATATTTAAGTGCAAGTATTAAAAGTTTATCAGATCTAAAAGTTGGAGATACTATAACTTTGGCAAATGATTCGGCAGATGAGCCACTTCCAGGTTATAAACAATTAAAACCAATGGTATTTTGTGGTTTATATCCGATTGAAACTAATAAATTTGCTGATTTAAGAGAAGCTTTAGAAAAATTAAAATTAAATGATGCATCACTTGAATTTGAAGTTGAAACTTCAGCTTCACTGGGATTTGGATTTAGATGTGGATTCTTAGGATTATTACATATGGATGTTATAATTGAGAGAATTAAAAGAGAATTTAATTTAGATATTATTGCAACAACTCCTTCAGTTATTTATAAGGTAACTAAAACTGATAGGGAAGTTGTTGTTGTTGATAGTCCAATACAAATGCCTGAAAAAGTTAAAATTTTAAAAATAGAGGAACCTTATGTAATGACTAATATATTTGTTCCATCAAACTATATTGGACCTATTATGGAACTTTGTCAGAATAAAAGAGGAAATTATGTATCAATGGAATATATTGATAATGCAAGAGTTAATATTCATTATGAACTTCCTTTATCAGAAATAGTTTATGATTTTTTTGATAAACTTAAATCTTATACAAAAGGATACGCTTCTTTTGATTACGAATTAATTGGTTATAGAGAAAGTGATTTAGTAAAAATGGATGTTTTATTAAACGGTGAAGTAGTAGATGCTTTAAGTATTATTGTCCATAGAGATTTTGCTTACAATAGAGGAAGAAGTATAGTTGAAAAATTAAGAGAATTAATTCCTAGACAGCAATTTGAAGTTCCAATTCAAGCTAGTATTGGATCAAAAATAATTGCTAGAAGTGATATTAAAGCAGTAAGAAAAGATGTTCTTGCTAAATGTTATGGTGGCGATGTTTCTAGAAAAAGGAAACTTTTAGAAAAACAAAAAGAAGGAAAAAAGAGAATGAAAATGGTAGGTAGTGTAGAAATACCACCAGAAGCTTTCCTTGCAGTATTAAAATTAGATGATGAATAAAAGTGTTTATATTCATATTCCTTTTTGTAAGAATATATGTTCATATTGTGATTTCTGTAAATTGTTTTATATAAAAAAATGGATTAAACCTTATTTGGATAGTTTAAAAAATGAAATCATTAATAATTATAAAGGTGAAGTAATTGAAACAATTTATATAGGTGGTGGAACACCATCTTGTTTAAAAATGGAAGAATTAAAATATTTGTTTGAGATTATTAATATTTTTAATATGAATATTAAAGAATTTACTTTTGAATGTAATATAGAAGATATAAATATTGAATTACTTGAATTTTTAAAAACTACTAAAGTTAACAGATTAAGTATTGGTTTAGAGTCTACAAATAAAAAAAATCTTGATTATTTAGGGCGCAGTTATTATAGTGATTATAAAGATAGAATTATTTTAGCAAGTAAGTATTATGATAATATAAATGTTGATTTAATGTATGCTTTAAAATGTGAGAATTTAAAAGATTTAGAAGATGATTTAGATATTCTTTTATCTTTAAAAATAAAACATATTTCAACATATTCATTAATAATAGAAGAACATACAAAATTACAAAATGAAGAACCAATAGATCAAGATCTTGATTATTCAATGTATGAGTTAATTGAAAAAAAATTAAGTAAATATAACCATTATGAAATTTCTAATTTTTCTTTACATGGTTATGAATCTAAACATAATTTAGTGTATTGGAATAATCAAAATTACTATGGATTTGGGCTTGGTGCATCTGGATATATTAAAAATATAAGATATGAAAATACAAGAAATATTATTGATTATATAAATGGTAAATATATTCAAAGTAGTAATAAATTAGATGAAATGGAAATTATGCAAAATGAAATGATACTTGGTTTGAGAAAATTAAAAGGCGTGGATAAAGTAGAATTTGAGAGAAAGTTTAATAAAAAAATAGAAGATGTTTTTGATATTAAAAATTTAATAGATTGTGGTAAATTGATAGATAAAAATAATTATATTTTTATAAATAAAGATTATATCTATTTGTCAAATGAAATACTGATTTATTTTATATAGGAGGTTAAGTATGAAAGAAGATGTATTTAAAACTGAATTACAATATATAAAAGATAATGAAATAAGAGAAAAAGCTAAAAAAATTATAAATTTACTTCCAGATTATTTTTTTGAAGTTCCAGCTTCATCAACTGGTAAGTATCATCCTTCTTTTTCCCAAGGGGAAGGTGGTCTTGTTAGACACACTAAAGTTGCTGCTGCTATTGCCAATGAATTATTAAATAATAATTCGATTATTGGTGATGCTTTTACACCTAAAGAAAAAGATTTGATGCTTTTATGTTTACTTGTTCATGATGGATTAAAATCGGGATTAGTTAAACAAGAATATACTGTTTTTGAACATCCTATTCTTATCGGTAAATATATAATTGAAAATAATGATAAATTAAAATTTAGTGATAAAGAACTTGAATTTATTGATAGTACAATAAAAACACATATGGGTGAGTGGACAAAAGATTATAATGGTAATGAAGTTTTGGAAAAACCTCACAATAAATATCAAAAGTTTGTTCATATGTGTGATTTTCTATCAAGTAAAAAATTTTTGAATGTTAAATTTGAAGGAAATGAGATTGTTAAATAATTTCATTTCTTTATTTTTTCTTCAATGTATGATCCAAAATATGATCCAATACTAGCGCCTAAACAAAAAACAAAAATTTTAAAGTAATCATTTTTAAAATCGATGATTGTTAATCCTGCAGATATAGCCCATACTAAGGTAACGATTCCTTGAAGAATCGCACCATTTAATTTTTTACCTTTAGAAACTACTATTAATCTAAATGTACTTAATGTATTTTCAATGAATTTAAAAATAAATATTATAAAGTATATCATATTTATATTATGTACAAAATATGAATAAATTATTATTTTTTGTTCATTATAATGTTGGAGGAAAAAATATGAAATATGAATATGTACCTAATATTATAAGTAGTAAAGATTTGGATTATTTAAGTGATATGTTTAATTGGAATTTTGGAGCTTATAAAACATCATTTAATGCTGTAAATAGTGTTTCTAATGAAGAACTTAAAAATATTTTAAATAAGTCTTCTAATACTTTTATGAGTATTATGAATGATATTATTAATATTATGGGAGGTAATCATGAATAATAAAATAGAAAATGAAAAAGTTAATGTTCCTTGTGGAAAATGTATGAATGATAAAGATTATGCAAATAGTTTACTTTCTTGTTTAAAAGAACTTGTTAAAAATTATGCTACAGCTTTAACTGAAGCTAGTAATGAAGTATTATATAATAAATATAAAGAAATGTTTGATGCATACATTTCGATGCAAAGAGATGTTTTTGAGTTTATGTTTAGAATGGGATGGTATAAATTAGAAAAAGCTGACAATAATAAAATATGTGAAAAACAGCAAATGCTCATTCAGGAATTAAATTCTTTAAATTCTTAATTAGATAAAATTATAGTCAAAATGATTATAATTTTTTATTTTTTATCACTAAACTATTGACAGTGCTAAGGAAAGTGATATAATTGTATTAGCACAAAAAGAGAAAGAGTGCTAAAAAAATCGTATACTAACGTATTTGATGAATATAATAATTAGAGGTGGTATATTTGATAACAGAAAGACAAGTAAGTTTGCTTAAAATAATTGTTGAAGAGTATATTAAAACAGCACGACCTGTAGGATCTAAAGCAATATGCGCTAAATTAAAATGTTCAAGTGCAACTATACGAAATGAAATGAGTGCTTTAGAAGAATTGGGGTTACTTGAAAAAACACATACTTCATCAGGAAGAATACCAAGTGATAATGGATATAGATATTATGTTGATAATATAATGGTTCCTAAAGAACTTAGTGGCGATGATATGTTAAAATTACAAACAATATTTAAAAATAATAGTTTGATGTTAAATGATGTAGTTTTAAGAAGTATGGAAATTATATCAGAATTAACCAATTATACAGCAATTGTTTTAGGAAGTTCGTCAAAAGAAAATTTACTTAGTAGGATGGAAGTTGTACCACTTGAAGGAAATAGGTTTTTGGCAATTGTTATAACAGATAAAGGTCATGTTGAACATAGAAATATGGAAATGAGTAAAAATATAAGTTTAGATGAAATAAGAAAAACAGTTGAACTTATTAATAAACTTATTGTAGGTACGCCAATAGATGAAATATGTACTAAACTTGAATTTGAAGTTAAGCCTGTGATAGGTACTTATATTAAACAACATGATGCAATATATAATGCATTCTATAACGCATTAAATGATTTTAAAGAAGAAACTAATATTAAAGTTTCAGGAACTAAAAACATATTAATGCAACCTGAATTTAGTGATGCTGATAAAATAAGAGAAATCGTTAGTAAATTTGAGGATAAAGATTTAGTTAGTAGTATTAGAGAAGAAGATAACGGAATTAATATTTATATAGGTAGTGAAAATACGTTAGATGATGATGTTGCTATAATAAAAACAAAATATTCTGTAAATGGTGAAGAAGGAACTATTGCTTTAATAGGACCAAAACGTATGGAATATGGTAGAGTTACATCACTTCTTGATTATATAAAGAAAAATATAGAGAGGTAAATATGAAGAAAAAAGAAAAAAAAGTTTGTAATTGCGAAGAAAAATGTGAATGCAATGAAGAAAAAAATTGTACATGTGAAGATGAAAAATGTAATTGCAATGAAAATTGTGAATGTGGTGAAAATTGTTGTGAACATGATTGTAATTGCGATGAAAATTGTTGTGAACATGATTGTAATTGCGAATGTGATGCCGAAGATATAGTAAATGAAATAAATGAACTTCATAAAAGAGTTTCAGAACTTGAAGAAAAATTGAGTGAAGCTGAAGATAAAGCTAAAAGAGCAGCTGCTGAAACTATTAATTATCGTGAAAGAAAAGAAAAAGAATATCAAAAAAGGGAAAAATATTGTAATGAAGATTTAATCCAAGAAATTTTGCCTTCACTTGATAATTTTGAAAGAGCAATAAGCTTGGATGATACAAATTTAAATGATGAATTATCAAAATTCTTAAGTGGATTTAAAATGATATATTGTCATATATGTAATGCTTTAGAAAAATTTGGAGTTAAAGCAATTGATGGATATAATAAACCATTTGATCCTGTTTATCATAATGCAATTATGACAGAAAAGGTTGAAGGTGTTGAACCGGGAATGGTTATTGAAGTATTACAAAAAGGTTATCTACTTAAAGATAAAGTTATAAGAACCGCTATGGTTAAAGTTAGTGAATAAGAAAGGAAATGATATATATGAGTAAAACAATAGGAATTGATTTAGGTACAACAAATAGTTGTGTTTGTGTATATGAAGGAGGAGAAGCAAAAGTAATTGCTAATGCTGAAGGTGAAAGAACAACACCATCAGTAGTTGCTTTTAAAGGTGATGATATTATTGTCGGAGCTGCTGCTAAAAGACAAGCAATAACTAATCCTAACACAATATCATCAATTAAAAGATTGATGGGAACTAGTGAAAAAGTTGAGGCTAATGGTAAAAAATATTCACCAGAAGAAATAAGCGCTATGATACTTAGTGATTTAAAGAAAACAGCTGAAAGCTATTTAGGAACAACAGTTAATAAAGCAGTTATAACAGTTCCAGCATACTTTAATGATGCTCAAAGACAAGCGACAAAAAATGCTGGTAAAATTGCTGGTTTAGAAGTAGAAAGAATTATTAATGAACCAACTGCTGCTGCTCTTGCATATGGACTAGATAAAGATAAAAATGAAACAGTTTTAGTATTTGATTTAGGTGGAGGTACATTTGATGTATCAATACTTGAATTAGGTGATGGTGTATTTGAAGTTAAATCTACAAGTGGTAATAACCATTTGGGTGGTGATGATTTTGATAAACGTATTATGGATTATTTAGTTAGCGAATTTAAGAGGGAAAATGGTATTGATTTATCTAATGATAAAATGGCAATGCAAAGACTTAAAGACGCTAGTGAAAAAGCTAAAAAAGATTTATCAGGCGTTACTAGTACACAAATCTCATTACCATTTATTTCCCAAGGAGAAAGTGGACCTTTACATTTAGATGTAACACTTACACGTGCTAAATTTGAAGAATTAGTTGATGATTTATTAGAATCTACACTTATTCCTGTTAGAAATGCACTAAAAGATGCAAATTTAAAAGCTAGTGATATAGATAAAGTATTACTTGTAGGTGGTTCTACACGTATACCAAAAGTACAAGAAATAGTTAAAAAAGAACTTGGAAAAGAACCAAGTAAAGGTGTTAATCCAGATGAAGTAGTTGCGATGGGTGCTGCTATTCAAGGTGGTGTGTTAACAGGTGATGTTAATGATATCGTATTACTTGATGTTACACCACTTTCTCTTGGACTTGAAACATTAGGTGGAGTAATGACAGTATTAATTCCACGTAATACAACAATTCCAACTAGTAAATCACAAATATTCTCAACTGCAGCTGATAACCAACCTGCTGTTGATATCCATGTACTACAAGGTGAAAGACCAATGGCTGCTGATAATAAGACACTTGGACGTTTCCAATTAACTGATATTCCACCAGCACCACGTGGTATTCCACAAATTGAAGTAACATTCGATATTGATGCTAATGGTATTGTTAATGTAAAAGCTAAAGATCTTGGAACAAATAAAGAACAAAAAATTACAATTACTTCATCTACAGGTTTATCGGAAGAAGAAATTGATAAGATGGTTAAAGAAGCTGAAGCTAATAAAGAAGCTGATACTAAACGTAAAGAAGAAGCTGATGCAAGAAATGAAGCAGAACAAACTATTTTTGCAACAGAAAAGGCTATTAAAGATTTAGGAGATAAATGCGATTCTTCATTAAAAGAAAAAGCTGAAAGTGAAATAAAAGATTTAAGAGATGCTTTAAGTAAAAATGATGTAGAAGATATCAAAAATAAAACTAAATCATTAAATGAAACAGCTATGAGTTTAGCAACTAAAGTTTATGAACAAGCACAAAATGCTAGTCAAAATGTTAATGCAAGTCAAGAAAATAATGAAAAAAATGATAAAGGCGATAATGTTGTAGACGCTGAATATGAAGAAAAATAAAAGAAGTTCTGGTTATACCAGAACTTACTTTTTGAAAGGAAAATATGCCAGTTTTAAGAGAAAAAATAGATGATAAATATAAATGGAATTTAGAAAAAATATATAAAAATAATAGTGAATTTGAAGAAGAATTAAATAATATTTTAGTAAAAATGGAAGATATTAGTAAATATCAAGGTAATATATTAAAATCAAGTGATAATTTATATAATTTATTAACAGATTTAAATAATTATGATATTGTTTTATCTCGTTTATATGTTTATGCAAAAATGCGTTTAGATGAAGATGCTAATAAAAGTATATATAAAGATTATGTAGGAAGAATAACAACGGCTCTTACTAAATTTTCAACTCTTACATCATATATTGAACCAGAGTTGTTATCAGAAGATTATGAAGTAGTTAAAAAATATATTAAAGAAAATAAAAAACTTGAAACATATAATAAAGTATTAAAAGATATTTATAGATATAAAAGTCATACTTTAACTAAAGAAGAAGAACATATTTTAGCTTCTCTTAGTAAAGTATTAAGTAGTAGTGAAGAAATTTCATATTATTTAAGAAATTCTGATATGAAATTTGGTAAAATTAAAGATGAAAATAATAAAAAAATAGAGCTTACAGATTCTAATTATTCGATGTATATTAAATCAAGTAATAGAAAAGTAAGAAGACGAGCATTTAATGAAATGTTTAAAACTTATGAGTCATTAATTAATACATATGCTAGTTGTTTATCTACTACTGTTGAATTAAATAATGAAATATCTGATTTAAAAAAATATAATTCAGCATTAGAATCATCATTATATAAAGATGATATTGATGTTAAACTTTATAATAAATTAATTAAAGATGTTCATAAGAATTTACCATATTTGTTTAAATATTATAAACTTAAAAAAAATGTTTTAAAAGTTGAAGAATTACATATTTATGATTTATATGCTGATATGGTTCGTGAACTTGATAAACATTATGAATATGAAGATGCTAAAAAGCTTATAAAAAATGCTTTAAGTGTATTTGGTGACGAATATATAAAAGTAATAGATAAAGCATTTAATGAAAATTGGATTGATGTTTTTGAAAATAAAGGCAAAAAATCTGGAGCTTACTCTTGGGGGGCTTATGGAACTGATCCATATATATTAACAAATTATAATTATGATTATAATAGTGTATCAACACTTGCTCATGAACTTGGTCATTCTGTTCATACTTATTTTTCAAATAATAACAATCCATATCATGAAGCTAGTTATCCTATATTTTTAGCTGAAATAGCATCTACTGTTAATGAATTATTACTAGCATATTATATACTTGATAATTCAAGTGATATAAATGAAAAAAAATACATTATAAGTAATATATTAGAACTATATCGGGCTACTATATATAGACAAACTATGTTTGCAGAGTTTGAAAAAGATATTCATGAAAAAAATAAGAGTGGTTTAACTTTAACAAGTGAATCATTATCAGATATTTATTTTGAAAAAATAAAAAATTATTTTGCTAAAAATATAAAAATTGATTCAAAAATAAAATATGAATGGGCTAGAATTCCACATTTTTATGATTCATTTTATGTATATAAATATGCAACAGGATTATCAATTGCTAGTTATATTGTAAATAGAATTAGATCTAATGATAAAGAATTTATAAATAAGTATATTAACCTTTTAAAAAGTGGTGGAAGAGATTATCCACTTGAAATGTTAAAAAAATGTGATATTGATGTATTAAATGGTAATATAGTGGATGAGGCACTTAAATCATTTAATGAATTAATTGATAAATTTAATGAATTAAGTTAGGAGTATGTTTATGAAAAAAGATTATTATGAAGTCTTAGGAGTTTCAAAAACAGCTACTGATGCTGAAATAAAAAGTGCTTTTAGGAAATTAGCTAAACAATATCATCCAGATATAAATAAAGAACCTGATGCTGCAGATAAATTTAAAGAAGCACAAGAAGCATATGCTGTTTTATCAGATCCCAATAAAAGAAAACAATATGATCAGTTTGGTCATTCAGCATTTAATAATAATGGTGGTTCAGCTGGTTATGATTTTTCAGGATTTGATTTTTCAGATATCTTTTCCGATTTGTTTGGAAGTAGCTTTGGTGGTTTTAATTTTGGTGGTAGAACTTCTAATTCTAATCGTTCAAGAAAAGGCGAAGATACTATTGTTTCAATGAATATTACATTTGAAGAAGCTTTTAATGGGTGTAAAAAAACTATTAAGGTTAATTCTTCTGATATTTGTGATGATTGTCATGGAAAAGGTGGAATAGGAGAAAAAACTTGTAGTGTTTGTCATGGTAGTGGTACTGTTACAAGTGAACAAAGATCTATTTTTGGATCATTTATGACAAGAACAGTATGTGATAATTGTCATGGAAAAGGTACTACTTATGATAAAGTATGTTCTAGTTGTCGTGGTGTTGGAAAAATAAATAAAGTAAAAGAAATAGAAGTTAAAGTTCCAGCTGGTGTTGATACAGGAAATCAACTTCGGATAGCTGGTAAAGGTGAAGCTGGATATAATGGTGGCTCTAATGGTGATCTTTATATTGAATTTAATGTTTCAGCTCATCCAATTTTTGAACGTGAAGAAAATGATATATATTTATTTTTACCAATTACTGTTGTAGATGCTGTTCTTGGATGTAAAAGAGATGTTCCTACTATGGATGGAACTATAAAATTAACAATTCCCGAAGGATCAAAAACTGGTGATAAATTAAGATTAAAAGGAAAAGGTGTTCCAGATGTTAATAATGGTAAAAGAGGAGATATGTATGTTGTATTAAATATTTTACCACCTACTAAACTTTCAAGAGAACAAAAGATTTTGTTTGAAAAATTAAGGGAAACTGATTTGGAAGATAATAAAGAATTTAAGAAAATAAAAGAATACTTATAATATTCTTTTATTTTTATGAAAAAAATGCTATACTATATTTAAGTGAAAATGTTTGGAGGATCTTATGAAAATAAAAGCAGAAAAAAAGGATTGGATAAAATTTATAATATTTGCGATTGCTTTATTTTATTTATCGGCAGTAATGGTTGAAAATTTAGCTAACTGGGCTAGTTATGGAATTGTTGAACCTTATATTTGGCTTATTCCATATCATATTTATATTCCTATAAGATTAGTTGCTTCTATTTTACTTTTTGCAGTTTTATTAATTTGGGTATTAACAAGTGTTAGTTCACTTATTTTTGATAAAGAAAAAGGTATTGGTTTTTCTGTTAAGAAAAAAGAAAGTGATGGTTATTCTCATTGGGCAAAAGAAAAAGAAATTAAAGAACAATTAAAGATGGTTAAAGTTACTGATGAAGTAATGAAATATGGTGGTCTTCCTTTAATAAATAATGGTAAAGAAATTTATGTTGATGATGGAGAATCTCATTCACTTATAATTGGTTCTACTGGTTCAGGTAAAACACAGTATATGGTTTTACCTGCTGTTAAGATTTTAGCTCGTAAAGGCGAATCTATGATTATTACCGATCCTAAAGGTGAAATATATGAGGAAACAGCTGAAATGTTAAAGGAAAAAGGCTATAATATTGTCTTACTTAATTTCCGTGATCCACAAAAAGGTAATTCTTGGAATCCTCTTTATTTACCTTATTCATTATATAAAGAAGGTAATGTTGATAAGGCTATAGAACTTTTAGATGATTTGGTTGCAAATATACTTTATGATGAAAAAGCTCAAAATCAAGATCCTTTCTGGGAAAAGTCTTCAGCAGATTATTTTTCAGGTCTTGCACTTGGATTATTTGATGATGCTAAACCGGAAGAAATAAATTTAAATAGTATAAATTTAATGTCTACTATTGGTGAAGAAAGATGTGGTGCATCTACATATATAAAAGAATATTTTTCAACTAAAGATGCAGCATCTTCAGCTTATGTAAATGCAAGTTCTGTTTTAATGGCTCCTTCAGAAACTAAGGGTGGTATTTTAGCAGTATTTAAACAAAAAGTAAAATTATTTACTTCACGTGAAGTTTTATCGGAAATGCTTGCTCATAATGATTTTGATATGAAAGATATTGGTAGACAAAAAACAGCGGTATTTATAGTTATTCAAGATGAGAAAAAGACATATCATTCATTAGTTACGATTTTTATTAAGCAATGTTATGAAACATTAATTGATGTTGCTCAAGAATGTGGTGGTAAATTACCATATAGAACTAATTTTATTCTAGATGAATTCGCGAATATGCCACCATTAAAAGATGTTACAACAATGGTAACTGCTGCTAGAAGCCGTTTAATTAGATTTAATTTCATTATTCAAAACTTTGCTCAATTAAATCAAATATATGGAAAAGAACAAGCTGATACTATTAAAGGTAACTGTGGTAATATTATTTATTTAATTAGTACTGAAATTGCAGCTTTAGAAGAAATTAGTAAGTTATGTGGTGAGAAAAAGTCAAAAGAAAAAGATAAGACTGCTTCAACACCTTTAATTACTGTAAGTGATTTACAGAGACTTAAACAAGGTGAGACAATTATTCTTCGTACTCGTCAATGGCCATTTAAGACTAAACTTGTTATGAATTGGAAGATTGATTGGGGTAAAAAATATGATAAAGCTGGTTATCCTACACGTGAAAAATTAAGCATTCCAATGTTTGATATAAAGCAATTTGTTGATAAAGTTAAGGCTGATAAATTTCAAAGTATGGTTGGAAATATGAATAATGGTGATTTTGGAGGAAATCCTTTCCCATTTGCTGGTATGCCATTTGGTAATCAAAATCAGAATCCTTTTATGGGTAATAATCAAGCAAATTCTATAGATTTAGATGAGGTTGTTAAGAGAATAGATGCTAAAATAGCTGAATTGGAAGCTGAAGAAGCTAATAAAGATGATGATAAAGATTGGTCTTTTGAGGATAATGATCAGGATAATGTTATAGAAGATTCAAAAGAAAATATTAATAATATTTCTAATGAATTAGATGAAAATAATATTGAAGATAATGAAAATATTATTTTGGATAGTCATAAACAAAGTGATTTTGATATAGAAGAACAAAATATAAATGTTGATGAACAAAATAGAGATTTAGATGATGGAAAAAAATCTAAAGATGAAGTTACTGATGATGAATTTTTTGATGATTTTTGGTGCGATGGAGAATAAATAGTCATATAATATATTGGTGAATATATGGATTCTATTGATATAGATGATTTAAAAAAATATACAAATTATAAATTGATTGATATAAGATCTAAAGAAGATTATATGACTGGTCATATACCTGGATCAATTAATATTGAACTTAATGATATACTTGCTTTTCCTAATAAATATTTAAATAAAAATTTAACTTATGTAATTTATTGTGATTGTGGTAAAGCTAGTATTAAATTAGTTCAAATATTAAAAAAAAATTATGATGTTGTTAGTTTAGATGGTGGGTATAAAGCTTATATAAATTATTTAAAAAATTAAGTGTGTTTATGCACACTTTTTTGATATATTTAAAGTAAGATAATATTATAAAATATGTTTTAGATATAATATTTCATTTCTATTTTTTATTGAAATATTTAATTATTATAGAAATTATCTTTTTTTAATTGAAATAACGTATTTTATCTTAATCATTTTACTTTTTAAAAAAATTCCATATTTATTTGAATATGTATTAAATAATTTAATTGTTTTTTGATTTTAATTTTGAATTAAGAAAAAAGATAACTATTTCATTAATAGTTATCTTGCTTAAATCTTGCTTAAAACCTACTTAAATTAATTTTTATAATACATTTGATTTTTACTTGTTGGTTTATCAGGAATGGTTAAATTAATTAAGCCTTGTTTAATAGCAGGATCAAGATATTGTCCTCTTAAAGTTTCTTTAGATTTAATTCCTAATTTTTCCATTATTTCAGTTGCTGTTATTGGTTTACCAGTTTCCATAACATTTAATAATCTATTAATATTAATTGTTTCGTTTGTAAGTGGCATATGAGATGTAGATATTGCTTCATCTAAAGTTTCATCTATCATTTTTAACATAAATTCAATAAATACATTTGAGTTACCATTTTTATGACACTGCGCTATTGAATTATAGTATTCATCTTGATATTTGTAAATTTTAGATTCAATTGGTAAATATTCAAAGACATCTTTCCATTTATAAAGAATTGCATTTTGCCATAATCTAATCATTCTACCATTGCCATTTGTAAATGGATGAATAAATACGAATTCATAATGGAATATGCTTGATAAAATTAAAGGATGAATTGTATCTTTATTTTCATTTAACCATTCAAACAAATCATTCATTAATGAATTAACTCTATTTCCTGGTGGACATACAAATATACAGTTTCCATTTTCATCAAATACACCTTCAGGAGTAGTTCTAAATTTTCCAGATACTTCTTCAACTAAGAAAGTCATAACGCCATGAACTTTTTTTAAATCATTGATAGAGTATGGATTAATATCTTTTAACATTTCATATGCTTTATATGCATTTTTTACTTCTTGAATGTCTTTTTGTTCACCAATAACTAGTTTACCGTTGATAACATCTTTTACTTGTTCTAAACTAAGGGGATTATTTTCAATAGCAACAGAAGAATGAACTGAATTGATTTTAGTTTGTTTTCTTAAGTATGGTGTTTTATCTAAATTAGTAAAAGAATCTAATTTACCGATTTTTTCCATAATGTCAGAAACTTTTTTTAACATTTTATTTGATATTTCAAATGGCGGAATATATTTATCCATTAAAATCACCTCGTTTTATTATTTATATTATATCATTTTATAGGAAAATATACAATATATCTTGCTTAAATCTTACTTAAAACCTACTTAAAGTTTATATTTACTTAAATCGTATGAATATTATTTTTGCTTTTTATCAATATCAAATGCTAGTAATGTTGTTTATAATAGAATAATTTATATATTATATTTTATTTATATCATAATACTTGTAATAATAACTTTTTTTACTAAGAGGCTGATATTAAAAATTTTATTATAGATAAAACTTGTTTTTATATAATATTCCTTTTTTTTACAAAAAATGTTATACTTATTATGGTGATAAAAATGGAATATGTAATAATTATTTTAATTGTAATTAATTTGATTGTAACTGTTATTAGTTTAATGAAAAATATAAATGAAACTCATATAAGTGAAAGACTTGGTAAACTAGAAAATACAACAATTAAAGAATTAAATAGTTTTAGAACTGACCTAACAAAAGATATGAATGATGATTTTACTAAATTAAGTGATCGAATAGAAGAAAGACTTAGATTTATAAATGATAAAGTAAATTCTAGATTGGATGAAAATTTTGAAAAAACAAATAAAACTTTTACTAGTGTTTTAGAAAAATTAGCTAAAATAGATGAAGCTCAGAAAAAAATTGATATGTTATCTACTGATATTATTTCTTTACAAGGAATATTAACAGATAAAAAAGCACGTGGTACTTTTGGTGAAGTTAATTTAAAACATATTATGAATAGTGTCTTTGGAAATGATATGCATTTATATGAAATGCAACATAAATTTGAAACTGGTGAAATAGCTGACTGTGTTTTATTCGCACCTGAACCACTCGGAACAGTAGCGATTGATTCTAAATTTCCACTTGAAAATTATCAAAGAATGGTTGATAAAAATTTGAATCAAGGGATAAGAGATGCTGCTGAGAAAAGTTTTGTTCAAGATGTTAAAAAACATATTGATGATATTTCTAGAAAATATATAATTGCTGGTGTTACTTCTGATCAAGCATTTATGTTTTTACCAGCTGAAGCTGTTTTTGCAGAAATACAAGCATATCATCAAGAATTAATTGATTATGCTTATAAGAAAAAAGTTTGGTTAGTTTCGCCAACAACTTTAATAAGTACACTTACAACTATTCAAATTATAGTTAAAAATGTAGAAAGAGATAAATATGCTAGTATTATTCATGAACAATTAAAACTTTTAGATGTTGAATTTAAAAGATATAAAGAAAGATGGGATAAATTATCTAATCATATAGAAACTATAAATAACGATGTAAAAGATTTGCACACTACTAGTGAAAAAATAAGTAAAAGATTTGATTCGATTAATAAAGTTGAGATAAAAGAAATTGAGGTTGATCATGATGGAAGATAAAATAATAGAATTTTTAAAAACAGAAGAAAGAGGTTTTAGTTTAGAAGAAATATGTGAATATTTAAATATTACTTCTCCAGAAGATATAGCATCTATTATAAAAATTTTAAATGATTTACAATTAAAAGCTACGGTTTATCAATCAAAAGCAAAAAAGTATATGTTACTTGTAAATAGTCATCTTAAAACAGGTAAATTTATTGGTAATAGGAAAGGCTTTGGTTTTGTTATAGTAGATGGTGAAGAAGATACATTTATTGCTAAAAATAATGTAAATGGGGCAATAGATGGAGATACTGTTGTTTTGGAAATATTTAAAAAAGGCATTAAACCAGAAGGTAGAATATTAAGTATTGTTAACAGAGAAAATAAATTATTTGTTGGGGAATATTACTATAAAGATAAAAAAGGTCATATTAAATTTGACGATGATAAGATTAGTATTGATGTTATAATTGAACCTTATAAATCATTAAATGCTATGGATGGTCATAAAGTTTTAATTAAATTAGGTAAAAAAATTAAGGCAAATACATATGAGGGTGAAGTTGTTAAAATAATTGGTCACAAAAATGATCCTGGCGTTGATATTTTATCAATTATTGCTAAATATGATTTTTCAGATACATTTCCAGATGCTGTTATGAAAGAACTTGATGATATTCCAAATGAAATAGATGAAAATGATATAAAAAATAGAACTGATTTAAGGAATGAAGAAATATTTACGATTGATGGTGATGATGCTAAGGATTTAGATGATGCTGTTAGTTTAAAAATACTTAAAAATGGTAATTATGAACTTGGAGTACATATTGCTGATGTAAGTTATTATGTAAAAGAAGGATCTGAACTTGATAAAGAAGCTTATGAAAGAGGAACAAGTGTTTATTTGGTAGATAGAGTATTACCAATGCTTCCTCATAAATTATCTAATGGTATTTGTTCACTTAATGGAAATGTTGATCGCTTTGCGATTTCATGTGTTATGGAAATAGATGATAAAGGTGAAGTTGTTAATTATAATGTATTTCCAAGTGTTATTAAATCTAAACTTAGAATGACATATAAAAAAGTTAATGATATTTTAGAAAAAAATATAGTTGATAATAGTTATAAACCTTTTGAAAAAACACTTAGAAATATGAAAAAATTATCGGATATTTTAAGAGAAAATAAATATAAGAGAGGTTATATTGATTTTGAAATTCCTGAGGTTAAGATTATAGTTGATGAAAAAGGAAAACCTATTGAGCTTAGTAAAAGAGTTCAAGGTACTGGTGAAAAGTTAATCGAAGATTTTATGATTGTTGCAAATGAAACTGTTGCAACATATATAAATAATATGGAACTTCCTTTTATATATCGTATACATGGTGAACCTAGTCAAGAAAAATTAAATAATTTTGTTAATTTTGTTAGCACACTTGGTTATAAAACAGTTGGTAAATTAAAAAAATCTAGTCCACAATCTGTTCAAAATTTATTGAATCAATTAAAAGATACAATGGAATATCCAATCTTTTCTGAACTTTTACTTAGAAGTATGCAAAAAGCTGTCTATAGTGATACTAATATTGGTCATTTTGGTTTAGGTAGTGATTGTTATACACATTTTACTTCACCTATTAGAAGATATCCAGATACTACTGTTCATAGACTTCTTAGAACTTATATATTTGAAGGTAAAATTGATAATTATACAATTGATTCTATGAATGTTAAACTTCCTGTTATTGCTGAACATACTAGTGAAAAAGAAGTTGATGCTATTGAATGTGAACGAGAAGTTGATGATATGAAAATGGCTGAATATATGGAAGAACATATTGGGGAAGTTTATAGTGGACATATTAGTGGTGTTATGAACTTTGGAATTTTTGTTGAACTTGATAATTTAGTTGAAGGTTTAATTAAAATAGAAGATTTAAGTGATGATTTTTATATTTACGATGAAGAAAATTATCGTTTAATTGGACGTAGAATGGGCAAACAATATCGAATTGGTGATTATATGAAAGTTATTGTTAAAGATGCTTCAAAACTAACTAAAACTGTTGATTTTTTACCTTTTAAGGAGGAGAAAAATGGAAATATTAAATCGAAAGGCTAATTTTAATTATGAAATATTTGAAAGAATAGAATGTGGTATTGTTTTAAAGGGGACAGAAATTAAATCAATTAGAATGGGTAAGGCTAATATTAAAGATAGTTATGGAATTATAAAAAATAATGAAGTTTTTATTTTAAATATGCATATTAGTCCTTATGAAAATGGTGGTGTTTTTAATCATGAAGAAACTAGAACAAGGAAACTTTTACTTCATAAAAAGGAAATTTTGAAATTAAAAAATAAATTAGATTTAGATGGTTTTACTTTAATTCCTTTAAAATTGTATTTTGTTCATGATAAAGCTAAAATAGAACTAGGTTTATGTAGAGGTAAAAAACTTTATGATAAAAGGGAAAGTGTTAAAAAAAGAGATGTGGAGAGAGAAATTGCTAAAAAATATAATGCATAAGATTAAGTAAATAAATGAAAATCAAGTAAAATTAGTGTCAAATAGTTTCGGATGAAATTATATAAAGAACGGTTGATGTTAG
>CAYLJU010000006.1:50940-55533 GCA_964384115.1 uncultured Muribaculaceae bacterium | reverse complement strand
TTTTTTAGTAGTACAGGTATGCATGTATTTATGTTATTCATATTATCAACATTCCCTTATTTTCTATATTAATTTTATAATATCTATAAATGAAAGTCAATAATTTATATACATAAAAAAAGACCTCTAGGGTCTTACATTTTATCTACTTCTTCTATTGCTAATATATTTAATAATTCTTTTATGTAATTGTAAACTATTTTAATGAATGCTATATAAGATTCTTTAACTTCTTCATTTTCTTCATTTATAATATTATAGTTATTATAAAATTTATTGAATAAACTACATATTTCATATAGTATTTCTGTTACATAGTTTAGTGTTTTTTCTTTATAAGAATTTGTTAAAGCATTTGAAACTTCTGTTAATTTTACTAATACATTTCTCATTTCTTCATTATTTATAATTGTTATTTTTGATTCTGCATTAATTTTATTTAGAATTGATTTGATTCTGACTACTGTGTATAAAATATATGGTCCAGTTTTTCCTTCTAATGAACTAAATTTTACAGGATCAAAAATATAATCAGTTTTTCTATACGGTAAAAGATCTGTATATTTAATTGTTGCAATTGTTAGTTTTTCAATAATTTCTTCTTTTTCTTCAATATCTGGTTTAATTTTTTTGGTTATTTCTTGTCTTACTAAGTCTATTAAGGTACTTAATTCCATTACACCACCATCACGTGTTTTATATGGTTTACCATCAATACCATTGATTGTTCCAAATCCACAGTGTAATAGACTTGCTTTTTCTACTAAATGAGTTTTGTATGCTGCTCTAAATACTTGCTCAAAATATAATCCTTGTCTTTCATCAACTACATATATTATTTCTTCTGGATCAAATCTTTTTATTCTTGAATAAATTGTTGCTAAATCTCTTGTTGCATATATTGTGGCGCCATCTGTTTTTATATAAATTAGTGGTGGTATTTCTTTCTTATCATCTTCTTTTGAAACATCAATAACTAAAGCACCTTCTGATTCATATAAATATGGTTTCATTATTTCGGTTGTTTGTGGTATGTCTTTAAATGAATCTAATTCCCCTTCAAATAAATCAAAATGGCAATTTAATTCATCATAAACTTTTTGGATTTCTACTTTTGATACTTCAACCATTTGTTTCCAAAGTTCTGTGTAAACTTTATTACCTTTATCTATTTCAGCTGTTATCCTTCTTACTTCTTCCATTCTTTCAGGATTTTCTTTAGCAATTGAACTTGCAAGTGGGTACATTCTTCCTAGATCTTTTGCTGTTATTTCTAATTTTGGAAATTCTCCTTGATAGTTTTTATCAAAATATGGTAAATTTGGTTGTTCTACTTCTAGTTGTGATATTAGCATTCCTGCTTGTCTTCCTAAGTCACCTAAATGGACATCACTTATAACATTATTACCAAATAATATTAATAATCTTCTTAATGCTTCGCCTATATTGGCTGATCTCATATGGCCAACATGAAGGCTTTTAGCAGCATTCGCGCCTCCAAAATCTATTATTATTGTTTTTGGTTTATCTTTATCTACCATATCTATAAATTCTTTATTGTTAAAATAATTTATTAAATATTCATCACTAAATGATAAATTAATAAAACCTGGTCCTTGAATATTTACGTTTGTGAATCTATTATCTAATTGATCGGTAATTTTTTTTGCGATTTCTCTTGGATTTGTATGATATATAGATGCTAAGTTCATTGCTATATTTATTTGATACTGACCGAATTCTTTTCTTGATGATGGTTCAAGAGTAATTGTTTCAATTTTATATCCTAAATTATTTACTATTTCTTTTAAATATTTTTCATTTTCTTTTATTAAACTCATATTTCCTCCTTAAATAAAAAGATTCTATAAATGTAGGGACGAAATATCGTGGTACCACCCTACTTTCATAGAATCTATGCTCTTAATTTTAACGCTTTTTAGCGGTTATACTTAAAGGATGCGTTCATATAATTTGTTTCTAGTAGTTTTCACTTTCCTACCTCACTTTAAGGCATAATTATATTACTATTTCCTTATCATCATATATTATTCTTCTGGACGCATAAGTGGATACATTACAACGTCTTTTATGTTATCAGAATTTGTTAACAATTGAATTAATCTATCAATGCCCATACCCCAACCTGATATTGGTGGCATTCCGTATTCCATAGCATTTATATAGTCATAATCCATTTCCATTGCTTCTTCATCACCATCTGCTTTTAGTTTAGCTTGTTCAATTAAACGTTTTTCTTGTTCTTGTGGATCAACTAATTCTGAATATCCATTTATTATTTCAGCGCCATTTACGATTAATTGGAAACGATCTGTGATTGTTTTATCAAGATCATTTGAACGGGCTAATGGGGATAATTCTATTGGGTGTCCTGTTAAATATACTGGTCCTACAATATTAGGGCGTGCGACTTTTTTATATAAATAATCTACTAGGTTACCATATCCTAAATTTTCAATTGGTGTTTCACTATCTAATTCAATTTTTTCTTGTTTTATTTTTTCTAGTAATTTTTCTTTTGTGTCATATTCTTTTATATCTATTTGGGCATATTTTAAAATTACTTCTCTAAATGTTACTGATTTCCATATTCCACTCATGTCTACAACTTTATCACCAACTTGTACTTCAAGGGTATTAAATAATTTCATGATTATATCTTGTAACATTTCACGGATAAATTTCATGTTATCACGATAGTTAAAATATGATTGATAACATTCTATCATTGTAAAGTCTTGTAGATGGGTACTGTCCATTCCTTCATTTCTGAAGCAACGTGCGATTTCATATACTTTTGGTATTCCGGCAACTATACTTCTTTTCATATATGTTTCTGGAGCGATTCTTAAATATACATCTATATCAAGTGCATTATGATGTGACTTAAATGGACGTGCTATAGCTCCACTTGGTTTATTATTTAATATTGGTGTTTCAACTTCATAGTAACCATGATTGTCTAAATAATTTCTTAATTCACGGATGAATTTCATACGAATTAAAAATCTTTTTCTTGTTTCTTCATTCATAATCATGTCAACATAGCGATTACGATAGCATAATTCTGGATCTGTTAAACCATGGAATTTTTCTGGTAATGGTTTTAATGCTTTTCCTAAAAATACAAATTTATTTGCTCTTAATGTTTTTTCACCTGTTTGGGTTGTGAACATTTCACCTTCTACACCTATATGATCGCCTACGTCAATATTTGATTTAAAGAAACTATAGTTTTCTTCTCCGACTAAATCAAATTTGATTGATACTTGTAAATCAGATTCAATATCACGTAATCTTAGGAAACTTAATTTTCCCATTTTTCTCATGAATACTATACGGCCGGCTACACTTACGTTTGATGTTCCATCTTCTAATTTACTTGCTTCAAGTAAACTATGTGTTATTTCATAGCGTTCTGGGTATGGATTACAGTATTTTTTTATTTCTTCAATTTTTCCTCTTCTAACTAATTCTTGTTCAGAAAATTGTCTCATTATATCACCCTTCTATTATTAATAATTTTTTCCTTTTTGTCGTTATAATTATACTATATTGTTAATTATTTGTCTATACTTTTTTGTTAAACCTTTTTAACAATTAAGGCTAATATTATTTGCTTAATTTACTTATAATGATATAATTTTATATTAGGAAGGACTAAATATATGGAATATAGAGATTTGTATAGTTTTAACAGGAGTTTAACAGGAGAAAAAATATTAAAGGGTGAGCAGATTCCTGAAAATAATTACATTATGATGGTAGTTATTTTTATTGAAAATGATAATCATGAATTTTTAATTCAAAAAAGGGCTGTTGATAAAGGTGGTAAATGGGCTTCAACAGGTGGGCATCCTAAAAGTGGTGAAACGAGCTTACAAGGTATAATAACTGAAGTTAAAGAAGAATTAGGAATAGAAATTAAAAATCCAATTTTATTTAAGCAAGTTAGTGGAAAGGATACTTTATGTGATTTATACTACTTAAAAAAAAATATTGATATAAGCAAGATAATCATTCAAAAAGAAGAAGTAGATGATGTAAAATGGGCTAGTATTGAGGAAATAAATGAATTAATGGAAAAAGGATTATTCAATAAAGGTCACTACATGATGTTTAAAGATTGCTTAGAATACTTAAATAAAGAAATTCATTAAATAGTGGATTTAATAACTTTTATATTAAATAAAATGAAACAATCAGTTTCATTTTATTATTTTTTTAAATAAGTCATGTTTTAGTTCTGACATTTCAATTTTACTTGCAAATATTATGCACTGTCCTTTATGTTTCAGTAAAACTGTTGCATCATCCTCTATCATTTCTGCATTTTTAAGTTTTTTAACTAAACTCATACTTGATACATCACTATAATCCTCTTTATTTTCATATAATGATTTTATTTCACGAATGTATACATGATTTACATTTTTTAATATTTTTACTAACTCATTTTCAAATACTGTAAACCAGTCATAGCTATGTGGTTCAAAGACAACATATATTTTTAGTGCTGGATATTTTTGTTTTACTGATGTAATTATTTTTTCTAATTGTTTTGGATGATGT
>CAYLJU010000006.1:0-50840 GCA_964384115.1 uncultured Muribaculaceae bacterium | reverse complement strand
TGGATATTTTTGTTTTACTGATGTAATTATTTTTTCTAATTGTTTTGGATGATGTACATAATCATCTACAACTATTGTTTTTCCTATTTTACGATCGTCAAATACACGATAGCAACCATCATAATATTTTAGTAATCTTTGAATTTCTTTAGCTTCTAATCTTTCATAGTAACAGATTGCTATTACTGATAGAGTATCTCTTACCATATCTGGTCCATAAATTGGTAAATCAAAATGGCCATAGTAATTGTCTTCTATGAAGACATCGAATGATGTTCCTCTATCATAATAATCTATATCAACTGCTCTAATTTCATTATTTTCATTTAATCCATAATAGAATATTGATGATTTTACATTTAACTTTCTTACATATTCATTATCACCGTTAGCGATGACCATTTTTGTTGCTTTATTTGCATATTCACTGTAAGCGTCTATAACTTCATTAATGTTGTGAAAATAATCAACATGATTTATATCTATATTTGTTATAATTGCATATTCCATTGTATAATCGCAGAAGTGTTTTTTGAATTCAGATGTTTCAACTACAAATTTACGACTCATTTTACTTGCAAGTCCTTCACCATTTCCGATTAGATAATTGCATGGTGTATCGGATGATAAGGTATGCGCTAGAAGAGATGCAACATAGCTTTTTCCATAGCAACCAGCTACTGTTATTGTGTCAAATAATTTTGTTAATCTTGATACAATTTCATTGTATTCATATACTCTTAGTCCCATGTCTAAAGCTTTACGTATTTCTGAATGGTCTAATTTAACATGTTCACTTCTTACTACAACGGTTCCTGGTGTAAGGTAATCATTTTCATCTGTGTAAATTGTTATATTTTTTTGTTTTAAGATATCTTCTGTAAAACGGTATTCTGTGTTATCATCATATCCTGATACTTGGAATCCTAAATCATTTAAAATCAAGGCTAGACTACTAAGAAATACGCCTTTAATTCCAACAATGTAATACTTCATTTTTGCCTCCTAGCCTATTATTTCCATTAAATATGGTCCTAGTATTAATATTAATATTAGTGGTACTATAAATAGCACTGATATTATACTTACTTTATTTGGTATTTTATTTATTTTTTCACGAATATTTAAAACTCTTTTTTCTCTTAAGTATTCTATTTGATCATACATGGTTGATATTACGCCATTACCAAATTTATTGGCTTCAACTATGTTTAATATAATGTTATTAATAATATCTGATGGAATGCGAAAGCGCATATCAGAAAAAGCTGTACTTATATCTTTTCCGAATTTTATTTCATATAATGTTTGTCTAAATTCTTTGGATAATTCAGAATCAATACTACTAGTAGTACTTTCTAGTGCTCCTTCAATGTTTTTGCCGCTCTCTAGTGAAAGCGTTAATATTTCAAAAAATTCTAAGGCTTCACTTTCTAGTTTTTCACTTCTTTCTTTTATTTTAAAGTTCAGTACTAGCATAAATAAATTATACCATATTGCCATGCATATTATTCCTAGTATATATCCTAAATCAAGGGTGAATAAACATAAGATGTATACTAATATTGATGTTATAATTCTTGTATATAGGAAAAGATATGTTTTTTTACTGCCAATTAATTTTAATTTGCTATTTATGTAGTCTACATCAAATGTTCTAAAAAAGCCAAAATTTTTCATTTTTTCACATCCTTGTTTTGAATATTTTCTTAATTATTATAACATATAATATGTATAGGGTTAATGCTAATAATACTAGGGCTATGCCTATTGGTTTTTTAAATAATGGATTAAAATAATCTTTATTGATCATTAATATTAATATAACGAATACAAATGGTAAAATGAATAGAAAATTAGATATTAGTTTTGGACTACCTGTTAAGGCTTTGTATTCATTTTTTATTTTTCTTTTGTTAAATAAATTTTTTTCTATGCTATCAAATATTTTTACAACATCACCACCGGTTTTGTTTAATATGCCGAGTGATGCTGCTATATATTCGGCTTCTTCTAAATTAAGTCTTTCACTAAAGCGTTTGAATGCATCGTTGATACTTAATCCAAATTTTATTTCAGAATAAATTTGTTTGTATTCTTTTGCCATTGTTCCGGCCATTTCTTCACTTACTATTTTTATTGCTTGTTCAGGACTAGCTCCAACTTTGAATGCATTATTCATTACAATTACAGATTCTAGTAAATCATCTTCTAATTTTTCATGATACTTTTTATATAATATTATATATTTTATATCTAATAAGAAATATCCGATTATAAATAGTAACATACCTTCTTCTATACTAATTACATCATTTAATAAAGTTTTTGAAAAAGCACATATGATTGTAAACAGTATTGCAAAATATATTTTGTGGGCGATTAAGGTTATACCATTTCTTATTTTTAGAGTACATAGGGGAATGTATTTGTTATATTTTTCGCCATATTTTTTTATTAGTGTTGAACTATTTAATATTTGAACCATGAATTTTAACATTTTCATATATATATTTATAAAATAATCCATTAAACTAGTTTGTTCAGTTTTTATTCCTTGTACTGAATATTTGCTTACTCTAATAAATTTTCTTTTTTTTCTTTGATACCAAATTGTTAGAAATGCGAGAAATATTAAAAATAGTCCTAGTAATCCTTGATATACCATTAATATATTGTCATTATTTTTTTTAATGTTTACAATTAAAATTTTAGTTTCCTTATTTCCAGCGCTATCATATGCTTCATAAGTTATGGTTTGTGTTCCTATTTGGTCTAGATTGATTGTTTCATAAGTAGTTTTAATTTCGACATTTTTATCGATATTGTCTGTTACTTTTATGTAATCTAATGGATTAAAAGTTTGTCCTTGTTTTATTGTTATAACGTTTTTGTCTGTTTCAATAATTGGAGCTTCTTTGTCTATAATATATGTCCCACTTTTTATGGTTTCTTTTTCTCCATTAATTTTATTTACATTTACTTCTATATTATATGTTCCAGTTTCAGAAATAAAAATGTCAGTTTTTTGATTTGTTTCGATTATTTTTTTTTGTTTTTCTTTTCCGTCTTTATATAGTATTATTGTGTATTCTTTTACATTGGTACCAGGTGTGAAAGTTACTGTAAAGCTTTCATTTGTTGGTTTTTCTGTTTCATACAAACTAAAACTATTTTCTTCCACTTTGGTACCTCCTTTTTATCCAAAGATTTCTTCTATTCCTTTTATTCCTTTGGATTTGATTTTTTTCATTACAGTTGGCATTCTTTTATATACTACAAATTCACCTATGACGCCACCAAAATCAGTGACACCTTTTTGCCTAAAGGCAAATATTTCTTTTAATGCGATTTCATCATCTTTGAAACCAACTACTTCTGATATGCTTACAATCTTTCTTTTTCCGTCTGATAATCTATTTATGTCTACAACTAGGTCAATTGCGCTTTCAATATATTCTCTTATTGCTTTGATTGGTATTTCCATTCCAGCCATTAGAACCATTGTTTCTAATCTGTTTAATGCATCTTGTGGTGAATTGGCATGCAATGTTGTTAAACTTCCATCATGACCTGTATTCATAGCTTGTAACATGTCAAATGCTTCTTTTCCACGAACTTCACCGACGATTATTCGATCGGGGCGCATACGAAGGGCATTTATTACTAATTCACGAATTCCTATGTTATGGACTCCTTCATATGTTGCTGGTTTTGTTTCTAGGGATACAACGTGTTCTTGTGATAGATTCAATTCAGCTGCGTCTTCTATTGTTACTATTCTTTCTTTACTGTCTATAAAGGATGATAGAACGTTTAATAGGGTTGTTTTTCCAGATCCTGTTCCTCCACATACGAGTATGTTTAGTTTTGCTTTTACAGCGGCTTCTAAAAATCTGGCCATATATGGTGTAAGGGTTCCTGTTCTTAATAGTTCATCTATTGATTTTAGATTTTTTTTAAATTTACGGATTGTCAATACGGGGCCATTTATTGCTAGTGGTGGGATAATGGCATTTAATCTTGATCCATCTTTTAATCTAGCATCTACCATTGGATTACTATTATCAATGGTCCTTCCTACTGGTTGTATCATTCTTTGAATTGTTCTTATGATGTGTTCATCATTTATGAATGATACACTTTCTTCTTTTAGTAGTTTTCCGTTCATTTCAATGTATATTTCATTTGGTCCGTTAACCATTATTTCAGTTACTTCATTTTCCTTTAATAAATCAGTGATTGGTCCGTTTCCGGTTATTTCATTTTCTATTAAGTCATATAGATATGATATTTCGCTTGAAGTTAGATCATAGTTTTTTACGGTTTTGTCGATTTCCGTTTTTATGTATTCATCTACTCTTCCTCTTCCTGACATTTTTTTATCGATAACATTTTGGATAATTTTGTTGCGCAAATCATTTAGTAAGGTTTTATTTTTAAAGGTGTCATAATCATTTGAAAGTGAACTAATTTGTTCATTTTTTGTTTCGAATGCATCAATTAATTTTTTCAATTTTAAGCACCTCTTTATCTAAGTCATTTACGATTTGGTTAAATATATCATATGTTTTTTTGTTGTTTCTTCTTATTGATTTATCAAGTAAAAGTATTTGGCCTTTATTTCTATATTCTGATATATTTTTTTGATAAAAATTATTTGGTATTACATAATCTATTTTAGTTCCTAATATATTATTTAGATCAAAGTTATCATAATTTTCTTTATTTTTATTTAAAGATTTATTTACTAATATTTTGTAGTTTGTTTTTTCGATATCTTTATATATGGTTACAATTGATCGCATGGATTTTAGTGATACAATATCATTATCTATGACATATAATATTAGATTACTGGCATCTAATGTGCTTAAATTTAATTCGTTCATAAAGTAATTTGTGTCAATTATTATGTAATCATAAAGCGATTTTAATTTATCAAGAATGTTTTCAACATTTTTATAATAAATGCTTGATGCTCTTCTAGGATCGTTTGGTGAAAGTAGACAGTCAATATAATTATTATATTTTGTTATATATGCATTTAATGGTTTGGTATATCCATTTAACATATCACTTGCTAGTGTATAAATATTTTCATCATTTGTTATATTTAATACTGGTCCAATGGCGCTTTCATATAAATCTAAATCTATTACTAATACTTTATATTTTTTTAAACTTAATGTTGCTGCTAGATTTAATGCAGTTGTTGTTTTACCTGTTCCACCTCTTACTGATGTTACAGATAATATTTTTGCTTTTGTTATTGCCATACGCCACCTCTATTCTTTTACTATTTTTATTTTTTCATTTTCAATATAACCTTTATAGGCTATTTTTATTTCGTTGTACCCTAATATTTTTTTTAATTCTTTTGATGATTTTTTTAATGTTATTTTTATTTCTTTGTCATTTATTGTTATTTCTTTTTCACATTCTATATTTTTTTCAATAAATACTTTTATTTTGTTTTCAATATTTTCTTCTTCAATATTATTTAATCCATAATTTATTGCTTCTTTTGCTACATTTTCCATGTTTCTTTTGTCATAATACATGTTACTTTTATTTATTATCATTAAAATTACACATGCCATAATTGGCAAAAATAATATGAATATTACTAGTGTTTGACCTTTTTTATTCATCATATACACTTCTTTTTACTGTTATTGTAAATGGATTTTCTAGTAGTTTGTTTAATCCTGGGGTTATTAGTTTTACTTTTTTGGTTAATGTTAGTTCTAGGAAATTTCCATTTTGTACTATTGTTAATAATATTTCTTTTTTATTTAAATATTCTGCTATTTCATTTTCTTTATTGTTTATATATAATTCACTTATATAATCTAAATCGTTTGCTAGTTCATATTTTTTATTTTGTATGTTAAATAAATCAAAAATACCAATTGTTAGTATTAATAGGATTGGTAATATTAGTATGAATTCAATTAATGCTTGTCCTTTATTATTCTTCATCATAACCAGTGCCCCTATTCTTTGATAATTATATCAAATTTCTTTTATTTTATCAATATCTTTATAGTATTTTAGCAAAATTTGTGATTATATTTTTATGTTAATTTTGTTTTTTTATTAATTAATTATTTTATAAAAAAAAAGCTTAATTAGCTTTATTATATTAGTATTTTAAATAGATATTACAAATAAAAAGAGTTTCCTCTTTTATGGTGTTGTTGCGCTTACACATTTTCCTTCGCCAGGTTTATCTCCTTCAACATATACTTTATCAGTAAGTGCACAGGCTGTTTTAGTCATTGAGTCTTGAATATAACCACCAAACATTTTCAAAACGCTTACAATAAGTACACTTATTACTGCAATTATAAGTAAATATTCAACTAATGCTTGTCCTTTTTTATTCATATATACCTACCTTCTACTAACATTTTATATTTTTTTGTTGCGTTTGTCAAGTGTGTGATATAATATACTTGGTGATTGTATGGAATTAAGATTTGCTGATAGTTTTAGGGATAGATTAATTGGTTTAATGTTTAAAAAAAATATTGATTTTTGTTTATGTTTTAGGAGGTGCAAAAGTATTCATACTTTTTTTATGAAGGAAAATATTGTTGTTGTTTTTACTGATAAAAATAATAAAATTTTAAAAATTAAAAACACTCCTAAAAATAAGATTTTATTTTGTAAGAGTGCTTATTATACTTATGAATTTCCTTACTATGCTACTATTGATGATATTAATTATATTTTAAAATCAAATTCATAATCTAAGATATAGATTGTATCTCCTTCTTCACATCCCATTTTAATTAGAGCTTCATCAATTCCTAAATGTCTTAGTTTATTTTCAAATCTTAATACTGATTCTTCTGTTTGAAATTTTGTCATTTTTAATATTCTTTCAACTTTTTCACCACTTATGCGGAATTTATGTTCACCTATTTTTTCTATTTTAAATGGTTCTTCTTTTTTAAATTTATATAGTATATGTCCTTCTAATCTTTCTTCTTTATTAATATTTTCTTTTGGTAATTTAGAAAGCATATCTGCTAAAGCATTTATGACTTTATCTAATCCTTTATTAGTAGATGCACTTATAGGGTAAACGGGAACGTTTACTTTTTTTATGAATTTTTCTAGATTATTATTAAAGTCTATATCTACTTTATTGGCAATGACAATCATTGGTTTATCTAACATAGATTTGTCATATTCTTCTAATTCTTTATTGATTTTAACATAATCATCATATGGGTCTCTGCCTTCATAGCCTGATATATCTACAACATGGGCGATTACTCTTGTTCTTGATATGTGTTTTAAGAATTGATCGCCTAATCCCTCGCCTTTGGAAGCTCCTTCTATTAATCCTGGAAGATCGGCTACTACAAATGAGTTATTATTTGTTTTTACTACTCCTAGATTAGGACTTAATGTTGTAAAATGATATGCGGCAATTTTGGGTTTTGCTGCTGATATGACTGATATTATTGTGGATTTTCCAACACTTGGCATACCTACTAGACCTACGTCTGCTAGTAATTTTAATTCAACTTTTAAGTGCTTTTTTTCGCCTTCTTCACCGTTTTCAGCATATGATGGGCATGAATTTGTACGGGTCGCAAGGGCGATGTTGCCTCTACCACCACGGCCGCCTAGCGCTACGATTGCTTCTTCACCATTTTCAGTTAAATCGGCAATTATATCGTTTGTTTCTGTGTCGGTTACGATTGTTCCTACTGGTACTCGGACAATTTTATCTTCTGCACTTTTTCCCATTTGCCCTTTTCCTAGACCATTTTCTCCTTTATCACCTTTAATTAATTTTTGATATTTTAAATCAATTAGGGTATTTAATCCTTCATCGGCTTTAAATATGATGTCGGCTCCTTTTCCGCCATTACCGCCATATGGTCCACCCATTTCAATGTATTTTTCTCTTCTAAAGGCCATACATCCGTTACCTCCATGGCCAGCAATTACATCTATATATACTTCATCGATAAACATTTTTTTCACCTCAATTTGTTATGCATTTAAATTATAAAAGTTCCCTATTAAAATGTCAAGTGGATGGATTGTTATATTATTTCGATTTCCTGTTTATAATCGTCTATTAATTCATTTACAAATATGGACGAATTAATTGGTGTGAATAAGTATACTTTTTCTTTGGTTCTTGTTAATGCAACATAAAATAATCTTCTTTCTTCATCATATGGATAGTTTATTTTGGATTTTGTTACAAATCTTAATAATCTGTCATCTTTCATTTTATTGGGAAATCCTAAAGTTTTATTGTATAGATTAATTATAATTACATTGTCTGCTTCTAATCCTTTTGATTTATGGATTGTTAAATAGCTAATATTGATATTTTTATTTTTTAAATATATTATTTGGTTTTGATTTATTATAAAATCTTTATCTAAATAATCTTTTATATCATTATTATTACGGCTTAATATTAGAATTTTTTTGTTTTTTTGATATATTTTTATTATTAGATTTTTTAATTCACTTTTACTTTTATATTTTACTATTATGATTGGTTTATTTATATGTTTTTTTGATTTTAAATCTTTTTTTATTTGATTTTTGTTTTTCATTATAAAATTTCCGGCAATTTTTACTAGTTCATCACTATTTCTGTAGGTGTTTGATATTTTCATTATTTTTGCATTTTTAAAGTATTTATTAAAATTTGTGAATAATTCTATGTCACATCCTGTAAATCTATATATTGATTGGAAATCATCACCTACTACCATTAATTTGGAATTGGTTTTTTCAATTATACTTTTGATTAAGTTAAAACGGATAAATGATGTATCTTGATATTCATCAATTATAATATATTTTATTTTGGATTTATAGTTTTCTTTTACTTCTTGTGTTGCTTTTATTAGCATATCATCAAAGTCAATTTCGTTATTTTCTTTAAGATATGTTTCATATTCTATGTAAATATTAAGGCATAGTATTAATAAATATTTTTCTTTTTTATAATTTTTTATATTAAAGATATTTTGCGATTTTTTTAAAAATTTATTGTAATCTTCTAGGTGATAATTATTGCATTTGAATAGTTTTATAAATGTATTTATTAGTTTTTCTAATTCTAATATATTTTCGTAAGATTTTTTATAAAATTGTAAGTATTCTTCTTTTGTTTTTAGATTTAAATATTTTAATATAATATTCATCATTTTTTCATTATATAGAATATCTATTTTAAAAAAAATATTAATTATATTTTCTAGTGTTTTTGGATCAGCTATTTGATATTTATTTTTTAATATTTCAAGTGCGAGTTTGTGAAAAGTGTATGTCTTAATGTTTAAATCAGATTTTTTTAATTTTTCTTTTAAACTATTTGTTGCTTCATTTGTAAATGATATACAGATTATTTCTTCTGGATTTATTTTTTTTATATTTAATAAGTAAGATATTTTCCCTAATATCGTTAATGTTTTTCCTGATCCAGCTCCTGCTACTACTAATAGATAGTTACTTTCATCATATATTGCTCCTAATTGTTCATTGTCTAATTTTATTCCATTTATTTCCATAAATCACCTAAAATTGATTATATAGTTTTTGTTTGATAATGCAAGTTGGTATTTTTAGTTTTTGGTGATTTATTTTTATAATAAATTCTTTTTTTATAGAAAAAAACATAGAAAAATCTATGTTTATGCACTAACTTGTTTACCAGTTACAGTAAATGTAAATGTTGTTGTTTTTCCAGCCATACTGTTATTAGCAGTTGTACCATATGGCCATGAATAGTATATTGTTGCATCTTTTGTTTCTCCAGCTGTTATTGTACCACTTAAGCAATTATTTCCTAATGTTAAAGCTTTTGTACGTCCACTATCACTATAGAATAATAATTCGCCATTAGGATTTGCTGTCATTGTAGCATTAATACTATAACTTACATCAACTCCAGAACCTACTGCTGATAGAGTAATAGGGATACTTCCTGTTGCTCCTGGATAAGCATTTGGCAATGATACTGTAAATGTACTTGCTTCATTATTTACCTGAAAAGACCATGCTAATGAATTAACTGCAACAGTACCAGTTACTGTACTAGCATAGTAAGCATATGTTCCAACTCCTGCTAATAATACTAATAGGCATACAGTTACAATTCCTGATGTTTTTGAAAATAATTTATTCATATTATTTTATCCTTTCTATTAAGCTTGTTTTTGTTTACCGTTTACGGTAATGTCAAAAGTTACACTTTTTCCAGCATCTCTTGTATCTGCTGCAACTGATGATGCATCACCATATGGCCAGTAATAATAAATGTTTACTGTTTTGCTTGAACCTTTTGTAATATTTCCTGTAAGTTTTGTTGTTGATGTAATTTCATTTTTATGTTCTTGATCAGTATAAAATTTTAAATTTTCAATTGTTTCACTGCTGGTTGCATATTTAATTGCAACTTCATAGTCTACATCTACACCAGAATTTGTAGCGCCTAAAGCAAGGTTAAATGTTCCAGCGCTTCCTGGTTTTAGATCTCCTAATGATTTACTAAATGTCGTTTTTTCGCCATCTACTGTAAATTCCCAATTCAATGCTGTCATAGTTCCTGTTCCTGTAATAGTAGTTTGGTAATATGCGTAAACGCCAGTACCTAATATAGCAACTAATAGAATTGCTATTACGCTTATAGAGAAAGCGTTAAAACTTTTATTTTTCTTTTTCATGATTCCTCCTATCTTCTATATAATAGCATATCCAAAAAACTATTTCAATATACTTTACACAAAAAAAATACATTTTTTTAAAAAAAGAAACATCATTATTTCGATGTTTCTTCTTTTAATACTTCTTTGTGTGATAGGTTTAGTCTTCCTTTTTTGTCATATCCCATTGATTTAACTTTAATTATATCGCCTACTTTTACAACGTCACTTGGTTTATTTATGTGTTCAAGCGCTAATTGTGATACGTGAATTAATCCTTCACATCCTGGCCATAATTCTGCAAAGCATCCAAAGTCTTCGACTTTTACAACTTTAGCATCATAGATTACATTTTCTTCTACTTCTCTTACTACTGCTTCAATCATTTCTTTAGTTTTGGCAATTACATTTCTATCGTTGTGATAAATTATTACTCTTCCATCATCTTCTAGATCTACTTTTACAGCATCTTTATCATTAACTGTTTTTACATTGCTTGCTTCTAATATAATTTTAGTAATCATCTCACCACCACGGCCAATTACATCTTTAATTTTTTCAGGATTAATAGTAAATGTTTCTATTTTTGGTGCATATTCAGATAATTCTTTTCTTGGTTCTGCTATTTTTGAAGCCATAACGTCTAGTATTTGCATTCTTGCTTTTTTAGCTTGCGCTAATGCTTCTTTTAAAATATCTTTTGTAACACCTTTTATTTTTATATCCATTTGTAATGCGCAGATACCTTTTCTTGTTCCTGCTACTTTGAAATCCATATCACCCATATGATCTTCTAAACCCTGAATATCTGTTAATATTGTGTATTTATCATCTTTGGTTATTAATCCCATTGCTATTCCTGCTACTGGAGCTTTTATTGGTACACCGGCTGCCATTAATGATAGACAGCCTGAACATATTGATGCTTGACTTGATGATCCGTTTGATTCAAGAACTTCTGTTACGACACGTACTGTGTATGGAAATTCTTCTTCAGATGGCATAACTTGTAATAATGCTCTTTCACCTAGTGCTCCATGTCCTATTTCTCTTCTACCTGGTGATCCATATCTACCAGTTTCACCTACAGAGAATGCTGGGAAGTTATAGTGAAGCATAAAGCGTTTTTCTTCTTCTATTCCAAGTCCATCTAATATTTGATGTTCGCCTAATGCTCCTAGTGTTGTTGTTGCTAGTACTTGTGTTTGTCCTCTTGTAAATATTGCTGATCCGTGGGTTCTAGCAAGTAAATCGATATCACATGATAATGGTCTTATTTCATCCATTTGTCTTCCATCTGGTCTTATTTTATCTATTGTTATCATGTTTCTTACTTCTTCGCCTTCGATTAGATCAACGATTTTTGAGGCATCAGATACAAAAGTTTCAAGATTTTCATTTTCTTTATATTCTTCATTTATATAATTAATTGTATCTTCTTTTACTTTATCTATAGCTGCATATTTTTCTAATTTTTCTTTAATTTGAATTGCTTCTTTCATTTTTGGTGATGCAAATAATCTTACTTTGTTTTCCAATTCTTCATCAAATTTTGCTAATTGGACTTCAATTTTTTCTTTTCCTACTTCTTTTACTATTTCTTCCTCAAAGGCAATTAATTTTTTTATTGCTTCATGACCAAACATTAGAGCTTCGACCATGTCTTCTTCACTTACTTCATGACATCCTGCTTCTACCATGTTGATTGCATCTTTGGTTCCGGCTACTGTAAGTGTAATATCTGTTTTTTCTAGTTCTTCACTTGTCGGATTTATTATGAATTTACCATCGATTCTTCCCACGACAACTCCTGCTATTGGTCCTTCAAATGGTATATCAGATATTGATAATGCTATACTTGATCCTAGCATCGCTGTCATTTCTGGCGAATTATCTTGGTCAACTGATAGAACGGTACTTATTACTTGCACTTCATTTCTAAATCCTTCGGCAAATAGTGGTCTTAATGGTCTATCTATCAATCTCGATGCTAGTGTTGCGGCTTCTGTTGGTTTACCTTCTCTTTTTATAAATCCACCTGGTATTTTTCCTACTGAATATAGTCTTTCTTGATATAAAACTGTTAGTGGAAAGAAGTCTGCTGTTATCGCATTTTTACTCATTACGGCTGCTGTTATTACCGCTGTATCACCATATCTTACAAGACATGATCCATTTGTTTGTTTTGCATATTCCCCTATTTCGACTTTTATGTTTCTTCCATAAAAATCTAATTCAAATACTTTTTTCATTTTATTCCTCCTAAAAATTAAAAGCACTCAAAAAAAGAGTGCTTACTTTCTTAATCCTAAATTTTTGATTAGTTCACGATATCTTGTTACATCTGTCTTATATAAGTAATTTAATAGACTTTTTCTTTGTCCGACTTTCTTATATAATCCACGACGTGAATGATAATCATGACTATGTTCTTTTAAATGCTCTGTTAAGGCGTTTATTTCATTTGTTAATATTGCAATTTGTACTTCAGCAGATCCTGTATCGCCTTCACTTCTTGCATATTTCTTAACGATTGCATTTTTTGTTTCTTTACTTAATGCCATAAATTCTCCTTTCATATTATAATTCGCTTGTTCTTAGAAAAAAGTCAAGGAATTCTTTTATCCAAGGGCAAGTACATATCTAATTATACATGTTTTTTTTAATATTGCAACATAAAAGTGCAAGAATTTTGTTTTTTTGTGTAAAAAAAGAATCTTATGATTCCTTTTTTGGTTTTGGTGTTTCTTTTTCTAGTTTTTCAATTACTTCTTTTGACACTTTTATCACTTTTTCTTTTATAGAATCTGCTGATTTTTGTAATATTGGTGTTCCTTTTTCAACTGCATAATTAACTAGTTCAGAACTCATTTTTTGTAAGTCTGCTGCTTTCTTTTTTGCTATATCAAGTACTTTTTCTTTGTCTAAATCTCTTAGTTCATTTTTTATTTCATATATTTTTACTTCGATATTTTCACGTACTTCATCGTAGTCAACTTCTTTTAATTTTACAAGCATTTCATCTAATTTTATTTTTAATTCTTTTCTAGTTTCACTACCTTTTTTTGGAGCGAATAGCATTCCGGCTCCTAATCCTAGTGCTGCTCCCCACAAAAATCCTTTTTTACTCATTTTCCTCATCCTTTCTTATTAATTTTGATATTGTATTTGTAACAAATGCACTAAATTTGCTTCCGGCAAACGATAGTGCTTCACATGCTGAATCAATAGCTTTAAATGCACCATTAAATTTATTTACTTTATCTTCTAAATTTTTAACTAGTTTATTGGCGCTATCTAAAACTACAATTAGTCTTATTACTAAAACTATAAGGCTTATTATAAGTATAGCAAGTAAAACATAAATTATGACAGGCATTGCTACTTTCATTGCTTCCATTAGTCATCTTTCCTTTCATACATAGAATCTATTAGGTTAAATAAATCATTTTCGTTAATGGCTTTATCACTATCATCGCTTATTTTTTCTTTGGTGTCTCTTTCTTTTATGGCTTCATCAACTTCATCAAATATATCACTTTTGGTGTTAGTTTCCAGTGTTAATTCTTTGGTTGTAAAGAGGTTTGTTTCCACATCATCTTCGAGAGTACCAAATGCTTTTTTTCTTACGTCATCTATTGTTACGTCTTGTATTTTGCTCAATGTGCTTATTGGTTCTTCTTTTTTTACATCATCTTTTAAAATTCCATATACTGGGCTTATAATTGGTGATGGCTTAAATTTATGTATTTCTTCTTTACTCTGATATGGTTTTTTTTCTTCTGTTTTCTTTTCTTTTGCAAATGTATTAAAATCAGAATCCGTAAATATTGTAAATGATGGTTTTTCTTCTTTTTTTATTCTTTCTTTTTCTTCTTCAATATTTTTTTCTTCAACTTTAAAATCAATTTTTTCCTTTTCTGGAAGTGGTGCTGGTATAGAAACTGTCGATACTTCTTTTTTGACTGGTTCTACTTCTTCACTATCATCTTCATATGTTAGCATGTCCCTTATTTTTCCAAATAATCCCATTTATTCACCTACCTTACCAATATTTTCTTCACTTGTCCGATAAAAATTATCTATTTCACTGTTGGATGTAAAAGCGTCATATACTTTTTCTGTGCTTGTATAATAATTTTCATCTATTAATGTTTTTATTATTGTATCATTAAACTTTACTGTTGATAGTATATATGATGCATCTAGTACAGCTTGATTCAAATCATTTTTTGACACTAAAGCTTCTATTCTTGCATAGTTATATGAAAAGCGGATAAGATATTCATCTTTTTGTTTGGTTATTTGCAAGCAACCTTTCTTTTCTTTTCCGATTTCTTTTTTATAATATGTATCGCTATCAAAATTGCAGATGATGTTTTTTTTGTAGTAATAGCTTACAGCATCTACAAACAAATAGTAATAATTACCATCTGAGTATAATTTTTCATTGAATCCATTATTATCTATGTATGACGAGCCTCTAGGAAGATAATATTTATATCCTTTGCCAACACGATTATATAATTTATTGTCTTTTGATAAAACTACTGATGTAATATTATCAATACTTTCAGTATCAATACGTACTATGGTACAGCCTGTGCATAGTATTATCAATAAAAAAATCCAAATTTTTTTCATAATCTCACTCATATATATTATACCAAATATTATTAGTTTTAAAAAGATTATTTTTCCTTTACAGTAAATTTTCTGTCAAGTGTTGCGTCTAAATGATATATTGGCATTCCTTTTTCTCTGAATTTTTTTTCATATTCTGTTAGAATGTTGTTTTCATCATTATAATCTAGAGATACTTCATTTATTGTGTAGCCGTGACTACTTAATGATACTATTGAATATTCAAATAAGGTTTTATTGTCTGTTTTTAATATTATGTGTGGTTTATTTTTAAATATTCGATCATATTTATCTAAAAAGATGGGGCTTGTCAAACGTCTTTTGGCATGTCTTTTTTTGGGCCATGGATCACTAAAATTTAAATATAGTGTGTCAATTTGTTTATTTAGTATTTGGTCAACATTACTTGCATCTGCTAATATTAACTTTAAATTAGGTATTTCTAAATTTTCAATTTTTTTGATTCCATTTACTAAGACACTTGCATATTTTTCAATTCCGATAAAATTAATATTTGGATATTTATTTGCCATTCCTATTATGAAATCACATTTTCCTGTTCCTATTTCTAAGCAGGTATTGTTTTGATTATTAAAATTTATTTCTGTTGTTAAATATTTTGAATTTTCAACTATTTCTTTTGCTTTTGGATTATTTTTTAATCGCATTTAAATCACCTATATAAATATAACACATTTTTTATAAAAATGCATATAATTAATTAGAAATGGAGGAAATATGCGTAAAGATCGTGCTTGTCCTTATTCTGCAGGGCCTATGATGCAAGGTGGAGTGCCTATGATGCAAGGTGGATGGCCTATGATGCCTGGAATGTATCCTGGTATGCCAGGTTCATCTTTTGATACTCAGGCTTCAAATAATACTAATAGCTTAGAGGAAAGAATAAATAATCTTGAAAGAAGAGTTAGTAAGCTTGAGTCTTCTTTAAACGATACAACTTTTACTAACAATTATAGTAATACTTCATATCAAATGATGTAAAAAGATCCATATAATGGATCTTTATTTTTTCTTTGTTCCGAGTATTCCTCTCATAATAGCATTACCTAATTGCCTTCCTATAGAAGTTAAAGCTGAATTAGTCATTTTTTTTAGGCCTTTAGTTATTTCGTTTTCTTGTTTTTTTGATTGCTTAACTTTTGGTGTTTCTTTTTTTGTTTCTTTTTTTTCTTCTTGTTTTTGATTATTAAATTCATTTATTTTTTCATATGCACTTCTTGTGTCTATTAAATTTCGATATTTACTTTCCATTATTCCGTTTGCTATTATTTCATGCATTTTTTCTTCTTTCATTTCACCAATCATACTTTGTGGTGGTAGAATCATAGCTTTTTGAACAATACTTGGTTTTCCATCTTCATCTATGAGTGATACTAAAGCTTCACCTGTTGATAGTTCAAGTATTGCATCTTCAGTTTTAAATTTTGGATTTTCTCTAAATGATTCTGAGGCAATTTTAACTGCTTTAATTTCTTTAGGTGTATAAGCTCTTAAGCAATGTTGAATACGATTTCCTAATTGATTTAGTATTTCATCAGGTATATCATTTGGTAATTGAGATATAAAGAATACACCGATTCCTTTAGATCTAATAAGTTTAATTATTTGAGTTATTTTTTTGATTATTTCATTATTCATTTCGTCAAATATTAAGTGGGCTTCGTCTAAAAATAGGACTGCTTTTGGTTTTTCTAGATCGCCTACTTCTTTTAAGTTCTCATAAAATGATGATAATAGCCAAACAAGGAATGTTGCATATAGCGTTGGATTTTTTATTAATTCTTTAGTTTCTATTATATTTATATATCCGCGATTAGTTTCCTCACCTACTTTTAATAAATCTTTAATATCAAGATTTGGTTCGCCAAAAAACATTTCACCATTATCATTTTCAAGTGCGAGTAATTTTCTTAAAATTGTATTAATGGATGTTTTAGCGATATTACCGTATTTATTTTGTAATTCTTTAGAATACTCTGATATATACATTAGCATTGATTTTAAGTCTTTAAAATCAATTAGTTCTAATTTCTCATCATCTGCTATTTTAAAAGCAATATTTAATATTCCTTCGCCTGCTTCACTTAAATTAAGTATTCTTGATAGTAATGCTGGTCCCATATCAGATATTGTTACTCTTATTGGATGACCATTTTTACCAAATACATCCCAAAATCTTACAGGAAAACTACTTGTTTCAAATTCTTCTATGCCTAATTTATTTAATCTTTTATTTAATGATTCATTTATTTCACCTTTGATAGCGCAGCCTGATAAATCACCTTTAACATCTGTTAAAATGGTAGGAATTCCGGCATTTGATAATGTTTCAGCTATTACTTTTAGAGTGATTGTTTTACCTGTTCCGGTTGCTCCGGTTATTATTCCGTGTCTATTTAACATTTTTAAATTTAATTCTATAAAATCATCTGCTTTTGCAATTATTGCTTTATTATTTTTATACATCTTTTTTCCTCCAAAATTATTATACTACACATTAATGTCAATAAAAAGAACTATTTTTCAAGTTCTTCTTCGATTCTGATTAGTTGATTATATTTGCACATTCTATCTGTTCTTGACATTGATCCAGTTTTGATTTGTCCTAAATCTAGACCAACTGCTAAATCTGCTATTGTTGTGTCTTCTGTTTCACCACTTCTGTGTGAAATAACTGTTTTATAACCATTTTTCTTTGCTAGATTAATTGTTTCAATTGTTTCCGATATGGTTCCGATTTGATTTACTTTTATTAAAATAGCATTGCCTGCATGATTATCAATTCCCATTTGTAAATATTTAGCGTTTGTTACAAATAAGTCATCACCTACTAATTGTACTTTGTCACCTAATTTTTCTGTTATTGTTCTAAATCCTACCCAATCATTTTCATCTACTGGATCTTCTATTGAAATAATAGGATAATTATTTACTAAATCAACATACATATCTATTAATTGATTTGTTGTTAACTTTTTTCCTTCTACTTCATATAAACCATCTTCATAAAATTCACTTGCTGCTACGTCTAGACCAATATTTACATCAATTCCTGGTTTGTACCCAGCTTTAGTAATTGCTTCAATTATTAAATCTAGGGCTTCTTTGGTATTTTTTAGATTTGGAGCAAATCCGCCTTCATCTCCAACTGCTGTAGTGTATCCTTTTGATTTTAATATAGCTTTTAAATTGTGAAATACTTCAGCACCAATTCTGATTCTTTCTTTGATGCAATTTGCTTCTGGTATAATCATGAATTCTTGGAAATCAAGATTATTATCAGCATGTGCTCCACCGTTCATTATATTCATCATTGGTCTTGGCAAAGTTTTTCCATTACCAATATATTTATATACTGGTTCTCCTTTATAGTTAGCTGCTGCTTTCATTGTAGCCATTGATACACCTAGTATGGCATTTGCGCCTAAGTTAGATTTATTTTCTGTTCCGTCTAAATCAATTAATATAGCATCTATTGCTTTTTGATTTAGGGCATCTTTTCCTATTAATGCTGGTTTAATGATAGTATTTACATTGTTTACTGCTTTCCCAACTCCTTTTCCAAGGTATCTATTATCTTTGTCGCGTAGTTCTAATGCTTCACGCATTCCTGTTGAAGCACCACTTGGTACAGCTGCTCTGCCCATTATTCCACTTTCTAGATAAACATCTACTTCTACTGTTGGATTTCCTCTTGAATCAAGTATTTCACGAGCAATTATATTTTTTATTTTTGACATATTTCCTCCTATAGTTTATTTATGACTTCTTTAAATAGTGTCCCACGTTCTTCAAAGCTATTAAATTGATCCCAAGAAGCACATGCTGGACTTAATAATATTGTATCACCTGGCTGTGATAATTCATAGGCTTTTTTTGTTGCTTCTTCTAAATTTTCTACTACTTTACAGTCTATTTTTGACCATGCTTTTATTCTTTCTTTTGTTTGACCATAGCAAATGATGTGTTTTACATGTTTTAAGTGATCGTCTAATTCCGCAAATGAATGTCCTCTATCTAATCCACCCATTATTAATATTGTTGGTGTATTAAATGAATCAAGTGCGATTTTAGTTGATACAGTGTTTGTAGCTTTTGAATCATTGTAGAATTTTCTGTTATTCAATTCTTTTACAAATTCTATTCTATGTTCTACTCCTTTAAATTCTTTTAATTCATCACATATTATTTGATTACTTATTCCTAATTCTTTCATTACCATAATAGCACACATTATATTTTCATAGTTATGCATTCCTTTAACCAATATATCTTTTGTTTCAATTACTTTCTCATTTTTATAATATAATGCATTATTTTCATAGTAACAATCTGTTTTCTTTTTAGATGAGAAATATTCTTTTCTTCCTTTTATATCTTTTGTTAATTCTACGACATCTTCATTTTCTAGATTTAATATTGCTAGAGATTTGTCATCAAAATTTTTAAATATTCTTTTTTTGATGCTTTTATAATTTTCGTAGTTGCCAAAAAAATCAATATGTGCTGGAATTAGATTTGTAAGAACGGCTATATCTGGTTTAAAGTCTTTAAAATTGTTTAATTGTTGGGATGATATTTCCATTACTAAAATGTCATTTTCTTTAATATCTTTAATCATTTTTGATAGTGGTATTCCCATATTTCCACACATGTGAACATTACTTGTATACCTTTTTATCATGTTATAGATTATTGTTGTTGTTGTTGTTTTACCATTTGATCCAGTTACGCATATTAATTTTACTTTTGGTAAAAAGTGATAAGCAACTTCTATTTCATTTATAACACTTATTCCTAAGTTTTCAGCTTTTTTTACTAATTCATTTTCATTGCTGATTCCTGGATTTTTGATTACGTAATCAAATGTTTCATCCAAGTATTTTGATGCATCTTCATCAATATAAACTTTGATGTTTAGATTTTCCAATTCTTTTATTTTTTCTTGTTCTTGTTCTTTTTTGTCAACTAATACTATTTCATTGTTATAGTGCGCTAAAAGTTTTGATACTTCATATCCACTTCTGGCCATTCCAAAAACAAATATTTTTTTATTTTCAAACATTTTTTCACCTTCCGTAGTTTTTAAAGGTTGGGTTATATAACCCAACCAATTATTAAAAATGTAACAACTAATATTACTAATGCGATTAATACAAATTTTAATATATGTTTAATCCATTCTTTATAATTTATATCAAAATATGATAATCCTCCTAATAATAACATACTTGTTGGTGTTACAAATAATGTTAATCCATATATTGTTTGCATTATTAGTGTCATAAGTGGATAAGTTTCACTAGCTGTGTATGCTGTTTGTAAAGCTGTGCTTAAGTCACTTGATAAATATATAAATTGACCATATAAGAATGTTCCTATACTTGATAATAATGTCATTGGTATTACACTTACTGTTTTAGATAATGATATTATTTTATCTAATATTGTATAGAATATTGATTGTCCTGTTTGACTTGAATAAAGTGGCATTAATACTACGAATGAAAGTGTTACAAATATAGACATTGGTAATAATTCTTTTGCGCCGTCTACAAATCCTTCATATATTTCTTTGGCTTTTAAGTTGTATATCCATGAAATTATTAATGATGCAATTAGTAGTAGTGCGGCAAATTCTAATTCTGACCACATTCCTAAAGCAATTGCATTTTGACCTAAAATTCCTGAAACTATTGAAAAATCACCTATTTTTATTTCACTAATTGAATTGTGCAAATTATTAAATATTTCTATTTTATGTGCATATGACCAACTATACATTCCTATAAATCCAACAATTATTGCTATTAATGATATTACGATTGCTGGTAGTGTTTTTACATTTGATGATTTTTCATATTCTTTTTGATTAAATTCTTTATTTGTTTTTTTAATGTATATTATTAATAGTATAATTATTAATACTAAAATTAATATTTTTGCTAATAATAATGAATTGTAACCTACATTATAGAAATAGTTTATGTATCCATTAATATCAAATGCTAATGTTGAACCAATTATACCAACAAATATCGCGCCTATTGTTGCTAGCATAGCATTTTTCTTTTCGTATCCCATTTCTATTAAAGCGTCTTTAAAAAATGGTACTAATACAAATAATCCCATTTGTATTCCTAATAATGATGATAAAACAGAAAATATAATTACTGTTATTATCATAAATATTGTTTTATTTTGCTTTTGTGCAGTTTTTTCTATTAATGTTTTATATGCTCCTGTTTTCTTTAGTATTCCATAGAATCCTCCTACTACAAGTAGATATACACCATATTGAACATATGTTTGAAATGTTTGTAGTGGTATGTAAAAGATATCGAATATTCCTAAAGGTTCAAGGCTTCCTTCTGTATATGTTCCATTTGTATAACTTCCAGTTTTAACGATCCATGTAAGACCTATGAATATTAATAATGTTATTAATATTGTATTAAATAATTTTTTTTTGTTCATAATTCCTCCTGTTAAAATCGCCTTTTTATGTCTTCTATAATAATATTTACTTTTTCTTCTAATTCTTCCAAGGTTCCATCATTAATAATTTTATAATCAAAATTATTATAATCATCTAAATCAGTTTCAGTATAATGTTTTTGCTCATTTGATGTAAGTGTTGTTTCTAGTGATGGTCTATAAACATTTATTACAATAACGTTTTTTAATTCTTGTCTTGGTATGTCTAATTCTACTTTTGCTCTAGCATCACTTATAGTTATTATGTCATAAAAATACGAATATACTTTGATGTCGGATATCATTCTTTTTACAAAAAATAGAAAATCAATTTTTTGTCTTATTAGTTCTGTTCCTAGTATTTGCAATAACTCTCTTGGTTTGGTTTCTTCACTTCCATCCCAAGAACTTATTTTTTTTGCATATTCTTTTATTGGCGTACTATACTGAAGATTTATTGTGTTTAATCCTATATTTTCATAAGAATTTCTTATCATTTGGGCGACTGTGTCTTTTCCATGTCGTGCTTTTCCACAGATAATGAAGATAAAAGGATTTTTTTCTTCGAGATTCATACTTTTGCCTCCATTTTTTCGGTTGTGAAAAACTTATATTTTTCATTATAAAATAAGATTATTTCTTTAATTACTGCAATTATTGGTGTTGCGATTATCATTCCTAGCATTCCTAGGAAATGGCTAAATACTAATAGTCCTACTAATATTGTTACAGGGCTTAGTTTTACTGTTTTTCCCATTATTATTGGTGATAATATATTTCCTTCAATTGTTTGTATTACTGATAATACGACGATTACAAGTATTCCTGTTAATGGACTTACTGTAAATCCTATTATTATTGCTGGTATTGCTCCTATATATGGTCCTATATATGGTATTACATTTGTTACTGCGCAGAAAATTGCAAGTATTATTGCTGCTGGAACTTTAAGTATTAGTAATCCTATAAATGTTGCACCAAATATTACTAATGATGAATATAGTGTACCTCTTATAAATTTATTTAAAATATAGTTTATTCTTGATAGTAGTCCCCATATTTCTTTTCTGTATTTTGTTGGTATTATCGATTTTAGATTTGCTGGTGTTTCATTAAATTTAATTAATAAGAAGAATCCTACCATCAAGCCAAGCCAAAATGTTCCAAGTCCTGATATAATTTTTGATACTACTGTTGTTATCCATGATATGATTGATGATGCATCAAATTCAGATGCAAATTCTGTTATTTGTTTTATAATTGCCTCTTTTGTTGATGTTAGATCAATTCCTTCAATTGTAAAATTATTTATCCAATTTAGAACATCAGATGTTACTTTGCCAAAATTTATTGTTTGAACTTGTTCTATGATTACTGGTACTATTTCAACTAGCATTAATGCTAATAAGCCTATTAAAACAATAAATACTATTAATGAGCCAAATACTCTTTTTATTTTATGTTTTTGCATCCATGTAATTAATGGATTGAATAGCCATGCAAGTACTAATCCAATGAATAATGGTGATAATATGCTTAGCATTTTACCTACAAATGGCATAATTTGTAATTTATCACCTATTAGTGTTACTATATATATTGTTATTATTATAAGCATTATATATAATAGTTTTAATAATCTATTTCCTTGAGTTAATAAATTATTAATTTTTCTTTTATTTATCTCATCTTTCATTTAAGCCTCCTCATAGAGATTATACTCTATATTTTATTGTTTTTCAATTGTTTTACAAAAATATACTAAAAGTTTTATGTAGCTTTTAGTATATTTTTTTGTGTATTATTTTTAAAAGAGACTCAATTGATTGGATTCATCCAAGTTATCTAAAACTTTAAGTTCACGCATTTTTTCGATTAGTGTTTTAGAAACGCCACCTCTTTTTTGCAAATCTTCAATTGAATAAAATGGTTTCTTTTCTCTTTCAATAACTATTTTTTGAGCAACTGAATCTCCTAGTCCATCAAGACATCTAAAGGGTAATAGTAGAGTATTTTTATCTAGAATCTTAAAGTATTTTGAATCGGATTTTTCGATGTCTATTTGGGCGAATTTAATTCCTCTTGCTGATGCTTCTAATGCAATTTGTAAGACATCATAAACGTTAGATTCTTTGTTAGTTGCGCTACTACCTTTTTCACTGATGTCAAGAATTTTATTTTTGATTGCATTATAGCCATTTACCATGGCTTCAACATCAAAATCAGCGCATCTTATAGACATATAGGCGCAATAATAGAGAATTGGATAATGGACTTTATACCATGCTATTCTAAATGCACTTGTTACATATGCTGTTGCGTGGGCTTTTGGGAACATGTATTTTATTTTGTTACATGAATCGATAAACCATTCTTCAATACCTGCTTCTTTCATTTTATTTTTAAAATCAATCCATTTGTCTGGTTCTTTTGATGCTTTTCCTTTACGAACAAATTCCATGATTTTAAATGCATCTAAATCTTTCATACCATGATATCTTAAATAGACCATTATATCATCACGACATCCGATTACTTCTTTAAATGGTACAATATTATTTTTTATTAATTCTTGAGCATTTCCAAGCCATACATCTGTTCCGTGTGACAAACCTGATATTTTTATTAATTCGGCAAATGTTTTTGGTTTTGTGTCTACTAACATTTGAATTACAAATTTTGTTCCAAATTCTGGTATTCCAAGGGTTCCTGTTTCACACATAATTTGTTCTTTAGTTACGCCGAGTACTTCAGGTCCTGAAAATATTTCCATGGTTGCTTTATCTCCGAGTGGTACTTTAGTTACATCTATGTTACCGTTTTCATCTTTTGGTAAATCGGTTATGTCAATAAATGTTTCTAATCCTTCTTTATTTTTTCTTACTTCTTCTTTTGATAAATCTTGAAGTAATCTTAATACTGTTGGATCATCGTGACCTAATATATCTAGTTTTAATAGATCTTGATCAATTGCGTGATAGTCAAAGTGGGTTGTTCGCCATGGTACTGTTGGATCATCTGCTGGGTACTGAAATGGTGTAAAATCAAATACTTCTTTATATCCTGGTACTACTACTATACCTCCTGGGTGTTGACCAGTTGTTCTTTTTACGCCTGTACAGCCTAGGGCGATTCTTTCTACTTCGGGTACTCTTACGTTTGATTTGATAATTTTTTTCTTTTTTAGTTCATCTTTTGATGGAACTTTTATGTTATAGCTATTTGCTTCTACTCTGAGATTATCATATATTTTATCTTCATAAAATCCTTGAACAAATCCAAATGCTGTTTTATCAGCTACGGTTCCTATTGTTCCTGCACGGTAAACATTGTCTGTTCCAAATAATACTTTTGTGTATTCATGGGCTGATGCTTGATTATCGCCTGAGAAGTTTAGATCTATATCTGGTACTTTATCTGCATTAAATCCTAGGAATGTTGCAAATGGCATGTCGTTTCCTTCTTTATGCATTAAAGTTTGGCATTTTGGACAATTCATATCTGGTAAATCAAATCCTGATGAATAATCGGCTCCTAGTGGTTTTCCGTCTATTTCAAATATACTATGTTTACAATTTGGGCATACATAGTGGGCTGGTAAGGAATTAACTTCCGTTATTCCCATCATTGTTGCTACAAAGCTTGATCCTACTGAGCCACGGGATCCTACTATATATCCATCGTCATTTGAGTGTTTAACTAGTTTTTGGGCGATTAAATAGATAACGTCAAAGCCACCGCCTATAATTCCTCTTAGTTCATCTTCGATTCTTTTTTCAATGTTTTCTGGTAATGGGTTACCATATATGCTATAGGCTTTATTGTAAACCATATCTCTTGTTGTTTTTTCGGAATCTTCGATTATTGGCGAAAATGGTTTATCTGTTGCGATTATTACTTCAATATTTCTTTCTACTTTATCGGCTACTTTTATAGGATTTTCTATTACTATTTCTTTTCTTATTTTTTCATCTAGAAATGAAAATTCTTCTAGCATTTCATTTGTTGTTCTAAAGAATTCATCTGGTATATGTGGTTCTTCTTTTGTTTCTTCTACTTTTAGTTTTGTATTTATATGATATTCGCCTTTATTTTCGATTATTGCTTTTTGACTGGTTAATGTTCTTATTGCATCATGGATTTGCTCTCTTTTATTTTTTTCAAAGTCTTTTCCTAGTTTTATTAGATCTTCTTTACTTATTGTGTATAAGTCACAGATTGTGTCGAAATCACTAGATATTTCTTTTATGTTATCTAACATGCATATTATTTTTAGTGTATTGATTGTTACTTTGTCTAATTCATAGCCATACATATCTATTGAGTTTTTGATTATATTGTTTATTATTTCAATATTTTTGTTTTGGCCTTTATTATCTTTTTTTAAATATCTAGCTAGGGCATGTCTTCCTTTTCCTGGTACATTTTGATTTATAATTATTTCTCTATATATTTTATCTTCCTTGTTTAATGTATGGGCATCACTTGTTGCGCATACTAATTTCCCTATTTCTTTGGCACATTTGATTATTTTGTTTAGTGCATATATAAGTTCATCATAATTAGATACATCATGGCTTTTTACTAGGTGCATATAATTAGCTGGTGGTTGGACTTCGATGTAATCATAAAATTGCATAGCATTTTTTAAATCTTCTTCATTTCTTGTTAGGGCAATATCAAATATTTCTCCGTTTAGGCATGCACTTCCGATTAAGACATTATTTCGATTTTGATTTACTATTCTTCTTGGTATTCTTGATGTTTTGGCAATAAAACCGGTGTTAGCAAATGATATTAATTTAAAGATATTTTTTAGTCCTTCTCTATTTTGAGCGATTAATGTAATGTGTTTTGTTTTTTGATTGATATTTGTTAATTCTTCACTTCTTGTTTGTTTGGGAATATTATCATAATCGGTCATATATTTAACTGGTTCAATTCCTGATAAACGTTCTATGTATCCAGGATTTAGAAAGTCGGTTAAATTTTTTATTCCTTTTATTTGCTCTAGCATTTTGACAAAGATATATCCGGTATTTTCAGCGTCGTAGTCTGCTCTGTGGTGACTTCTTATTTTGTTTATGGTAACTACAAGTTGATTATTTTTATTTTCAATGTTGATTGTGTTAATTCCTGGTTTAATTTCAGTTTCAATTTCTTTTGATGTATTGTCTTTAAATTCTACTTTAATTTTTACTTTTGTTTCTTCTTCAGTACTGTAAATATTTAATTCTTCTTTTTCTTTATCATATATACTTTTATCATTTACTATTACTTCATTTACGTTTGTTACTATTGTAGCGCCTAAATTTTCATTTGTTTCATTTTCTTCATCGTCTTCTTCAGCAAAGTTCATACCATAGTGTTTAGATAATGCTGTTAGGCTATGTCTTTTTAAATCGGTATTAATTACTCTTGATAGCATTAATGTATCGATTACGGGATTTTCTAGTTTTCCTAAATTATATTTATAATATGCCATATCTAGCATGTTTTTATCAAATGTTGCATTGTGCGCTACTAATGGTAGATCGCCGATCCAATTTTTAAATCTTTTGGTTACATTTTCTTCGTTATCGGCATTTTCTAGTTTACTATCTGTTATTCCTGTTAAATTGGTTATGACGGCATCAAGTTTTCTTCCGGGATTGATTAATTCGTCAAATCTTTCTATTACTTCACCTTTATACATTTTAACGGCGCCTATTTCAATCATTTGATCGTGTAATCCTGGATTAAATCCTGTTGTTTCGGTATCGAATACAACGTATGTTAAATCGTCTGTGCTTATATCTTTTGGATTATATATGATGTTTAAATTATCATCTGTCATTTCAAGTTCAACGCCGTATAATCCTTTGAAGTATGGTAAATTTTCTTTTTGGGCTTTTAATTCTTCTATTTTATTTAATGTTTCTTCATCTTTGTTTTCAAGTGATTCTAATTCTTTTATTTGAGCTTTTAATGGTGCTTCTAAATTATCATTATATTTACATATTTCAGAATATACATGTGGGAATGCTTGGCATGAATCATGGTCTGTTATTGCAAGGGCTTTATGGCCATATTTCATGGCTGTTTTTACTAATGCAACTTCATCTATTACGCCGTCCATTTGGCTCATCATTGTATGGGCGTGGAGTTCGATTCTTTTTTCTGTTGCATCGTCAGTTTTGGTTTTGTCTTTTCTATCACTTATATTGATATCTCTTATTAGCATTGATAGTTCTTTTGCATATTCATCATATTTTACTTGTCCACTAATTTTATACCAAGTTTTATTGTTTATTGCTTTCATTATGGTATTTAAATCGTTATCTTCGCGAACAAATATTTTTCCATATATACTATCTGTTTCATCGGTCATTTTTAATGTTATTATTTTTAAATCAGTTTTTGTTGTTATGACTTCAGTCGAGAAGATTTTAACTTCAATTATAGCTTTGTCTGTTTCTTCGATATCTTTTAGTAGTGTTACATTTCCATCTATTATTCTTCCTTTTATTACTTCTTCACTTTCATCAACGACTAGTGTTTTATCACGTGGTTCACGTTTTGGGAATTTACTGTATTCTTTTTCTTCTTTTGGTTCTTCTATTTTATTAAATTTTGCTGGATCAATGTATAGTTCGCTTTTAATTTGAGCTTCTATTTTATTTGATAGTTCATTGTTAATGGAAATGTTAGATTTTATATGATATCCTAATGGTCTTATTTGTTCACTTATTTCTTTTATTATTTTTTCTAATGTTTCTTTTTCGAATGCATTTGCTACTTGAATATATACTTCATTTTCTATTATTTTTACTTCATATTCTTTATATTGATTTAATGTTACACTTTTTAAATATTCATTATATAGTTCAAAAAAAACATTTTCTAGGTTTTTATTTAATATATTCATATTTATTTTTACATTGTATAGTGGGTAATATCCTTTTAGTCTTTTAACAAATTCATTATATTTTTTTATAGTTATTGTATTTACTTCAATTATAAATTCAAAGTTTGTTTTTTCCTTATTGCATCTTATTTGTAATAGTTTTCCTCCATCTAAATAAGATTGGCTAAATTTCAATTTTTGTAATAATTTTTGCATTTCTTCCATAATGTAAAACTCCTTTCAGTATATACTCCTTGTTACTTATTGTATCATATATATTTTTTTTCCTCTACATTTTTTTATATAAAATTAAAGAAAGTCATATCAAGACTTTCTACTATAATTGTACTCCTTTTACAACATTAGAATTAGTTGATTTGGTTGCAATCATATTATCTACTAAAGTTGATGCATCAGCTATATAATTAACTGTTATTTGAGCACCATTACTAGTTGCAGCACCTATAAACATACCATTATAACTAGTAACACCTGTATTCATTATATTTATTGTTGTTGTTAAGGATGAGCAATAATGAAACATAGTTTTCATAGTAGTTACATTTGATGTATTAAAACTACTTAAATCTAAACTTATTAAGGATGAACAATCACAAAACATACTTTCCATAGTAGTTACTTTTGAAGTATTAAAACTACTCAAGTCTAAACTTGTTAAGGATGAACATTCTCTAAACATATTTTCCATAGTAGTTACTTTTGAAGTATTAAAACTACTTAAATCTAAACTTGTTAAAGATGAACACCTAAAAAACATCCAACTCATATCTGTTACATTTGATGTATTAAAATTACTTAAATCTAAACTTGTTAAGGATGAACATTCAATAAACATAAAACTCATATCTGTTACATTTGATGTATTAAAACTACTTAAATCTAAACTTGTTAAGGATTCACACCGCCCAAACATACCATTCATATCTGTTACACTTGTTGTATTAAAACTACTTACATCCAAGCTTATTAAGGATGAACAGCCAGAAAACATACTACCCATATTTGTTACATTTGATGTATTAAAACTACTTAAATCTAAACTTGTTAAGGATGGACATAAAACAAACATGCCAAACATATTTGTTACATTTGATGTATTAAAATTATTATTAAAATTTATTGATATGAGATTGGTAAAGTTATAAAACATAACTGCACAATCTGGTGGTGCGAATATTGGTGCTTCACTTACTATATATAAATTGTATAAATCATGGCTTACACTTTCACTATCAGTATAATCAAGTCCACTATCTATTAAATATGCATATACTTTTTTTGATTGTGAGCTAATATATGATGCATCAAAACATAAGTTTTCTTCATTACATGTAGCAGGTAAATTGCTTAAATCATTTATAAAATTAATCATTCTTATATATGGTCTATATGTATCATTCCAAAACTCTGTTCCAATATATTCTTCAGTACTTGTATCATAATTTGCACCATTCTTCATCATAGCATATTCACTTATCTGAACTGCATCTAATTTTATAGTAGCTGTTACATCATTATTATTTATAAAACTACTATCATCTTCATCATCTATATATGGATTCCAATACCAATATATAGTTATATCTTTACTTTGATTAGATGTATCCATAAATTCATAATATTTATGTAATTCTGATTTATAATCACTTGTTGTATAAAACTTTAAATTTGTAGGTAATGTTCCTTTATCTATTGATAATGTTACATACATATCAACATTTGAATTAGTTGCATCTAAACTTAAAGTAAATGATCCTTTATCTCCAGGTATTAAATTACCTTCTTTTAAAACTATTTCTTTTGTACTTTCATTTGTAAATCCAGATACATTAAATACGGCATTACCAGTAGATCCTTTTATATTACCACTTACAGTTACTCTATAATAAGCAATAGATCCTACTAATATACATATTATTCCTATTATAGTTATAACTGATATCATTAATTTTCTTTTATTCATATATATTCCTTTCTAAAATAATTATTTAATTTATATATCAAAGGACCAGTATCTATTATTTTTCTATAGAATCTTGCTCCATTATAATTATCAATAAAAAAATTATTTATATTATTATTTAGTAATACAAGTATGTATGTATGTATGTTATTCATATTATCAACATTCCTTTATTATCTATATTAATTTTATAATATTTTTAAAAAAAATTCAATACAAAAGTCATTAATTTTATTTATATTTAAATGAAAAAAAATTAAAACATGTTTTAGTGTTTTAATTTTATAAATACCATTCTATCTTTACCTGTCATATCTTTTTTTACTTCAAATGTATAATTATCTAAATATTTTGATGCTATTTTTTTTATACTTTCAGCTTGATTATATCCTATTTCAAATGCAATTAAACCATTTTCATTTAAATATTTTTTGGCATTTTTTATTATTTCTTCATAGTAATATAATCCATTATTTGGTGCATATAATGCTATATGTGGTTCATTTTTTTTTACTATTTCCATTATTTCTTCATCATATGCAATATATGGTGGATTAGATATTATGACATCATATTTTTCTTTTAATGGTTCTAGTAAATTTCCATTATAAAAATTAATATTTACATTGTTTTCTTTAGCATTTAATTTTGCTAGTGATAAAGCATCAATGCTTATATCTACAGCATCTACTTTTATATTTGGAAACATTTTTTTGAGTGTTATTGCTATACATCCTGATCCAGTTCCTATATCAACAATACTTGTGTAATTATTTTTTTTTATATATTCAACTGTTTTTTCAACTAATTCTTCTGTTTCAAATCTTGGTATTAATACTCTTTTATCTACATTTATTATATTACCATAAAATGATACATTTCCAACTATATATTGTACTGGTTCGCCATTTTCTAATCTTTTGATATTTTCTTTGCTAGGATTTCCATATTTTTTTAAATATTCAAGTGGTGTCATTATTCACCTTTCATTTTTAGAGCAATATCTGCTTCAATTAGGGCATTTATTATATCATCTAATGCACCATCCATTACTCTATCTAGATTCATTGTTGAAAAACCAATTCGGTGATCTGTTACTCTATTTTGTGGATAATTGTATGTTCTTATTTTTTCTGATCGATCTCCTGTACCAACTAATTTTTTTCTTTCTGATCCAACTGTTTCTTTTTGTTTATTTAGTTCCATTTCATAAAGACGGGCTTTTAATACTTGCATTGCTTCAGCTTTATTTTGGATTTGACTTCTTTGATTTTGACATGTTACTACTGTATTTGTTGGAAGATGGGTTATTCTTACTGCTGATGGTGTTGTATTAACGCCTTGACCTCCATGTCCTGATGCGCAGTAACAATCTATTCTTAAATCAGAATCTTTTATTTCGATGTCTATATCATCTACTTCTGGCATTACTAATACTGTTGCTGTTGATGTTTGAATTCTTCCTTGTGATTCTGTTACTGGTACTCTTTGTACTCTGTGTGATCCTGATTCATATTTTAATTTAGAATATACTTTGTCTCCTTTAATTTTAAATTCGACTTGTGAATATCCTCCGGCTGCGCATTCTTCAGAATTGATTTCTTCAATTTTCCAACCATTATTTGCAGCATAGTATGAATACATTCTATATAAATCACCTGCAAAGATATTGGCTTCATCGCCTCCGGCTGCACCTCTTATTTCCATGATAATGTCTTTTTCATCATTTGGATCTTTTGGTAATAATAATATTTCTATTTTAGCGTCTATTTCTTCTTTTTCTTTATATAGTTTATTTAATTCTTCTTTTGCCATTTCATTCATTATAGGATCATTTAATAATTCTTCTGACTCTTTTATATCGTTTACTACTTTTTTATATTTTTGATATTCTTCATAAGTTTCTTTTAGACTTGATTGTTCTTTTGATAGTTCAGTCATTTTTTTTATATCGCTTATTATTTCACTTGATTGCATTAATTCATTTATTTCATTATATCTTTTTTCGATATCGTTTAATCTTTCAAGCATTTAGATCATCCTCTCTGATTCCTTTATATTATATTATATTTTTTTTCTTATGTAAACAAAAAAGGGATGAATCCCTTAGATACTTAATAGTTCATTTTCTTTTTTATTAAATTTTTCTTCTACTATTTTGTTGTATTTATTTATTAAATTTTGAACATCTTCTTCAAGGTTTTCTTTTTCATCGTCGGTTGCTTCCATTTTTTTGATTTCGTTATTAGAATCTTGACGAACATTTCGAAGAGCGATTCTAGCGTCTTCAGCCATTGATTTAGCTTCTTTTACGTATTCTTTTCTTGTATCTTCTGTTAATGGTGGTATAGTTAATATTATCATTTCACCATTATTATTTGGTGTTAGTCCAATATTTGCTTCAAATATGGCTTTTTCGATAGCACCAAGTGAATTTCTATCATATGGTTTTATACATAATTGTCTTGCTTCTGGTACTGAGATGTTCGCTAATCCCATTATTGGTGTTGGTACTCCATAATATGATACCATTATACCATTAACAAGTGATGCATTTGCTCTTCCTGCTCTTATGTTTTGCAATCTTTTTTCAAAATTTTCTATTACCTGCATCATTTTTTCTTCTGTTTTTTCTATTATATTATTCATGCATTTCCTCCAATATAATTATATTATAATGGTTCGATTTTTTCAAGATAATTATTACATTTTTTTATTTTACTTGTTGATGTATAGGCTTTAATATAATTAATTTTGATGCCTTTGACTTTTAAATTATAGTATTCTGTCGTTGAAATTTTTGATATTTCTTTAAGATATTGTTTTTCAAAATTTTTAGTATTATTTTTTGTACTTTCATAATTAAATACATATGATTTCATTGTATTGTAATTATTTTCTGGATATATTGTTATTATTTTATCCAGGCATTCATCTAATAAACTTATATTTTTATTTGTTATATTAGATAATTTTATTAAAAAGATTTGTTCATTTATACTTTCTTCTTGTTTTGAGTATGTTTGTCCTAGTATTAAAATAAATGTTATTAATGTTATTATAAGTATTTTTTTCATATGTCACCATTAATATCATTTACTTTTTTTTATTTTCTAAACAAAAAAATAATGGTTTTTGCCATTATTTATTTCCATTTTTTTCACGTGCAAGTGCTTCTTTGATTGCTTTTAATAGTTCATTATTGGCTTCAAGAGTTTCTAATATTTTTTCGTAAGCAATATCACCGTCATTATTTTGTTTAGTTGCACTTTCATCGTATTTACTCTTTGGTTCTTCTTCATAACGTGTGTATTCTTCTTCTTCGATTCTTCTTGCTTCAACTTCTGGATATTTTTCTTCAAAGCTTTCACGATAAGATTTGTCTGGTTTAATTTCTTCTCTTCTTTCAAAGCTATAACCTGTAGAATATTTTGGTAATTCATATGTTTCAGCTTTTGATTTAATTTCTGGAAGTTCATAGTCATCATCTGGCAACTTATATTCTTCTTTTTCTGGAAGTTTATAATCGTCTTTAAAACTTCTTAGTGGATCAAATCCAAAGTTATCTGTTAGGTCATTTATTTCAGCTTTTTGAGGTATTGTTTCAATATAACTTTCTCTTAAACCTAGTACAATTTCTTCACGCATTGCAGCTGTTTTATGTCCACGGTCAACAATTATTGTATCTTTTGATAATTCATCATTAATTCCTAATATATAAACTTTTTTTGTTAATTCTTCATCTTTATTAAATGTTAATTTCATATAATCAATTAGCTTACGCCATTCATCATCTTCAAGTATATCCATATAGTAACTATCACTATTTGATTTTAAAACTGATGCTAGTACGATTATATTATCATCATTTTTTTCTTCGAATGTATAGCATACATACATTTTTTCTGTTTCTTTGTCTTTGCAGAAAAGTAATACTTTTCCTTCATTTACTTTTCCTTCTCTATTTAAGACTTTTACCATATTTTCATTCATTTTGGCACCACCCTATCTATCACAAATTATAGCATAGTTTTAGTTTTATGTAAATAATTTTGTAAAATTTTGTGTTTTTTTGAAAAAAAGATGCTTTTATACTCTTAAAGCATCTTTTAATTTTATTCTTTTATTAGGGTTTGTTATTACTAGACTTTCTACATTTTTTCTGATTATTTTTTTTATGTGTCTTGCTCCGAATTCTAAATAGTTGGATTCTTTTATTAAATTTTCTAATGATTCTTCATAATCTATAATTACGTTATATTTTCTTTCTATTTCTTTTATGTTATCTTTTATAATTTCTTTAATTGTTTCTTTATTTAACTGTTCAAATGTGATTATGTTATCTATTCTATTTAAAAATGATTTTCCGAATACTTCTGTAAGTTCACTTTGGTTTGTATTATTAAATCCTATTTGATTTATAGTAAATCCTACGTTGCTTGTCATTATAATTATTGTGTTTTTAAAATTAATATCTCTTCCTTTACTATCTTTTATATGTCCTTCATCAAGTATTTGATATAATAAATTTCTTACACTTTCATGGGCTTTATCGATTTCATCTAGTATTAATAGAGAACTAGGATTTTCTCTTATACATTCAAAGAAACTATTGTTGTCATCATATCCGATATATCCTGATGGTGATCCTATTAATTTACTTACGGAATAACTTTCACTAAATTCACTCATATCTATTTTAAAGACATTTTTTTTGTATATTTCTTCTCCGAATAGTTTTGATAGGTATGTTTTTCCTACTCCTGATGGTCCTACAAAGAGATATGATAGGCATTCATCATTTGGATTTAAGCATTTTAATTTATATGTTTCTATTAATGTATCGATTGCTTTATTTTCACCTTTAATTTTTTCTTTTAGTTTTTCTTTTAAAGTTTTACTGTCAAATAAGTTATTATCAAATATATAGTCTTCTAATTTTGTTTTTAATTTTATTACGGATAATACGTCTTCTATTGTTACATTATTTTTGGTGTTTATTGATAATTCTAGTTCGTTTATTTTATTCATCAATTTATTTTCTTCGTTTTTATATTCACTTGCTTTAGAAAAATCATTTTTAATTAAGCTTTCCTTTTTTAAATCAATTATTTTTTTTATTTTTCTATTTAGTTCATTGTATTCTTTTAATTCTTTACTTTCTTTCATGCTTGCTAAACTGCATGCTTCATCTAGTAGATCAATTGTTTTATCTGGTTCTTTGCGATCATGAATATATTTTTTTGATAATTCTACCATTTTTTCGATTACTTCATCTTCTATTGTTACATGGTGGTATGATGCATATACACTTTTTAAATTGTATAATATGTTTAAGACATCTTCTTGTGATGGTTCATCTACTATTACTGTCTGAAATCTACGGTCTAGTGCTTTATCTTTTTCAATTGATGTTTTATATTCATCTTTTGTTGTGGCACCAATTAGTTTTATTTTTCCTCTTGCTAGTGCTGGTTTAAATATGTTTGATGCGTCAATTGCGCCTTCGGCTCCGCCTGCTCCTACGATTGTATGAATTTCATCTATGAATAGGATTATATCTTCATTGTTTTCAACTTCATTTATTATTTTTCTTATTCTTTCTTCAAATTCACCACGATATTTTGTTCCGGCTACAAGAGATGCCATATCAACACTAATTATTCTTTTTAATTTAAGACTATTGGGTACGTTTCCATTTACAATTCTTCTACTTAATTCTTCAACAATTGCTGTTTTTCCGACTCCAGCATCACCTATTAATAGGGGATTATTTTTGGTTCTTCTTGATAATATTTCAATTACTCTTTTTATTTCTTTTTCCCTTCCATATACGGGATCTATTTCATTATTCAAAGCTTTTTTATTTAAATCTATTCCAAATTCTTCTAGTATTAATTTTTTGTTTTTCTTTTTACTTATTAGTTTTATTTCAAATTCATTTAATAATTCTTCTAGATCTATCCCCATGCTAAGCATTATTCTTATTGCTACGCCTTCTCCTTCTTCTAAAAGGGCATATAAAAGGTGTCTTACGGTTACTTCATTATGATTATTTTCTTTGCTAGATATTATTGCTTCTTCAATAACTCGTTTTATAAGTGGTGTGTATAAAAACCACTCGCTTTCTTTTTTGCCTATTCCTATACTATCAATTATAGCTTTTTTAAATGAGTCATAATCTAAATTATATGTTTTTAATTTAAGTGCGATTTGTTTATCATTTTTAAGGATAGAAAGCATCAAATGTTCACTTCCTACAAAAGGGTGTTTTAATTCTTTCATTTCTATTTTAGCACCAACCATTATTTTCTTTGCTTCTTCTGTAAAATTTCCAAACATCTAATCTCCTCCTAATTTTATTATATGATTTTTTTTCTTTTTTCAAACAAAAAACATTCAACAAAAAACGAGCATTAACTCGTTTTGATGTAAGGAGATCATATGGTTTTAACATTAATTATTTTGTTTTTATCTAATCAACACTTTTTAAACTAGCAATCATGTCTATTTTCTTTAGATTAAAATGTGTTACTATATTAACAATTAATGTGAATATGGTAGTTATAATGGTTGTATAAATATAACTATTTAAACTGATATGATGTAAAAATCTTGCTTTTTCTATTTCAACTGTTATTATTACTGCTTTTGTTAAAAAATAACCGGCGAATAGTCCTAATAATATTCCAAAGATTGTGAATATTGTATTTTCTTTTGTTATATAATTATCAACTTCTTTATCGTGAAAACCTAAAACTTTTAGTGTAGATATTTCTCTTTTTCTTTCATTAATGTTTATATTAGAAAGATTATATAATACTACAAATGAAAGTGAAGCTGATAGGGCAATTATGATAAGTACTACTTTATTTAATGATGTTAGCATGTTGTTTGCGCTATTGAGTAATTCCTGCACAAATTTAATGTTAAGTATTTCATCTTTTTCCATTAATTCTTTAGATAATTTTTTTTCTTCAATTTCGGAAATATTATTCAAATTTAAATAGACAACATTAGGACTATATTCATTATTTTCTTTAAATGTTTCTTTATCTATATAAATATAATGCATTAAATAATTTTTTGTAATTGCGCTAATTTCATAGCTATATGTTTTGTTGTTATCATCAATTACTTCTAGAATATCCCCTACTTTTAAATTAGTTAAATCGGCAAATTTATCTGTGATTATAACTTGTCCTGGTTCTATTTTTAATTTATTTCCTTCTTTATCTACTAAATTTACAATTTTAGATGATTCATCCTTATCAACTATAAACATATTTGCTGATACGGTATCTTTTTTTACATTAATATTTTGTACTTCTACTATATCATCAATATAATTGCTATTAAAGATATCAGGTATTTTATCTTCAATATTATTTACATATACCATTGCTTCATAGGTAAAAGTTTCTTTATATTGCATATTTGCTATATCAACAATAGCATCTCTAATGCCAAATCCACAAAGCATTAAGGCACTGCATCCGGCTATTCCAATTATAGTAACAATTCCTCTTTTTTTATATCTAAATAAGTTTCTGAACATTACTTTATTAGAAAAGCTAATTTTTTTCCATAGAAAATTCCATTTTTCTAAAATGATTCTTTTTCCTTCTTTTGGTGCTTTTGGTCGCATTAGATCTGATGGTTTTTCTTTTACTACTTTTAATACTGTAAATATTGTTGTTCCACATATACATAATAGTGATATAAGTAAGCTAATAATAATTTTATTTAAATTTAGTCCTATATGGAAATTTGGTACATTAAATAACATTCCATAAATGTTGAATACTATTATTGGTAGAGTTAAAATTCCTATAATTCCGCCTAATAGACCCCCTAGTAATGTTGCAATTGTTGAAAACATTAGATATTTTAACATTATTTCTTTATTAGAAAATCCAAGTGATTTCAATGTACCTATTTCAATTCGTTCTTCTTCTACCATTCTGTTCATGGAGATTAAACTAACTAATATGGCAACTGCAAAAAAGACTATTGGAAAAATTTTAGATAAATTTTTGATGCTTGTTGTATCATCAACATAATCTAAATATGTTTTATGATTAGTTCTATCATATACATACCATGTTGTTTTTTTTATTTTATTTAAGTCTTCTTTAGCTTCTTCAATTTTGTTTAAAGTTTCTTCTTTTTGATTATTGTATTCATTTACTGCTTTTTCATATTCTTTTAAACCTTTTTTATATTCTGATAATCCATTTTGATAAATAGTATATAAATGATTGTAATTATTTACATTTTCATTATAAGTTTTTTCGTTTTGATCGATTTTTTCTTTTGTTGTTTTTAAAGTTAATAAATTATTAAGTTTACTTTCTAATTCATTTAATTGTTTTGTATAAATAATGTATTGTTCAGAATTTTCGGGAACGCTTGCAATGAGTATTTTTATTTGAGAAATGCTTTCATTTAATGCTTCAATATTAGAATTTATTTCATTTTCTTTTATACCATTTTTATTTAAAATATTATTATATTCTGTTTTAGCTGAATCTAATTGCTTTTTAGCATTATTTAATTCGTTTTTATATTTTTCTAAACTTTTTTTGGTAGAGTCTAATTGTTTTTTTGATGAATCTGATTTTTGTTTGGCTTCTTTTAATTCTTTTTCAGCTTTAGAAAATTCTTCATTTGCTTTGTTTTGATTATTTTTAATTTCATCTTCAATTTCATTATATATACTATTATATCTTGATGTTTCTTGAACTTCTTTTATATCATTAATTTTATTTTTAATTTCTTTGATTAAATTATTGTAATCTTCTTCAGATGTCATTTTATTTATGGCGTCATCTACTGTAATATATATGGCGTTATAATATTTTTGATTAAATGTATCTTCTAAAACATAAGTATAATAACTTATTGTTCCAGATCCTATGGTTGTAGTTCCTCTATCTTGTGTTAAATCATTATTAAAATATAAGCCACTTTCGATTGTTCCTACGATTGTGTATGTTTTTTCTTTTAATTTTTCATCATCAATACTAATTGAATCACCTATGTTATATGATGTTTTTTTTATAAAATTTTGTTCTACTACTATTTCATTATTTTTTTCTGGAAGTTTTCCGTCAATTAATTTTACGGAATTTATTTTTTTTGGTAAAGAAGATATATTTATTACTAAATTATTTTCTCCTATTTTTACAATGCTATCAAGAGAATATGAGTATTCTACATTTTTAATTCCTTCAATTTTGGATAAGGCATTTATATCATCGTCTGTTAAACCACTTGTTGATATTATTTGTAAATCATATATATTATGTTCATCTAAAAAGTTATCTAATGTTGTCATCATGTCTGGTTTAACAGATTGAAGTCCGGCAAATACTAATACTCCTAAAAAGCTCATTACAAATAAAGGAATAAATCTAGAAAATGATTTTTTAATAGTTCTAAAACTATTTGTAATTATTCTATTTTTCATAGTTACCACTCTATTTCTTCCACATTTTTAGGTTTTTCATTGATAATTATTTCTTCTACTTTACCATTTTTAAATTTGATTACTTTATCTGCCATTTCAACGATTGCGCTATTGTGGGTAACTATAATTATTGTCATATTTTCTTTTCTGCATGTTTCTTCAAGTAATTTTAATATTTGTTTTCCGGTTTTATAATCTAATGCACCTGTTGGTTCATCACATAAAAGTAATTTAGGATTTTTGGCTATTGCTCTAGCTATTGCTACTCTTTGTTGTTCTCCTCCTGATAATTGTGAAGGAAAATTATTTTTTCGGTCTTTTAATCCAACTTTATCTAATATTTCACTAGGATTTAGGTGATCTTTACATAATTGAACTGCTAATTCTACATTTTCTAGGGCCGTTAGATTTTGGACTAAATTGTAAAATTGAAATACAAAACCTATATCATGTCTTCTGTAGTCAATTAGTCCTTTACGGTTTAATTTACTGATATCAATATTATCTACAATAACTTCGCCTAATGTTGCTGTATCCATTCCTCCTAAAATATTTAGACAGGTAGTTTTACCGGCTCCAGATGGTCCAAGTATGATAATTAATTCTCCTTTTTCAACTGAAAAAGATGCTTTATTTAAAGCATTTATTTCTATTTCTCCCATTTTATAAATTTTACTTACATTTTTAAAATCAATATACGACATTTATATCACCTATTTTCTTAAATTTATTATATATTTTTTTATTATTTTACTTATAATATGACTTCATATTAATAATATGATTATAGCACTTTTAATAATATTTGTGTACTTGTTTGTATAAAAAGAATAGCACTTATACTATTCTTTATCTTTCTATTTTTTTATAAACAAATAATAAAACATAATTCCATTTATTAAAAAATCATATACTCTTAATCTATCAAATAAAATTATACTTGATAAAATGGATACTAATATAATCCCAAAACTAATTATTTTAGGAAATACTCCTTTATCCTTTGTCATCCAAGTAAAATATGCAAGTATAGGAGAACATAGCGCAAATATAGTCCATCCAATAATAAAACTATTACTATAAACTCCTTTTGTAATGTATGCTACAAAATAATAAGTAATAAGCATTCCTATACAAAATGGAAAAATATTTAACATTGCTTTTTTCTTTGAACTGCTATATATAGAAATTAAAACTCCTAACAATATCCATATTGACATTTGGGAAAATATATTACCTAAATTTGAGGTATATATATCTAATAGTCTGCTAATAATTCCTAATAATAAACCAATAACAAACATACTAATAGGATTTAATATTGTTTTTTTCAATTTTATCTTTTCTCTTTCAAATTGCTATTTAATTAATTTTTTAAATGAGTTTGCATTTAATATTGTATTAGAAATAAATTTCCCATTATAAAAATTAGCCCAATTATTAAAAACACAAGGTACATTTTTTGCTTTTTCTAAAGTATCAATTTTAATGAAAGTAATTTTTATATTGTTCTCTTTTGCATACTCAGATAATTCTTTTACTTCATATTCTACATAAGGACATGCAGGACTATAATAGATAGTAAATTCTTTATTGTCTATTTTCATTGTTCTAGCATTATCATTAAATTTTGGTGTTTTTGAATCATCAAATTGTAATGCTAATAATTCATAATCATCTATAGTGTCCACAACCTTAAATCCATAATGCTCAAAAAATTTCTTTTCTCCAATAAATGGTTTCTTCTTTTTTGATACTAATGTGCATATTCCACTCATACCTTTTTCTTTAGAATCGTTGATTGCATATTCTAATAATTCTTTACCAATACCTTTACCTTTAAAACTTCCTGCAACCCATAAACAATAAATGTATTCATAGTTTTTTCCTATTATTGGTACCCATGAGGTTTCTACTGGTTCATATTCAATAAATATCTTCCCTCTAGCATTTAATTTTCTAAATACATGTCCATCTTTTAATTTGTTTTTTATCCATTCTTTTTTATTATCTACTCCAAGTTTATGTTTAGGATCACCTATAGCACAACATATATGTTCATCTTCTATGTTTTCTAAATTTAAATTAATATACTCATTCATTTTTAACATCTCACCTTTAAAATCTATTTATTTTTTATTATAAATGAACCTATTGCTTCTCCTAATAACATTCCTAAACTTAAGAATAATCCATTATATTCATTTGAAAATAATGTACCTAATAAAAGGCCAAAACTCATTCCTAAGCACATTCCTTCTATTGTATAAGTTCCTTTATTCTTATTTTTATTATTATTAACTATTATAATGGCAAATGAAATTCCCATGATTACAAATGGTAATGCTGCTAGAATAAATTCTTTCATAATTAATTTTCTTCTTTCTTTTAATTATTTTTCCATCTTTTTAAAGTTGGAAATAAATTTTGACAATGTTCTTTCATTTGTTCGTTAGTCATTCCTGCTTGAAATCCATATTTTGAACACATTTCTATATATTCTTCCATTGTTACTTTATCTATAAATTCACCATTTTTATAGCAGTATTTACAATAATCATTATTGATACTTCCGTCTTTATTTGTTCCTAATTGTTCATCTGAAGTTATGGGCATGCCACAACTTTGACATATTTTATTTTCCATATATACCTCCTTTTGATTTATTTATACATTAATTTGCTTATATTCTTTTTGTCCCCATTTTATTAATATAATATATGATATTAAAGCAATAATTAATAAAATAGCGACATTAATTACTAAGATATAATCTAAAGAAAAATATTTATTCAAATATATTGCACTAACTATACTAATAAATATTATAAACATTCCAATAAATACTGATATAACCGAACTTATACTTTGTTTTACTATTTCAGTATCATTACTAGCGTTCATTTTAGGATATTTTAAGTTAACAATTAACCCCAGAGTGGCATTAATAAAAATAGATATGATAGTTATTAATAATATTAATATTATATAGAAAAATGTTACTTTAAACCTAATAAAGAATAGTAAACTACTAAATACTATAAAAGGCAGTTCAATAATAAAGCATGTTAATATTTTTGAATTTAAAATATCTTTTTCACTAACTGGTAAACTTTTAGTAATATTCATTGTTTTACCTTCTAATGAAATACTTGATGAAGAAATACTTGTTAAAAATCCAACTACTAATACAAAGAAGTAATAAAAAATTGATATAGGTACGTCCGAAAAATTAAAGTTTTCAAAGTTTATACTAAGTGCACTATCACCCTTATAACATAAATAAATTGTAAAAGTGATTAATATTAGTAATCCAAACCCAGTATTAAACATATAAATTGGTGAAGATAGATATCTTTTTAATTCTTTTCGTGCTAAAGATATGATTGGTTTTCTTGATTTAATACTTCCTTTTTTATTTGTTTTAATAAGGCTTATTTCTTTAGATTTAAATATAATCTTAAAATAATAAATAGATCCTATCATAATAAATATAAGTAAAGGTATGATATTTACTAATAATAATTTTAGTAAATCAAGTATTTTAAAATTAGTTATTAAATTTATATATAAACCAAGTGGATAATATATTTTAGTTAACATATCATTTATACTTGTTGCTTTATCAGCAATATTTTCAATAAATGTTTCTGTATTAAAACTTAGATAGAAAAATGCAACAAAAATAATACCAGATAATATAGTTTGAATTAATTTTTTCTTTTTAGATTTAGCTGATAATAACTTAATTAAATAACCAATAAAACATGAAATTACAGTAGGTATAATTGGAATTAAAATTGTCATTATTATTGATACTAAATAAAAACTAATACTAGGTTTAACAAAATATACATATACAGATAGTGCTGGTAATATGAACATTAAATTATAAATAAATTCAAATAAGTATAATTTAAATATTCTTACAAATAAAATTTGAGTTTTTTTAATTGGAAGTGAAAATAATAAATCATTATCTTTGGCATCAAATAGAATACCTTGAGATTTATAAATACCACCTATGAAAGTTAGCATTGTAACCATGATAACAAACATGCTAAGCATAGCATAAGTAAGGTTAAATGGCGCTAACTTTTGTGCTATCATATAAGCATATGTTCCTATTGAAAATGATACTAAAATAAATAGAAAAATAGGAAACATTATTTTTTTGAATTTACTAGAATTTCTTTTTGCTGAATATTTAAACATATTCATATCTTGACTAAGAGCTGCTTTTAATAAGAAAAACGTTTTCATTTATTTTCTCCTAATTCAAGAAATACTTCTTCAAGGGAAACATCACCTTTTATTTCTTTCATTTCGCCAATTTTAACTATTTCACCATTTTTAATTATAGCTACTCTATCGCATAATTTTTCAGCGACATCTAAAATATGAGTTGAAAAGAAAATGGTTTTTCCTTCTTTTGTCATTTTTTTCATTATGTTTTTAATATCAAATACTGCTTTTGGATCTAATCCAACAAAAGGTTCATCCATTATTAAAACTTGGGGATTATGTGAAAGTGCAGCTATTAGGGCTGCTTTTTGTTTCATTCCATGGGAAAAAGAAGATATATAATCATTTAATCTATTTTCTATTTCGAACATTTTAGCATATTTTTCTATATTTTCTTTTCTAGTTTCTAAATCAGTATTATACATATCACAAATAAAGTTAATAAAATCTATTGCTGTCATGTTCTCATAAAGGTCTGGATTATCTGGAACATAAGCCATTTGTAATTTGCAGGCAATTGGTTCTTTCTTTATAGATTTATTATTTATTAAAATATCCCCATCTTCAAAATCGAGAATTCCTATCAGTGATTTTATCATTGTTGTTTTTCCAGCTCCATTATGGCCTATAAAGCCAAATATTTCACCTTCTTTAATTTCAAAACTTATATTTTTTAGTGCTACTTTATCACCATATTTTTTGGTAACATTTTTTATTTCTATCATAATTAACCTCTTAAATTTTTAAAATTGATTTCAATATTTCCTATTCCTCCATTGATATCAAGTTTATTTATTCCTGTTCCATAAGTATTATCATCTTTTACATTATTTCCATTAATTGTAGCTTTTCCTATTCCTTTATCTAGGTATATTTCATAATCTTCTAGTGTTCCTATAAGGGATAGATTCATTTCACCAATACCAGAATCTATTTTATTTTTTCCTGTTAATTTTGATGTAAGAGATATTTTCCCTATACCCATATTTAATTCTAGATTATTGATATTAATACCATCAATTGTTAGATCTCCTGAACCACCTTCTATTTCAGTATTTTCTAGTACTTCTAAATTGTTTATTTCTACTTTTCCGGCTCCAAAACTTAAATATAATTCTTTAGTTGATAATTGTTCTACATTTACTTTTCCGGCTCCTGCATCTATTATGACTCTATCAAATGTAAAATCATTTGGTACATATATTATTAATTCATTATTTTTATTATTAAACCAGTTGTGTTTTTTTTCAATAATATAAAGTTTATTATTATCTTGTTTGCAATTTATGTATTTACTGCTTGTTTGTGCGATAAAATTATCGCCTTTTTTAATAGTAATATTACTACTTGCTACATTTATATCTAAAAGTAGTGTATTATTGTTAATTTCTAAATCATTTAGGTTTTCTGATATATTACTTTTATTGTTATCAAAAAAGATACCGATTGATGAGATTCCATACATAATTCCAAATATAATGTTAAAAATTAAAAATACGGCAAAAGCTATCGCTAAATATTTTATTACTTTTTGGATTCCATTCATTTTATTTCAATTCCTCCAAACATTGAAGTTGTATTAACATATATTGTATATTCATTATTTTTTGTTTTATTTTTTCTTTCATCGGATACACCTCCAAAGATAGATGTTGAACTAATTTTAACGTTTACATTTTCTGGTACATATATTGTAATTCCACCAAAAACACTAGTAGCATTAATTACTACGTCATTTTTAATGATGGCATTTTTTAAATCACATTTTACGCCACCAAATATAGCATTTATAGTACATCCTGTAAATTCTTCATTATTAAAATCTATGGTTTGTCCTGAAAAACATGAACAATATTCTTTTGTTTCTGTTTTATTTAATTTTTTTATTTCTTTTTTTATTTTACTGTTTATAGTATCTTTGAAGATAAATGATATTCCTATCATTACTAAAATAGCTGGAACCATTAATTTCCAAATTAGGTCAAACTCTATAATATTGATGCATCCAAGTAATAGACATATTCCGATGATAAGTCCTATTAAATTACTTGATTTATCTTCATCTTTAAATAATCCTATAAAGCATGGAACAATGATAAATAATGTCCACCATCCATCAAAGAAAATGTTAATGTCTGTTATATTTAAAGCATTTAAGCCAAAGATAACTCCTACTGCAATAAAAACTAGCCCCCATAATATATTACTTATTTTAATCATATTTTTTCTCCTTTTCTTATAAAACTTCATTCTTATTAGGCATAATAATTGCGGCTACAAAATAGGCTAAAATTCCTGTGCCTGCGCAAAAGATTAGAATAACCCATAATAATCTTACTATTGTTGGATCTATATCAAAATATTCGGCTATTCCTCCACATACACCACATAGTTTTTTGCCTGCTTCTATTTTATATAATCTTTTTTTCATTTTAATTCTCCTTTTTTGGTAATACCCATTTATTGTTTGGATTTTCTTCTAATAGCATTAATGCTTGAAATTGATATGATAATAGTTGTTCAATTTGATTATCTGTTAAATTAATTGTATTATTTGCGACTAATGTAGCTATTCCATGGCAGAAAATCCACATTTTGGTATGGAAATCTTTTATATCATTATCATTTAAATTAGTACTTATTTTGATTAATTTTTCTATTTCTTTATAATCTTCTCCAACCTTTGAGACAAATACTTTTGGTGATAAGCCTATTTCATTCATAAATAGTGTTTGAAATAATTTTTTTTCTTTTTTTGCAAATTTGATATAGTTGATTCCTATTTGTTTATATTTAGGAATATCTTCAACCATATTGTTTGTTAAAAATTTGTACAAATATTTTTCTATTTTTATGTATAATTCTTTTTGCATTTCTTCTACGTTTTCAAATTGATAGTATATAGGTCGAATTGAGCAATTAAGTTTATTTGCAAGTTCGCGGTTACTCAATTTTTCCATTCCATCATTTTTGACAATTTCAAATGCTGCTTCTAGTATCATATCTTTTGATATCTTAATTTTCTTTGGCACGTCACCCTCCTTTTTGCATTCATTTATATTGTATCACGTGATACAATATTTGTACATATGTTTTTTTTAAAATAATTTAATAAATGTAAAATAGATAAAGCATTACTTATTTTACTCATAATTACATTTTTTCTTGTTTATTTTCCATTTTTTTCTTTTAAGTAATTTGCAAATTCTGTATAACCTGATTCATCCCAAAATTTCCATCTATCATCATCCGAAAAGCAAGCGAGAGTTTGTTGTTCTCCTTCAGGAATAAATATTTTATCGTATCCCCAACCATTTTCACCTGTTTTTTCTTTAGCAATACTACCTCTCGTTTTTGAAATAAAAACAATAGGATCTTTGTTTAATTCCGTATATGCCAAAACCTCTAAAAAATAAGCACTCCTATCTTCGATGCCCTCCATCAATCTAATAATACCATCTTCTGTTAATGTCTCTTCTACATATTTAGAATATGCTGAGGGGAATCCATTTAATGCAGGTATTACTAAACCTGAATCATTTTTTAATGTATCACATTGCAATACATCAGATGCATATTTTGAAGAAAACTTTGCTACTTCTTCTATACTATTTGATTGAATTTCTGGGCAATCAATCACTTTATTTTCAACTTCTATACCAATCGGTTCTAAAATATTTTTCGCAGTTAATAATTTAAATTTATTACCTGTCATATAAACTATTTTCATTCTATTTCTCCTCCTAATAATTATTATAAATTAGTTTTGTCCATTCAATAATATCTGGAAATGTATTAAACGATGAATCTTTTATCTCATCTAATGCAAACCATGCAATATCAATATTTCTTTGAATTGCTAAAAGCAATAAATATTCACAATTTCTAGTTTTTCTTTCACCTAAAGTTTGAGCCTTACTTCTGTTTTTTTAAAAACTTCTCTTTTTTTGTAGTTTCTTTGTGTCTTCATTTAACACAACTTGTCATCCTGGTTACACACATATTCTCATTTTTTTATCGTAAACAAATCTATAAACGCAAAAATTTTTTTAAATATTTTTCATGAACCACTCCTTTTATTAATTATAAAACAAGTATACATTTCAAACAATATGGTAATATATTTTTATTAAAATATTTTTTGTTCCAGATTCTCTTTATAATTTTTTTACGATAATTTTGTCAAAATAATTATTATTTTCTCTCAAATATATTTCAGCATTTTTCTCTGAACATTTTTCAGATTTAATATTTTTACTTTTCATATAAAGAACCATATTAGATATTTTAGTCATCGTTCTTAATACTATGTCTGTTTTAGTCATAATTACTTCCCGTCTAGAATTTTATTAGGTAATTATATTTTATCATAAGTTAATTTAGACATATAAAAACCTCGTTTCTATTTTGTCCAAGAAACGGGGTTCATATCAGATTTTATACATCAATCTAATCTTAATCTTTTATTTATATTATTATGAATGTATTTTAATAACTTATTGTTTTTTTAAAATTTTTTTATCTTGATTATATAGTCGATAAACCATATCATTTAATTTATTTTCAACTATTTTTTTGTTATAAGGATAATCATTAATATAATTATCTGGACCATAGACAGTTTCATTACCATCTAAATCAATTAATACTACATCACCAATTGTTATATTTACAAGAATATTATCTTCCTTAATGTCTTTTGGAACAATATCATGAATCATTAAATCATAAATTAGATTATAGCATTTTCTTAAATATTCATCTAATTCTTGTTTTGTTACAATTTTAGATGCTCTTTCTAAAGATATGTAACCTTCAAAATATTTCATTTCTATTCCTACTAACAATCCATTATACGATAAAACACCAGTAACTAAATTACAGGATTTGGTTTCTGAAAGTTTATGTAATTCTTTCAATCTTTTATTTGGATTTCTTAAACCAAAATTAGTTATTTTTTCAGTTTTAAGCCAACTATCTACTTCTATATCTAGTTTACTCATATCTCTTGTTAGATATGTTTCTATAAAATCTTTATAATATATTTTATATAACTTACTATTAATTAATGTTATTATTCCAAATTGACCTTGTGAAAATGGATTGGAATTTAATAAAAGATTTAAGAATTGTTCTTTATTAATATTAATAATTTTCATAATCTTCTCCTCAAGTTAATTATTATACACTATTCAATGCCTATGTTAAATCACTTTTTAGCGATTATTATTAATTTAAATATCCTTCATGGAATACTTCGTGACTATTTATTTTTTCCATTCTAAAAGAAAATTAATTATGATCTTTGTTTTGTAATTATATTTTTTAGAGATATGAAAATGACATCTATTAATTAGTAATTTCTTTAATTCTTTCATATTTAGGATTTCTACCACCATTTTTATTTGCATCTTGCATCACAATATCGATATTTGTATGTGTAAAGCACTTAACAGTGTACCAAATATTCATAAACACTAAAATGACTCATATTTAATTATTTATTTCATCTAACATTTTTTGTTTTAAACTATCTATATCAGTAAAAAATAAATTAGTTCCTCTTTTCTTTAACTCAATCATATTTTTAAATAGACTTTTAATTTCATTTTGTAAATCTGTTGGAACATTTAATGGAACACCATCTACAGTATGTACATGATCTATATACTTTTCTAATGTTGGAAATGCATTTTGAAGTAATATTACAGCATCTTCGTCAGCTATTTTCCTAATTATAATTGTATTGCAAAATCCATATCGTTCTATCTTCTTATCAATTATTTTTTTATATTTATCTACTTTAGAACTTATTGGTAAAAACCATAAAATATCTTTATCTTTAATAGTAAAATAAGTTGGTCTCTTTTTACCCTTTTCATGATTTTGCGTTAAACTATCATCATCTACAACATCGAAATATTCATCTTTAATATGATATAAATAACCTGTTTTTATTTTCATGTGTATCATTTTCATATGTAATATATCACAAAAGAAAACTCCATCATTTGATGAAGTTATTCTACATTTTCAACCAGGATCATTTATTAGTCGCACCACCTGGAAGCGAAAAACATTGTCGCCTGGAATCATTTATTATTCGCACCATCCAGAGGCGAAAAACATTTTCACCACTTTTTAAGTAGCAATATAAATATACTATATTTTTATAAAAATGTCAATTAGTATACATTTATATTGTATTCAATTTATGATTAATTTATTACATCATATATTGCTCAATGTTTTTTTAAAAAAAGACCAAGATTTTAAATCGGTTATATAATATTTAGTGTTGGTGAGGTCACTGACACTATTTTATTTAAAAAAAAAAATGAGTCACATCAAATCTGTGGTACAATGTACTTGTATTGCATTAAAACATTGAAAGGATTTGATTTATATGACTCA
>CAYLJU010000005.1:0-62266 GCA_964384115.1 uncultured Muribaculaceae bacterium | reverse complement strand
GTCTATTCTGGATATGGTCTAATACAACTAAATATCCTGTTGTTTGTAATGATGCAGACAATTGACTAATGTCAAATGATACCAATCTATTTTGAATATCTATATTAGTCTTTTTAGAAAATAAATCCATAGAACCTTTAACATATCTTTCAATAATTAAAGCTAAGTCCTTTGCTTCTTCCTCAGGTTGTTTTAAAAGCATATTATAAAAATCTGGTAATGTAGGTAATAAACTATCATCAGTAAAATTACTTTTTTCATATTCTTCAAAAATAATTTTAGTACAACGATCTATAATAGTTTTTTGTCCTCCAGATAAAGCATTAGCACCTACTATGCTTTCAAGAAAAGCAATAATATATTCTACTTTACTTTTAACTGGTTCACTTTTTCCATTATCAGTACATCCGTAATTTAATGATAAATCAAATGGATTAATATGAGTATTTGAATTAGTAGATATAAAAATCTTCTGTCCACCAAATACTTCTAATAATCCACTATACTCATTTTGGGGTTCTATGATGCAAATTTCATCTTCAGGATAACGTATTAAAATTTGTTCTATGATAGTTTTAACATTAAATGATTTACCAGCACCAGAAGTAGCAAGTACACATCCATTTCCATTGATTAATTTTTTTCTATCACAAAAGATAGCATTTTTACTAACAAGGTTTACTCCATAAAATAAAGACTTCTCATGATTGAAGTCTTTACTATTAAATGGTACATTAACTGCTGTTGCTTCACTTGTTAAAGTTCTTTGAAATTGCAAACTATTATGACCTAAAGGAAGAATATTTTGTACTCCTTCAAGTTGCTGCCATAATAAAGGTTTCATTTCTATTAACATTTCAGAAGCGATTTCCTGAACTCTAACCGTTTGATCTTCTAGTTCTTCAAAACTATTAGCTGTTATACACACTAAAAAATTATTTTGAAAAATCTTTTGATTATTCTTTTGTAAATCATATTGTAATTGTTCGGCATTAGAAATTTTTGTTTCTAATTTCTTATCCTTAACATACTCATAGTCAAGATTGCTTTTACCTGCTCTTTTAATTTTTTCAAGCCGTTCTGTTTCCATTGCTGATAAACTCTTATCCACAACTTTAATCATCTTAGCTGAATTAGTAGGATTAATATTTAATGTTGTAATTATATTAATATCTTCCATCGTAGTTATTCTATTATAAAATCTAGGGGTTAAACTTTTTGGAAGTTTTGATACATATAATACTCTTATAAACTTTTTTTCATCAATCTCTATTAAATCAGCTTCACGCATTAATACTTTTTTAGGAGCTATAACATCAAATATAGTTAATTCTTTGGCTTTGGCATACTCACATATATTATCAATATTATTATCTTCTACTGAAGCAATATTAAAGAAATTATATATAAATTTTAATCTATCTTTAACTGTGACTAAATTTACTTTTGATTTTAATTCTTTAAATTTTTGTTCAGTTTTTATAAAGATATTTAAAAATAATGCGTTTGCTTCTATAAAATTTTTTGCCTTTAAAGATATTACTATAAATCTTTTTGTTTGTAATGTATCCTCATTAGTACCTAAGGAATTAGTAATAAGAGTATTTAATTCACTTGCTATTTGAGATTGTTTCTCATCTTCTAAACAATTTGTTTCAAATATAAATTTTTCTTTATATTTTTCTGTTTTTATAGGCGTACCTGCATTAATTACTTGAATATGATTATCTTCTCTAAAAGAATGTAAATACTCTAACCATTTAAAAAATATATTTTCAGCTTCCTCATCATTAGCTTTAGCAAATGATACATCAGTATATTCCATACATATAGAATATGTATCTTCATTGATTCTAAATATACCTGTTCTTTCATCAATATCTTTAAACATATACGAAATTATTTGCTGATTAGACTTAGGAATAAATACTTTAGTAGGTAATACATTACTATTTTTTTGTTTCTTCTTCAATTCCTTCTTCTTTTTTTTCATTTATCACACTATTATCCTTTCCAACAACTTGTTTAGCGAGTTTCAATAGCACTTGTGCTTCTTCCTGACTTAACGAAAAATTGCTGGTAGTATTTTCTAACGTATTAATACCAAATTTCTTCTTAGCACGTGCCAGTTCTCTTTGTTTACTACGTTCTTTTTTTAATTCCTTTAATTTTAATTTTTCTTGTTTTTTATTTTTTCTTAATTCCTTCTTATCAACTTTTGATTGAGTTTTTTTAGGTTTCTTTTTCTTTGTTTTTTCTTCCAATAATTCTGCTTCTGTTTTATATATAATAGGTTTTGCAAAGTTAATATAATTACGTTTCCAATAAAATATAATACGTTCAGCATTTAATCCTTGAATTGGTATAAAACCAAAAAAGCCAATAGGAAGTGCAATTAATATAACTATCCATCCTGTTAAATCGCTACCTATTTTAGGCGATAAAAACAAATACAGAGGTACAGTAGTAATAACTATAAGAATTCCAAATATCCATTGTCTTAAAGTGAAATTATAAAATTTCTCTTTGTAATCCTTAATTTCATCATGAATTCTAGGTTCTATTCTATCCATTATGCTCCTACCCACCTTTCTGCCATTTGACTTGTCATTGAAATCATTGCCATCAAGAATCCATTTAAAAACATTATCGCTACCATAGAACTTATAGAACCTGCATCTGTTAATGTTGATAATGCTAGTGAATAAATTGCTGTTGCAACAACTATCATTGATGCCTCAATTCCAAGTGCAATAGTTGACATTATAAATCTCTTACATACATTTTGTCCATCTTCCCATGTACCAATAGCAATCGGTATTGGAGAAAATGCAAAACTTAATATTAGTTTTCCTATACGCAAAAAAACTTGAACTAATACACCAATTAAAGTACCCATAAAAGGTATATATAAAATTAAAATGATAATTCCCATAAATCCTTTATCAAAGAATCCTCCAGCATTTCTTACCAGATCTCCCATTTGAGTTGCTAAATCAGGTAATGAAGATACTGTTGTTATTGAGCTAGTGACTTTTGTTAAAATATCATTAGCAATGCTCATTATTGAAGAAAGTAATTGAAAAGAATTTTCTATTAACATTTTAAAGATGAGAAAACGGATGAAAGTAAATACCATCCGTTCCCAACTAAATCTATCATAATCCATTACTTTTTTAGTCACATCTAATAAAAAGAATAATGTCAATAAACTAAGACCAATTGGCACAATAATTGAATGTATATTAGATGCTAGTGACCATATAGTTGTCCTGGTAATTGAATTCCAATTACATAAACTACGAATAGTTCCAACAAAATCACTAATATCTATTTTAAAACCTAAAACCTTAAAGGAAATTTTAAATAGATTTTCAATAAATCCTGCCACTATTAAATCCTCCTTATTTTATCTTATAAACCAAATAATCCTTTTGATTGACTAATTGCTATAACCATAAAACCTGCCATCATAGTCATTAAACCTCTACTCTTACCTTCAGCATCATCACGTTGCCATCCAAGAGCAAACATAACAGCACCAATTAAAGCAACTACTCCACCAATTTTTAACAACCAGTCACATACAAATGTAATGAATCCATCTATACTACTGGTATTACTTCCTTCAGCATAAACACTATTAATACTTAAAATAAATCCACAAAAAACTACATTCATTAAACTAATTACTTTTTTACTCAACTGCTTAACCTTTACTGCTAAATTATTTTTTTTCATAAGTTTCTCCTTTTCTTTTTTTCTTCTATCTGTTCACGATAGGAAACTACTAAATTAAAAAAATTTAACTAATTAAACACATAAAAAAAGATAATTATAAATTATCTAATAGTTCATCTGTTAAACTCTTAGAAGAAAGTAAAATAGCATCTTTATTAAATTTACGTTCTTCATATTGAGTTAACTCTCTAGCTTTAAATTCTGGCTTTACTTTTACAAACCCCAATCCTAGTTCTCTAAACATTTTTTGTCTTTTTCTATTATCTTTACTCCTTCCTCTTTCCATTGAATGATCATAACGATTTTGGATTGTTTCTTTTTCATCCCAACTTTCAAACAATTCATTATATCTTGGATGTTTAGTCAAATCATAAAGTTTAGAATAAAAAGGTCGCATACCTGCTACTAACAAAATACCATAGCCACTTTCCATTCTTGAAAGTTCATCTACAAATGCTAATTCACGTCCAACTATATCCCAGTTATATGATGATGAACCTTGCCTAGAATAAGTACGACCAGAAGATTTTTTATACCAAGTTTTCTTACCTAACATAGATGAAAAATATTCTAAAGTTTCTTTAGACCTTGAGCCCATGAATAAGACATAATCGCAACAATCTAATGCTGTTTCCCAATTATCTTTATACACTTTTTTTAATTGAGATAAAGATTGAAGACAAGTAGTTATTCCACAATTAAGTCCACGAACGTATGCCAAGTTTTCTAAATAGCGTGGTATTACTCCCAATTGCGCCCATTCATCACAATATATTTGACAAGGACTAGCAAGTGAACCATTATTTTTACTAGCATTAGCATCTATAATAGAAAAAATTTGTGTATATAAAATACTAGCTATAAAATTAAAGGTAGAATCATTTGGACTATTTATTATGAAATACGCAATTTTTCCTTCATCACCTTTACCACCTATTCTATTTAATTCCATTGTATCATCAACAGTCATTGCCTCTATTTCAGATATATTAAATGGTGCAAGTCTAGCAGAAGCCGTCATTATAATGGTACTCATCATTTTAGGAGATGATGCTGATACTTTAAAGTGTTGCCATTGTTTAACACCTATATTATCAGGGTCTTTCTGCGCCCAAGCATCAAACATTCTACTAAGTGTTGAATTTCCTTCTTTATCAGGTTCTGCATATCTAATAAGTTGCAATACTGTTTTAAAATTTTTATCCTTATCTTCATAATTAAAGATAATATAATAAATAATCGCTTGTAGAAAAACCATTTCAGCTTTTTCCCAGAATGGATCTCCAGTATTAGATTCTATTGTTTCAGATTTTGTATTTAACATTATAGTATTAATTAAAGTCATTACATCATCCTCTGCTATCCATTCCTGAGTTTCCTTACTATTATCAATTGTTTTATTAATCTTTTTTATATACATAAGTGGATTAAAATGGTCTGACTTTGATTTATCTACTAAATTTAAAACACGAATATCATATCCTAAATTAATTAAAGACATTCCACAATCTCTAACCAGTTCTCCTTTCGGATCTGTTATAACAATACTTTCTCCATTTGCATTTAATAAATTAACCTTGAAATATCTTCTGGATTTGCCACAACCAGGTCTTCCCACTAGAAGTAGGTGTCTATTTCTTTTAGATATTTTCATATTTTTTGCAAACATTTCTGTTGCTGTAAATATTTGATTCTTTTCTAATTCTGGCTCACAATATGGTTTTGTTTCCTTAGGATTTCCCCATTCTGCACTACCATAAGTATCTTCCTGAAGATTCTTTTTATTTTGACTCATAATAGTTTGTATTATAAGCCAAACAAAAACACCTACAAATAAAGATGTACATACAGTTTTAGTATTTATTATTACTGGAGTGGTGATAATGTGAATTTTATCTAATGCTTCAGTCAAATGAGCAAATTCAAATTTTCCAGCCACTTCTGATAAACTACATACTCTTAACGTATAATAAGAGGCAATTAGAATAATCAAAAGAATAATTACAATACTACTTTTTTTATTTCTCTTAACGATCAAGAGTTTTATCCTCTTCTTGTTCTAAACTAATAGTTTCAAGAACTTGATTATTCTTATTTTTCTCGGCAAATTCATTCGCCTCTTTTACTAAATCTGCCGTTTTGGATTTTTTTTTACTATCATCAACCAATTGCTTTGTATCAGTTTCTTTAGCAAGAATTGTTGTTTTACCATTAGGAGCTATTTCTGACACATAATCTTTAGATGAATAAGTTTCTTTAAATTGCTTATATCTTTTTATATCATCTATTTCTAATTCAATTATATCATTAAAATTAGATTCACTTTCTATATCTCTACCACCTGCTGCACCATATTCTTTTATTGGACGTTCTGGAGCGTATTGTCTATATTCATCTAAATCTTCAGAACGTATGGCTATCATCATTTCTTTATCATTTAAAACACAAGCACCATGACTTACTAATTCAAACAGTTGTTCCCTTATTTCACAATATTCTTCTTTAGTTATTTTTTGAATACAATAGTTTTCATGATAATCTCTAACAGGACACGAACCAAAATCTTCACCTATTCTAGTTAAATCATTAACACTTAAATTCATACCTCTTGATAACATTGGTTCAATATCTCTATCATCTTGATATTGTTCTTGAGTTATTCCATCAATTTCACTTTGAGATTTTTGTTTAACTCTATTAGGTGGTATTTTAGCAAGTTGTTCATTAAAAAAACCTAATTTACTTTTATTAAATATAATAACATATTTTTCTTCGGAATTTTTTAATTCATCCTCAATAGATAATTTTTTATATTTTTCTGCTTGTAATTTGCAAAATTTATTTAAGAATTTGATTTTAGAAGTAGATTTTCTTCTTTCATCCCACTTCTTATATTTAATCTCATTACGTGCTATTTTTTCTTGTTCGTGCAGAGATTTATTATTACCAAGTTCTCCATCAGGGTGCATCTTTTTTATTCCCATAAGAATGTTATTCTCACGGCAAACTGTTATTATTTGTTTTACTTCTGCCCTAGTTAAAGCAGGAGAAACACATAATTCTTTCGTCGGTCCATCTTTACGAAGTGCTTTCATAGACGAAGAAAAATGTTTTTGATAATAACGATTAGCTCTAACTAAAAATCTACCAAATAATATAGTAGATATTTTACTAATTTTTGCAGACATTGATACAGACTTTTCTGCTGTATGCTCTAAATCATGTTTTGCATTACCATCCATATATTAAGCGACCTCCTTTTCAGGTACTTCATAATTAGATTTATTAGATGGAAATTGAATTATATTAGATTGTAAATTTTTATTATTATAGTAGCAATCATATATTTTTGAACTACTATAATGCTTTATATATTTACCTTCAAGTGTATGAAATCCAATTTGCTCATCTTTTGATAATTCTAATACAACTTTATCTTGAGCAATTTTACTTTTAACAAGATTTACTTCAATCTGTCCATTAACTCCATCAATTAACATTGGAATCTTAATATAATTAGAACTAAAACTACATTTTTCTTTTGGAATTTCAAGTGTTATAAATTCTTTCTTTTTTGAATCATTTGGGTAGAAAATTTTAATATATTTATTAACTTCTGAAAAAGATAGTTTTTTTTCATAATCTTTTTTAAATCCTTGCAATCTATATTTTGATATACCACTATTAAATAGTCCTTTTCTTGGACTAACTATTAAATAACTTTTATCATCAGTCCAATTACATATTTTTTTAATAGCAAATAATAATATACTAGGATCTTCAGTTTTAATATAAAAACCTTTCTCAGTTTCTAAATATATTTTAGAATGATAAACTTTAGAAATTGGTTCTTTATAACGAGAAGTATAACTATTATCATATATAATTTGTCTTTCTTCAGAAGGAGAAGCTAGTTGTTCACTAACTTCATTAACAGGCACAAATCTATTTTTTGTTTTATCTTCCCAGTTGCCTTTTAATTCCTCAAAACTTTTTCTACATAAATATTCACCAGAAGAATTATATATTGAATATGATTGTCCGTATTTTAGTTTTGTAAAAATAACTTCTCCTGTTTCTGAAAGTGTACATTCATCTTTAGGTATATAAAAATATTCCTTAGCTTCTGTACCTGGTATTCTAACAAAATAATGTGTTGCTGATTCATGTTCAGAAACTAGCAACATTTTATTTATAGAAAATTCATAATCTTGATGAAGTTCTTGAATTTTCTCTTTATTTATCTCTTTATGATTACGTTCTTCAGCTTTTTTTATTTCTTTATCTAAAATTACATTACTTTTATCAATATTTAATTTATTATCTAAATTATTATAAAATAAAATAGTTTTAAAATTACCAGTTTGTCCTTTAAATTTATCATCTATAAAGTCTTTATTTATATTTGAAAATAAACTACCAAATTTAAAAAAATCCATTTTTTCTTTATTTAAAAACATCCTGTCTTTTAAACTTTCTTTTAACATTTTTAAAGTATTTCCTGCATCATAATTCAAAATTCCATCAATATCATCAAGACTATTAACAATATACAACTCTTCTACTTCTTCTAAAGCAAGTTTAGATTGATCTGTTAAACTATTTTCAAATTGTTCTATTACCATTTGTTTTTGATTTTCTTTTAAATTAATCCTAGCACTACCATTAGAATTTTTTATAAAAGTTTTATCAAACACATTAGTATATTTAAAACGGTTTAATGATTCATAATCAGAATATTCTTTATTATCCTTTAAAAATTCATTAAGTAAAAGTTCAGTATTTAAAGTTGAGTTTGTATAATTCAAATATGAATCTGGATTCTTATTAAATATAGATACTAATCTACTTTCTATTGAACTTCTATAATTTAAGTAATAAGTAGATAAAACAACATCATTCAATTTATCTATTTGATTTTGTAATTCTGTATAAAGAAAATTACTCATTGCTTTTGAAGCAAAATTATTAATAGAATTTTCTTTTTGTTGAATCCTTTTTGGATATATTATTTCATCTAATTCCCTTTTATTAAATTCAGTTTTAGATAATAAATATTCTTTAAATAATGATTCATCATAAGTATTATTAATCAATTTATCACTCTTTAAACTTTTATAAACTGAAGAAATATTTTCAACATTTAATTCTATATCTTTAAAATATTTATAATCCAATAAAAATGAAAATCCAGAGGTTTTTACTTTCTGGATTTCCATAAATTCAATATTATTTTCTCCTAAAACACCAAAATCTTTATAATCTCCTAATTTAGAAATATCAATAACATTAACTTTAAATCCCTGGCGTAATAGTTCAGGAATATATCTAATCATAGCGTCATGCCCTGCCGTATCATTATCAAGTGCTAATGTTATAGTTGAATGATTATTCTTAATTAATCTTATATGCTCAGGAGTTAAAGCAGTTCCCATAATAGCTGCTACATTATCAAACCCAATTTTCTTTGCTCCTACTACATCCATATATCCTTCTACTAAAATTAATTCACTATTATAAGCAAGTGTTTTTGAATTGTAAAAATTATATAACAATTCTTTTTTCTTAAATATTTTAGTTTCAGAAGTATGCAAATATTTTGGAGTTTCATCCTTGATGGTACGTCCACAAAAAGTGACTATATTACCCTTCTCATCGTGAATAGGAATCATAACCCTATCTGGGAAGGTTTCATACAAATCTCCATGATCATTTATTTTTAAATATCCTAGTTCAATCAATGCACTAATAGGATATTTTTCATTTTTTTCTGATATTTTTAATAATTGACCTTTAGGAGCAAACCCCATACTAGCATCTTTTATATCTTTATCATTTAAATTTCTATTATATAGATAATTTTTAGGTTCTTTTGAAACGTTTAAATTATAACTAAATAGTTTATTTAATCTCTCATTTACTTCTAAAAGTTTTTGTTCTTCTTCAGTATATTTCCTTGACACTACTGAATACTTATTATTATAATTTTTTTTATTTAAATGTGATACATCAATATTCAAATGACAAATATCCACAACCTTAGCTATTGCTTCATTTATAGAAATATTATTATTATTAATTTGTTTTTCATATTTTTGTACAAATGAAATTGCATTGCCTCCAGTACCACAAGAAAAGCAGGTAGCAATATTCTTTTTAGGATTAGCTACCATACTAGGATTTTTATCATTATGAAAAGGACACAAACATTTATTATGATTTAATTTTAATCCATAATAGTTTAATACATCTACAATACTAGCTTGTTTTAATACTTCACTATATAGATTGATATTTTATCGCCTACCTTTCCATTTCTTTATCTAGTGTTCTTTCATATTTACTTATATTTTCTATTTCTATTCTACACCTATAAAATAAATCAGATACTAATTTTGATAATTTTTCACCAATAAGATCTGCTACTAAAACAATTCTTCTTACTGGTGGGATATATGAATATTCTCTTGCTTCAACTGCTTCTTCTATATATTCATCAGCATCATAATCCTTATTATATTTATAAAGATTAAAGAGAATTGATGCTACGCTACCAGATGAAACATCAAGAATAAAACTGAACTTATTATCTTTGTTTAAATTCACTTCTAATTCCCAATCTGTTTCTACATCTGTTGGTATTACACGCCAATCACATTTTTCAATTATTTCTTTAAATTTATCAAGTGATATTTTTTCCAAATCTACAAATTGAATATCTGTATAATATTCTCCAATATTAAGCTCTTTAAATATTTTATTTATATCCGAATATCTACTTGTAAGATGAGGATTTAAAAGTAATTCTTTTTCTAATTTTTCCCATGAATTATCATAATGAATTTTATATCCACTTAAATCATAATGTGCAATATCTTCACAGGCGTTCATAAGAAAATCATACATATCTTTATTTAAGTTTTCTAATGTTCCATCTTTCTGAAGACTTTTATACATTTTAACTATTTTATTAAATGAATATATTGTTTTTCCTTCATAAGATATTCTAGCTCCTAACTTATTATTATCAATACACTCTTGAATAAGTAATCTATCATTATCTTCATTACCATTTAAATTTAATTGTTCAAGAAATTTGATTGCTTTTTCAATAGTTGCTTTATTTCCATATACTTTAATTATTTTACTATTTTTTACTATTTCTTTATTATTCAATTTAATTATCCCTTCTTTCAGTTCACGATAGTAAACTATCAATTTAAATTTTTTACTCTACTTTATTATAAAATTCCTCTAGTTTTTCTTCTTCTCTTGAACATCTGCTTGATATAACACAACAAGAATATAGAAAAAGATTAATACATACAAAAAACAGAACGCCTATTAATATTATCATTATCTTAAACATAAATATCACCTAAAAATTAAGTTCCTTCCTAGAACTATTATATTTATATCCTATACTACGAACTCTTCTTTTCCTTAAACAAGGAGCTAAAAATTCTTTTAAAAATTGATACAATTCTTCTTCGGTATCAAATCTATTTTTTATAAAATATTTATTAAACGGTAATGATTTGTCATTATCTGCATAATCATGATAAGTTATTTCATAATAGTCTGAATGAAATGTTGATACATTATTTACAAATATAATTTTATTAAGTTTAGGATCTGCCAATACTAACCATAATTTTGATATTCCATTACTTTTAAACCAAGAAGAATCATCTGCTATCATTTCCATTTTAGCGTATTCAAGCAAATTATAAATTAACTTATAAGGACGTTTATCATACTCTATTACGATTATATTTGAAAGTTTTGATAATAACTCCTTTAATTTTTCAACTAAAGAAGCTATTGTTTTAAATGAATAATACTCTACTTTTTGATAAATACATTCAACATTATCATTTTTTTCAACATAATCAACTACTATAACATAATACTCATCATTTTGAATAAGTTTTATATCTTCTTTCATATCCTTTATTTTTATATGAATGTTCAATTTATCATCTTTTATTGTTTTTTCCATATCTATAATTTCATCAATATCTATACTATATAAAAAATAAAATAATTCCTCAAATTTAGGATTATATTCTTTCTTTTTTAATTCTTTTAATCTTATCATAATTATTTCTCCATTTCTTAATACATATCATCTACAATATCTTTTTCTATTTCTGTTTTTTCTTTTTCAAAACAAGGTTCTAATAATTCTTTTAATTTACTACATAAATCTTTTTGGGTAGAAAAAGAGTATCGCTGATAACTATCATGATACTCTCTACTATCCACATCTAAATCTAATTGAGCAGCGTCTATTTTTAATTCACCCCACTCATGACTAATCCAAATTCTTTTATTAATTTTTTTACTTTCCAGAACAATCCATAGTGGTCTATTTATCTCTACATAATTTTTTTCACCACTATGCAACCAATTAGAACGATCTACTATTCTATCTATATCAGCAGTAAATATTAACTTATATAACTCTCTATACTTTGTTTTATATATAGCGTTTTGTAAATTTTCTGTTCTTCTCATATTTCACCATCCTTAATATTGACTTGTAAATGTCTTTGTTCCTAAACTTCTAGTCCAAGTATCGCCAATACCATTAGTACATGAAACAGATACCCAATAAAGATAAGGAAAATTATAATTCTTATAATTTGTATGGTTTGCTATATAATCCTTTTGAATATCTGCTTGAGCTCTTGTTAAAGTATAATCTGTGACTACCCAATATTGTCCTGGTGCTGATGGAGCTTCTTCTATTCTTCCTGTCCATCCAGCAGACTTAAATACATTTAACAATCCTTCAGCATTTCCATAAGGTCCATGTCCAGTCATAAGCATACAATATGATTCTGTTATATTTGCATATAAATTAACTGTGTTAGTTGGCATCTTATCAACCCAACCTTCCCAGTAATTAAATTTATGATAAATATCTAATGCACTTTGAGCATTTAAATTTTCTAATGATGAATTATAAGCAACCGATCTTGTTGCCCATAATGAACCACTTACATAATAATTAACTGTGTAATAATTTACTGTCCAATTCGCAGTATAACTTCTATTGCCTGTTGAACCTTTACTTACCGTCACACTTTTAGATGATGAACTTAATCCTGTACCAGACCATCCTGTAAATGTATAACCAGTTCTACTAGGTGTTGGTAATGTAAACGAATTACTTTCAACATTATAACTTGTTTGTAATGGAGATGCTGAACCTCCAGCCAAGTTATAAGTTATATCATATTGAATAACCTTCCAATTTGCAGTATATGACTTATCTCCTACACTACCTTTTGAAATACTTATACTTGTTGATGGTGTACTTCCATTACTTCCAGTCCACCCTAAGAACGTGTATCCTGTTCTTGTTGGAGTTGGTAATGTAAATGTATTAGATTCTACATTATAAGTTTTAGTTAATGATGATGCTGAACCACCACCCAAATCATAAGAAATATTATAAGTAATAATTTCCCAATTTGCAGTATATGACTTATCTCCTATACTACCTTTTGTGATACTTACGCTTGTTGATGGTGTTGTTAAATTTGAACCTGTCCATCCTAAAAACTTATATCCTTTCTTAGTAGGTATAGGTAAAGTAAATGTTTCTGTTTCAACATTATAAATATTTACTAAAGATGATGCTGAGCCACCATTCAACTCATAACTAATACCATAATTAATAACTTTCCATTTAGCAACTAACTCATGGTCATATTCTTTGTTTTGTAAACTATCTTCAGTTATTAATGTATCATTATAATACCAACCTTCAAAAGTATAACCAACTCTTGATGGAGATGGTATAGTACCATATAAACTATTATAAGAAATCATAATATAGTCTTCTTCTACAACTCCACCATTAGCATTTAAACTTACTTTATAAGGATTAGATGTCCAATTAGCTTTATAAGTTTTATTACCAACTGAACCTTTACGAATTACTACTTCTAATTGAGGTTTTAAACCATTACTTCCAGTCCATCCTAAAAAAGTATATCCAGTTCTAGTTGGTGTTGGTAATGTAATTGCATCAGATTCTACATTATATTTAATTTCTTTAGCATCATTATTGCTACCAGTATTAAGATTGTACTTAATTGTATATTCATTAGTAGAATATTGAGCTTTATATATAGTATCCTCTTTTATTACATCAATAGATGGATTCCAACCTGTAAATGTATAACCATCAATAAAAGGATCTTCAGGAGCTACTGATTTATTTCCATAATCAACAGTTTCACTTTTTAATAATGCTCCAAATAAATCATAATATTTAATATCCAACTTTACAATTTCCCATTTAGCATATAAAGTTATCACTTCATCATCTTTAGAAGATAAATTATATATTTCTTCTTCATCTTTATATATTACATCACCATTAATTGAAGTTGACCAACCTACAAATGTATATCCTTCTTTTGTAAATTGATTCTTAATTAATTTAGATGTTTGATTATATATAAATTCTTGTTTTTTCATTTCACCTTGACCTTCAGATGAATTATAAGAAATATAATAAGATATAGGTTTATAATTAGCAGTCAATTCTTTATTACCAACAGAACCTGTGGATATTTTATAATCTATTATAGGTTTACTATTATATGGTGTTGTCCACCCTATAAAGTTATAACCTTCTTTTATTGGTGAAGGTATTATTATATCTTCACTTTCAGTTGTATAACTAGGAGGTGCTTCGTTTAGCGTTCCTCCATTAAGATTATAATTAATATCATAAGTAATTAAATTCCATTCAGCATATAAATTAATGTCTTCAGGAACATTATATAAAGTATCACTTGATACATATTCACCATTAGAGTTTTTCCAACCATTAAATATATAACCATCTTTTTCTACTACTGGTAATACACCATATTCTGAGTCAAATTTAACTTCTCTTTTTATTAAAGAATCGTTATTATCTTTTGAATTAAATATTAAGTTATATGAATTAGCATCATAATTAGCTTCTAAATTTACATTATCAACAGAACCTGTGGATATTTTATAATCTATTATAGGTTCGCTATTATCTGACGTTGTCCACCCAGTAAATGTATAACCTACTTTATTTGGTGAAGGTATTATTATATCTTCACTTTCTACATTATATTTAGGAGGTGCATCATTTAGTGTTCCTCCATTTAATATATAAGATATATCATAACTATTAATATCATACAAAGCAGTAATAACTAATTCTTCATTTACTGTGGAAAATTCTTTATCCCATCCTGTAAATGTATAACCTTTCCTAATCGGATCTTCAGGTATAACAATTTCACTATCATAATCTAATTCACTTTGTTGAATTATAGATTCATCATAATCTAAAAAAGTTATTTGATATGAATTAACTTTCCAAATAGCATAAAGAGTAATTATATCTCCACTTTTAGAAGACAAACTTTCTAATTCTTCTTTATCTTTAAAATTTGCTATACCTTCTTTTGTTTGCGACCAACCTACAAATGTATATCCTTCTTTTATAAATTTATTTTCTTTTAAGGTACAGATATCATCTATTTTACATACAATAGATTCCATTTTACCATATCCACCATTTGCATCAAAAGTAATACTATATTCTTTTGGTGATTCTGGTTTTGGAGAAGGTTTTACTTTGTTAGGTTTTGCAACTTTAACTTCTTCCTTAACAACTTCTTCATCTTCCTTTTCATCAGGAATAATTATCTCATTTTGAACTGGTGGTTCAATAGGGTTCTCTTCTTTCTGTTTAGGAGGATGAGTACACGCAAATACAACAGAAGCAGTTAAAATAACAAAAAATATTAAAAGAAAAGGAATACGCCTTTTCAATGTTATATAATTATTATCACCTACAAAAACGTATCCTTTCTTAAATCCAAATATTTTTTCTTTTACTTCAAACTCTTTATTATCAAATAATAATAAATCCAGATCTTTTTCTTCAGACCTGGATTTATATTTTTTTAATCTAGTTTTTCCAACAACTATATTGTCTTCTTTTTTTCTAAATTCTTTTTTTGATATATAAGGAACATCTTTACAATACTTTGAATTTTCACATTCAATAGCAATATATTTTTTTCTCATAGTTTGCTCCTTTCAATAAATAGAATTATTTTCTTCTTTTTTTCTTCTTGCATAATGAGATTGTTATTGCTATTACACCAGCTAATGATAATCCACTAATAGCGATATATACAGGCATATTATTATCATAACCAGTCTGTACTCCTTCTTCTACTTCTTCTTGAATTACTGGTAATAAAGTATTTTGATAAATAATGCTATATAATAAATCTTCATCTGTTTCTACAAGTTCATCATTAACAAAAAGCCCTTCAGAATTTAAACTTACTTTTACTACTTCTGGACTTAATAAGTATCCTTCAGGTGCAGAGCTTTCTTTTATAAATACAGTTGTTCCATATATTATATCAATCAAAGCTGTTCCTGTTTCTACATCTGCGTTATATTCTGCAATAACATCTTTACATTCAGCATCACTACATACTGAAAATTTAAAGTCTTTACTAATTATATTTTCTAATGTTAATGAGTCAACTTTATTAACTAAAATATAATTTTTTATTATTTCGTTATAGATTGTTTGACTATTAGATATTTTTTCAATATTTTGTCCTTTGTACTTTGTATCTATTGAAAAAATTTCGCTACTCTCATAATACCCTTCTTTTGATTTTAATTCGCGAATTTCAAAATAAGTTTCATCATCAAAAGAAATAGGTAAATCAGCAGAAAAATGAACTTTACCATTTTCATCTGATACAACAGTTTCAATTAAAGTTCCCTCTTCAACTAATACAGGTCTATATAAACTTCTTTCCATAGCTGGACGATATTGAGCATATATATCCTTTTTTGCATATAAACCAAAAACAACACCTTCAAGTGCTGTATCAGTATCTAAATCTAATTTAGTTAAATCTATTTCTACCTTTTGACGTTCATTTGTTATTGAAATAGTTTCCATAACAACTTCTGTTTCATTATCTATAAAATCTAAAGACACTTTATATTGAGTTGTATCAATTAACATTCCATTTGGACTTTGGTATTCATACACTATATAATTTCCAAGTGGTAATAGTTTTGATACACCTTCACCTGTATAAGATGTTGTAATAACATCTACTACTTCTCCTTTTTTATAGATAACTGAATTATCAGCAGGATCTAATATATCTTCATCTGCTTGAACATAAACAACCATATCTGCTAATGGTCTTTCTTCATAAATAAATTGAATATTACCATTTTCATCTTTTTCTACACCTACTAATACTTCTCCAGATTTTTCTACCTTGATTTGACCTTTTACAGCTTTATCTTCCATCACAACTGTTAATAGAGGGTCACCATCAGAATCTGTTTCAATAATGTTAGTGTTAGTGACTTTGAAACTTACACCTTCTTTATTGATTAAATAATTATCAGGACTTTCTACTTCTTCAAGTATCCAATTTCCAGCTTTTACTTCTAGTGGTAATTGAATCATTCCTTTATCAGATGTCTTCCAAGTATCATAAGTAGTATCAGCAACTTTTTGAGTTAAATATTCACCAGTATCAGCATTTTTAATTTTAAATGTTGTGTTAGATGCTGTGATTAATTTACCTGTTTCTGAATCTACTTTTTGAAGTTTAACATAAGAAGTAAATAGACGATTGTTAATAATATATTTAATTGTATCTTGGTTTTCTTTTGATACGGTAAAAGTGAATGTGTTTTCTACTAATTCTGTATCCATTTTACCTTTGATTTGTTTTCCAACATAACTTCCATAAGCCAATTGTTTTGACTTGTCATAACCATTTTTATTAGTGACTAATTTATCATACTCTTTGTCAGTAAATTCATCTCTGTGTTCCCAAGCAGTTTCTATATCACCATACTTATCAACATACTTTTTAGCAACAACAATGAATTCTGCTCCCTCTTCTTTTTGTACGATTTCTGATTCATCACCAGAAGTAATAATTTTTTCTATTTCAAAATCTGCTGTAATTACTTCTTCTTTTGATACAGATTTAGAAGTCACTACTTTTACATTTTGAGATGAATAATTTACAGTAAACACCTCTTTATTCTTATTAAGTTTATATCCAGTTCCACTAGTCAATTCAAGCCAGTAATAGCTACCTAAGTAAAGCCCATCAACCTGTGCTTGTCCATTTTCTATACGAACTCTAGTTATTTCTTCATCTTTATTATATATAATAGAACCGTCTGCTGGATCTAAAATATTTTCATTAGCGTATAATCCATACAAAGCGCCATCAATTTCAGCTTCATTTTGTGCATAACCTACGTCGGCATCTTCCTTAAACAAAATTGCCGTAGCTGTCACTCTTTCATTTGATAAAGATAGACTTATACTTCCACTACCTGTTGCAGAATCACTATCAGTAGTATTATCTGGATTTAACCAATATTTAGTTTTAGTTTTTACTTCTACTACACTATACTTATGAGTTTGTGATGCTTTTTCAGTCGCACTCTTTAATGCTTCAGAATCAGCAGCAGCTTGTGCTTCCACTAAATTATGATAAGCACCTCTTTCATCTACTTCAGCTTGCTCTTCTTCACCTAAATCATCCCAGTTAGTGACATAAGTTTTTGGTGATGATGAAGATGTATAAGTTGTTGTTGAAGTGACTTTAGCATACCCATCTTCTCCAGTTATCCCTGTCGCAAACTTAACATCGTCACGATAAAATTCTACTTCCACTCCAGATAAAGGTTTACCTGTTTCAAGATCAGTTTTATAGAATGATACATCTACAACTTCTTGTGCAGATTTTTCTGATGTTGTTGTTGCGTATTCTGGTTCTGCTTTAGTTAATCTAAATACATGAATATAATCCATTGAATTTACATTAAATGAAATACCTCTTGTGGCAATACCTGTTGCCATTACTGCATCACCAATACCCATCTTTTCACCATTAGCACCATACATAGATATATTCCCATTATATATATGAATTAATGCTGCGTGTCCACTACCATTATAATTTGCTTTATCTTCTGGACGTTGTAAAACTAAATCTCCATTCTCAAATAAATGAGCATTTGCTTTTACATCTTTAACATATCCTGACCAAATGTATTGTGCATCTTCTGGATGATTTAAAGCATTTTGATACATTTTATCTGGAGCATACCTTGCACCTGTACCCTCTGGTTGAGGTTTATCTATATCGTAAGGATGAATACCTACAACAGATTGCCCTATTCCTAACTTATTTAATGTACGAGTGACTAATCCTGTACAAGTACCAACTTCCCAATATCCCCAATCTTGATAAGTCATAGCTGTTTCAATTATCTTATCTCCTGATACACTAGCTAAAGCATTTACTTTAGGTATAAATGGAGTAATTGGAAAAGATGACATTAAAATTCCTACTACCATTACTACGTTTAAAACTTTTTTTAACTTCCTACCAATTTTTTTCTTCATACGTTCTCCTTTCAATCATTGGTACTACTAATAAAAAAGATTTTAAATTGCTATCATCCCCTTTCTTTTCAAGCAAAAATAGAGATTTTGGACGCAAAAAAAGAGAGATAAATTTCATCTCTCTTTACTATTACTTCCACTTTCCCTATATTACCATTTTAGCACATTTTTTTAGGCAAGTAAATGGCAATGTTAAAATTTCTTAAAATTTTTTTATTTTTTTTGAAATCCAAAATTGCATTTAGAAACTAATTCATCATATACTTGTTTTTCGTCATATTGAATTAGAGTTAAATATTCATTAAGTTCTCTTTTAAATCTTTCATCAGTGGAATATTCAGCAATTCCTCTTACTAAAGGAATACTTACGCACAAATCAGTTCTCTTACTTCCACCTGGTTGAAAATCTGAAACACTTGTATTTCTAACATCATCGTAATAACTTCCATTTACTTTTTGATAATCTTCTTTTGTTGCTTTATGCACATCAGTAGGATTATATATTTTGTAATATAAATCTCTCTCAAATCTCATCATTAGTGATGGGTCATAAACATAATCCCCCATCTCTATCCATCCATGCCCAGCATTTTCTTTACCAAATCTTAATTCTAAATCCTTGTTATCACCACGAACTAATAAAGCATCATCAAAACAAAAGAACATAAAAAGACTACGGTCATAACACTTACCTGGAGGCATTATTGGTTTTAAATATCTTATGTGCATAGATATAGGAATACAATTAAAAAATGTATGACTCATTTTTTCATAAAATTCATCATCAAAAGGAACTATTTTTCCTTCTTGGATTCCTTTGTTAAATAACAATTGCATTTTTGAAAAATACAATCCTTTTTTTATATTATCAAACATACTTTATTCTCCCTTTTTACTTTCTTATTCCTAATCTTCTCATATCCTGGTCTATTTCTTCAACTACACCATCATAATTAATTTGTTGTTTATAATGTTCAATCTCTCTTTGCAATAATTCTATTCCTTTGGCTGAATACATCTCAGTAGGTCTTCCAAAAGTCATTTCAATCATAGGTAATATTAAAGGAGCAGCATATTTATCTCTATCTACATCTTCAGGATAGCGATCTTCATCATCTTCTATAAACCTTTTAATAGATTCTTTACTATTAACTTTTCTAACTTTTGGATTTTCCATTAACCAATATAGTTTTTTGTCATAAATAAATCCAGCCGAAGTATCATAAATTAAATGTCTTCCATCTTTTGTTATTCTTTCAACAATACAATGGTCTGCATATAAAGGATCGTCACAAATGAATTTAGGATTCAATTTTAAACTATCTATTGTCGCATAAAGTAATTGAACATCTCCTTCATCTTCTAAAAAAGCCCTTGACATTAATAATGCCCTATCATAACAATGACCATTAGTCATACCATTAGATAATAATATTACTGATGCTGGTATTCCTCCATAATATACTTTTCTTAGTTTTTCAATTAACTCGTCATCATAAGGTATAATCAAACCGTTTTTTAATCCCCAAATTAATAATAGTCTTTCTTTATAACAATGCAAATCCCATTTCATTTTTTGTAATTTTGTAGCCATCCAAAACACCCCTTTTTGAATTGCTGTATATAATAACACAAAAGATGAAAAAAAGCAAATCTTTGTATTAGATCTGCTCTATAAATTGTAATTTAATATTTTAATGTTTCTATTATATAAGTCATTTCATCTTTTGAAATATTTTTTCCTATAAATTGATATAAAATATCATCATATACAAATGTAGCTGTTAATCTTTCAGAACTCCAATCATTTGTATATACTACAACATTTGTATTTAAGTTTTCTGATGTATATGAATTTTCAATATTTTTGTTTCCAGTCGCATCAATACCTTCTTGAAAAGCTAATACATATCCCTCATCAGCATATTTATTAAGCATATCTACTAATACACTAATATATTTATTATCATTTTCTTTATAAAAATATGGAATCCATAAATCAACTCTACCAATAGAACCATCATCATTTAAAAATGTTCTATAATATATTTCCTTTGTATTGTTTTCTGGAAGTTTAAGAATTGAAAATTTTAGCATTTCTTCAACTTCTTCAAATGTCATTTTAGGACTTTCTGAATTTTCCTTTACTTTTATAGCATCTGCAGGTATTTCTTTAAAATTATTATTTTCTGATATTTTTACTTCTGTACCGTTTTCTAATTTAATTGATGTACTCCAATTTTGAAAAAACTCTTTAATTTCTTTTGCATATACAACTGTAACTGATAATAAACATACTGCTACTGCGATAGAACATACATAAGATAATTTGAATCTTCTATGAGTTTGTTTTTGCTTATTTACTGTCATATTCAAAATATTCCTTTCTAATTTCTCGGAAACACAAACATCCGAGAAAGCATTTTTTATTTTCTTATTCATTTGTTATGCCTCCTTTAAAATTTCTTTCAATTTTTTTCTAGCACGAGATAATATAGTTTGAATATTTGTTACTGATATATTTAATATCTCTGATATTTCTTTGATTTTATAATTTTCATAATAATATAGAAAAATTATAGTTCTATATTTTTTGGGTAATTGTAATATTGCCTCTAAAAGATAATTGTCAGGTAAAGTGGTTGACAATGTATTTTCTTCTTTTTCTGTAAATGCAATAATCTTTTTTTTCCAAGATGATAGTAAAAAAGTTTTACATTCATTAATAGTAACCGTAATAAGCCATTTTTTTATATCTTGATCCTGATTATTCAATATATCAATATGCTTATATAACTTAATAAATGTATTTTGAGTTATATCATCAGAGTCGGATATATTTTTAGTATAACTATATGCTAATCTATATATATCATTTTTGTATAAATTAAAGATTCTAATAAATTGATTATCCAATATACCACCTCCGTTGCTTTTGAAAGCTTTCACTATAATAACTAATGAAATAACAAAAATATCACACTAAAATTTAAAAAAAAGCAAATCTTTCTTTGATTTGCACTACAAATTATTATTTGTCTTTCTATTTAATTATAACATAAAAAAAGATTTATACTTATATATAAACCTTATTTTCTTTTAATAAATCCATTTTGCTCTATTTTATAATTATTATTAAATATAATATTTAATGAAACAAACTGATATATTGACGAACTAACTTGTCCTAGTCCTGTACAAAATGGAGTTTTTAATAATGAAATAAACATTCTCAATCCACTAGCTACCATTTTATTTACTGTTGTTTTTATCGCAGAATATTCTAATTGCAAATAACAAGTCTTTAATTTATAAATCGGATAAATTGAGAAATTAATTAATTCAAAACTAAAATAAATTGCTACCAACATCATATCTAATTCATAAAATCTATATAACACTACAAACATTAAAAATACAGTAGATAATAAAATTAATAATAACTTATAAGCATTATTTCTATGTTCTTTATAATTAAATTTTTCTTTACTTATATCAATTTTAGCTGCTATTGAAATTGCATCATATACATCCCATTGAGTATCAGTTATTAATGCAACAAAAGTTAAAGCTAATGTATATTGTTCACCAAATTCCATCGCATTGCTTAATCCAAACAAGAAGATAAAGAAAAAGGCAATATTATTAAATAATTCAACAGAATCATATTTAATACATTTTAAAATATTAAGTTTAAATTTGAATCTATTAAAAGATTTTATAGCAACATATATAGTATAAATTAAAATAGATAATAAAGTAATTGTTATTATAATAGTTTGATTTTTACATAATAGCGAACTTCCAATTAACACTATAAAATTTAATAAGTTAAATCCTAGTGAATATTTATTAGCAATATCATTTTTCTCTTCATAATATAACTTTTCCAATACAAATGCAAACACTAATTGAATAAAAAGTTGAATAACTGAATATATAGCAAATGTTTTATATATTGTTATATCCATATTCATAAAATTAATATATTGTTCTATGTTAATTACTATAAATCCAAAAATTAGGATTGCTATTATACTTCCAAGAACTATTCCAGACATTACTGCATTATCGTTTTTATCTTTCTCTTTACTTATATTAGCCCCAGTTGAAAATATTGATTTTAATATATACCAAATAAATTGTATTGGATAAGTTAATGTGAATATATTAATTAAATTTTTATCTATTATTAAACTTAAACAAAACCAGGATAATATTGGTATAAATGATAAAAGCGCTAAATCAAAACTTATCTTTAATAATCTTTTCATAAATTCTATTCCACAAATGAGCTTGGATGATAAGCCGTCATTCCTTCTTCTTCAGCTTTTCTTAAAACATCAAGTCTATCATCAACAAATACTATTTTTTCAAACAAAATATGAAAATGCTTGCAACATTCAATTATAACTTCTGGTTTTAACATAGTAGAACTTATAAAGAATATATGTTCTTTTTTTATACTAGGATAATTTTCTTTTAACCACAAATACTTTTGTTCCATTTCATTATTTGTAGTTATAGCTCCTATTATAAACACTTTATCAGGATCTAATCCTTCTATTAATTTTTGCATATTTTTCAATGGTCTTGCTTTGTAATATAAATCAGAAAATAATAAATTTTCTAGTGATTGACAACCTAATTCTGGACATCTACCTCCGTATAATTGATCATCATACCTGTACTCTGATAATGTTCCATCTATATCAAAAAATACATATTTGTCTTTTAACTTTTCTAACATCTGTAATTCTCCTTTAACTAATTAAATTTTTATATCTTCAAATAAAGAATATACTGAACATCCCAACAATTCATCTATTTCATTCTTTAATTTTTGTGCTTCAGTAATATGATAAACTGTGTTTTCATGACATCCTCTGCGAAGCATTATTTCTATTATTCTTTGCTCTAATAACATTCTCTTACTTGTACACATTAAATCACATAAATTTATTATTTTCTCATAAATAGTATATTCGTGATTTTTAATAAACTCTGTTCTAAACGGTATATCAGTTGGAATACCACCAGCTGTACACATATAATCATTATTTAAATATGAATGAGTTAAACATATATTGCAATACTCACCATCATAACCTAATTCTTTTAAATAATTATATCCATTCATAACATGATTTTTAAACTCACCAGTTCTTTTACCAATATCATGAATATAACCTAATGCTTTTGCTTTATCCGTATCTAAATTAAGTTTTTTTGCAATTACTTCAGCAGTTTCGCCAACACATTTTGAATGTCTTATCCATCCCAAATCTGCTGTTGTTTTTTCTGCTTCATTTAATAATCTTAAAGCATCATCGCTAGTTAGTTTCATAATTCATACTCCTTAATTTCACAATTTTTAAGACCTCTATTTAAAAATTTACCATCTTGGATTCCTTCAAAATATCCATTAAATGCTTTTGAGATTCCACTATGTCCTACTATCAAAACCTTTTGGTAATCTTTTGTTTTTAATTCATCTAAAAAGTTATATACTCTCTTAAAAAATTCTTGTATATTTTCGCTAGTCCCATACTGAATATCCGTATAATAATTCCAATACTCTTCTCTGTTTGTCACTTCTAAAGGTTGTCCACTTAAACTACCACAGCTACGCTCTCTTATTCTATCATCAAAAATTATCTTATCACTATTTTTAGTAATTATTTCAGCAGTATGTTTAGCTCTAATTAATGGTGATGAAATAACTATATCAAAATCAATATCTTTTATTTTTTCTTTTACTTCTAATGCTTGTTTTATTCCAATATCTGTTAAATCTTCATCTTTAGTATTATACTGATGAGAAGCATTATGTGGAACTTGACCATGTCTTGCTAAATATATTTTCATTATTGTTGCTCCATCTTTATAAAGAAATCTTGATATATTTTATTTCTATATAAATCATTAACAAATATAATATTATGTCTATCTGTTGTCTGTTCATATAATCCATTATCTAAAACAATAGGACAACTAATTAATTCTGATTTAAACCAATCGGCGTTAATCTCATAAGCAATAGCACTTAAATCCCATAATGTTTTACTAGAACCAATTTCATCTTTAGGTTCTTTCATAAATGATTTCTTACATTTTACAAATATATCACATAAATATTTATTTAACTCTGTATCTTTGCTTAAATAATGCTCTAATTCATAGATTGTTGTTGATAAATTAGAAGCAACATTTCTACAAGGTATAACAACTAATTCTACTTTAGAATCAAATACTTTTTGAACTGCTGGTATATCTTGTCTAAAATTAAATTCACTATTATCTTTAGTTAAAAAAGTATTTCCACCTAACCATACTACTTTTATTTTATTAATTATCTCTGGGGCTTTCTCTACTGCTAAAGCAACATTAGTTATAGCACCTATTGCTAATATTGTAGTTTTATCATTTTTAGTGGCTATTTCTATAATCTTTTCAACAGCTTCATTTGATTCTTTACTATCTTTAAAATATTTTGTTGCACCTTTATAAACAATATCTTTATATTTAGATTTATTAAGCATATCTAATATATTTAAAGTGGTTTCATAACTTTTTTCAGTACCATCTTCAATAGTCATAGTATTTGCATATCCACTTTTTGAAAATGGTGCAATTGTTATCGCCTCTAATTCAAACACATCTAAAGATTTTATTAAATAAGTTAATGCAAATTGATCATCAATTTCGTTATACATATCTGTATCTAATATTACTTTTTTCTTTGGCATATTACTTATCACCTCATAAAATTCTTTCCAACTATTTACTCTAGGTATGTCTGCAAATTTATTATATGGTGTATCCATTAAAAATGTTTTAATATTATTTTCAATGCAACATTTGCATATACCAACAGAGTCATCTATCATAATATCAATATTATTTTCTAAACACTTAATTGCTTTCTCTTTTTTTGTATAAGCGTCTGTTAAAATCAACTTATCATATTTAATTAAATTGTTATCTAACCATTCTTTCGTCATGCTATAAGGATCAGAATATTCTCCATTATCTCTACCTGTTATAATACAAATATAATGACCATCTTCTCTCAATTTGTCTATATATTCTTTCGCTCCTTCTTTTACTTTTAGATTTTTAGCAATTCTTTCAATATTGTTCTTATAAAAAGTTTTTTCTTCTGTTTCCGACCAATCAAACATACCTCTTCTTATATAATCAGCTTTTTCATTTATAACTCCTGTATTTCTTAACTCTTTATCATGATTTATGTATTCTTTTAATAAGTCTTCATTAAAAGTTGAAATAACATTATCAATATCTATTCCTATTCTCATATTTATCACCTAATCTTTTAAGTTATTATAATAATCACTTAATCCAATAATTCTATTGTTCCAGTATTCTTTTTTACCTTTCAAACTATATGTATAAATCCACCAATTGTGAGAAACTTCTGTATCTTCAGCAACATACTTTTCTTTAAATGTCATAACACTATCATACAAAGAAATTGCAGGTCTTCCACCCCAATATGTTGTATCTAATCTCAAATACTCATATTTATCTAATTTCTTACAATATTCAATTGTATCTAATAATATTTTTTTACCTAATCCTTGTTTTCTATATTCAGGTAATATTCCGTACCAATCTAACCATATTGTTTCTCCATCAAAGTCTTCAGTAAAAACTCCAGTAATACCAATAGGCATATTGTTATAAAAAACTAACCAAGACATATTATCAGCATCATTGCTATTTGCTTTGCTTTTGAAATTTTCGTAATCTGGTTCATCTTCCCAAATCTGTTTTTGAATGTTGTACCCAATTTCAAAATTATCTTTATCTATTTTCACATATTCTAAATTTATGGTTGAATCTGTATTTACTAATTTATTCATACGTCCTCCTCAAAGTATTATTAATCTATCTAAATTATCAATAATACTTTCATTGTAAATCGTATAGTTATATAAAACTTCATCAAATGAATTATAAACATTCTTTTTTGAACTATATAACAACGGATATATAATTACTTTGCTATCTTCTTCTTGAATTATATATTCCAAACTATATAATTTAAATTTTACTTCTTTTTCAGTTTCAAACTTTTTCTTCAACTCTTCTACAACCATAAAATCACCATCTCATTATATATTAATTATAACATAAAAATCCTTTATTTTCCTAATAACAAAGCCATTTCTACCTTGTTTTATCTAATTTGCATCAAAAAAAGATTTAGAATCTATTTCTAAACCTCTTTTTATCTATCTTGATCTACCTTTTGATTGAGTATCCATTTCGTATGAATATAACCTATCAAGTTGCTCATCATCAATTTGTATTACTTTTCCACCTTTTGGATTTATTTCAATTCCACCAAATACTATCCAAATTGCATCAAGTGGCATTTCAGGCATATAAGCATCACCATCTGTAAAGATTATCTTATTTTCTACCCTTCTTGAGAAAGCACCAACTGCTACATCAAAGTCAGTTCCTCCTCCACCTTCAAATCTCATATTTTCAATATCTTCTTCTGTTCTTATTTCGTGAAATCCATAAAACTCTGTATCAAAACATCCTACCTTTAATCTTGAATGTTGTAATATATTTTTACATTCTCTCAAGAAATTTTTTAATAGTGTTTCATTAATTGAACCACTTGTATCTAATACAATCTCAGTTTCTGGCATCGGTTGTTCTTCTAAATTTGCACTTATTACACCATCTTCAATCGTTGCATTTCTATATGACCAATCAACATCATATTTTATTGCTTCTCTTAATACATAACGCCAATCTATTAATGGTTTTGCTCTTCCTATATCTGTTATATTTCTAACATCTCTATTTGTTGAAGAACCTGGACCCATAGCTTGTTGCGACAATGCTTTTTTTAATTCTTCAAGTTCTTTTTTCTTTTCCTCTAAATTTTTCTTAAACGCTTCTTTTTCTCCTAGTTGTTCAATTTCTTCTTGTTTCTTTTCAATTTCGCTTTGTTTTGGTGTTTTTTCTTGTTTATCTCTATTAAATAATTTATCTAATAAACTTTCTTTTTTATCTTTTTTTGCTTGTTCTTCTTTATGTTTTTTTATTGCATCTTCCCACATACTATGTGTATCATGTCCAACGTCTTGTTTTTCTTCTTGCGAAGATGAATCTCCACTTCCTGAAGAACTATCATTCTTCTTTTCTTGTGAATCAGAATCTGATGAAGAACCTCCACCACTTTGACTACCACTTTGTTGTTTTTCTTGTTCTTCGCCATCAGAGCCAGATGAACTTCCACTACCTGAACTATCTTCTTGACCACTTTGACTTTCAGAATTTTGTGATTGTTCTTGACCATTTTGAGATTGAGATTGTGAATCTTGTGATTGCTCTTGTTGGTTTTGCTCTCCAGAGCTACCTTGACCACTTTGATTTTGTTGTGACTGTCCTTGTTGACCTTGTTGTCCATTTTGCTGTTGAGATTGATTTCCTTGTCCTTGTTGTTGCTGTTGTTGTTGTTTTTCTTGTAATAATTTTTCATATAATTGTTCAGCATCATAGTTAATAGCATCTGCCATATCTACTCCACCTTCAACCATTTTCAAACCATCACGTTTTAAAAAAGCATTAATAACAGCATCTGTTGCCGTATTCCAAATAGCAGGATCTTTTCCTTCACTTCTCAAAATATGATTAAAGGCAATGTGGCACACTTCATGAGCAAATATAAAAGTTTGCTCTTCAACACTTAAATTTGCTAAGAAATCTGGATTATAATGTATTACTTTACCGTCTGTTCCTGCTGTTGGTACACTTTTATTTGCCTTATAATCTACATTAGCTACTACGCTTCCAAAAAAAGGATATTTTACAAGCATTTTCCTTTTAATTGATTCTATATCAAAGCCCATAAACTATCCTTTTATATGTGCAACTAATGAATATATTTCTTCATTAATTGTTCCTTCATTTATTTCTTTTGCAGTCACTATAATTACTGTGTTTTTTGGAAGTTCAAACGTAGATACTTTTCTATATTCTAATATCTCTACAAACTTTGTTTGTTCATCTTTTGGAATACTATCAATTTTATCAATAACCAATATAGTTGGTGCATTTGTTGTAAATATTTGATTCATCCATTTTGGTGGTACATAATCAGTTTCTATGTAATGTCCAGTTAAATCTTCCATTTTACAATTTGCTGGTAATATAACACTATTTGGAATATTTATACCATCCACAAAATCTATTAATATTGGAGCTACATTACTTCTAATATAACCCATTAACAATTCTCTTTTAGCTTCGTTCATTATACTCTTCTACCTCCTTTAGTACTTGCAAGTCTTGCTTCTGCTACAACTTCCATTCTTGCTTCATCACCATGTGTCCATAGTGAATCAAATACTGCACAGAATTCTTGTCCTAGACCAGAAACAAACTCTCTTACTTTACCAAAATCTGCTTCACTAACTTGGGATAATCCAATAGTAGTCGCATATCTTTCAGAGGTATTCATTTGTAAATCTCTTTCTGTATAATTTCCACTTAAAACATCTTCTAATGTCACAACTCTTTGATTACAGAATTGACAGAACTCTCTAGTTATATCTTCACCTACTAATGCTCTTAACATTTCAGGTTGTCCTGTCGCATATAACATTTTAGATGCCATTTCCCATTTTCTTGGGTCTGCATTTGGTTTTTCACCATCATATTTACTTCTTAATGATTCACCCTTCTTATAAGCTATATAAGCATATATTGCTGGATGAATATTATGTTCACTTGCCCATTGTAGCCAACTTTCTACTGTTGTTTGAATATAAACATGAGCAAATCTATTAAATAAAGGTTCTGCTAATTGATTTGCTGCAAGTGAATCTTTCATATCATTACCTGCTGCAACTATTCTTGCATTTTCAGGTAATTGCCATATTCCATTAACTTCTCTATCTAATACTATATTAAATGCTATACCTTGAATACTAGGTAATGCGTTAGTTATTTCATCCAAGAAAACTATATGATATTTATCTGGATCTTTTTCACATCTTTCTTCTAATTTCTTCAACCAAGTTGGTTTTACATCAATCATTTCACCTGTTTCAGAATTATATACGCTCTTACCATTTAAACTTTCTGGTGTAGCATTACGAAGATATATTATTACACAATCAGGGTCAATTTGTTTTACTCTAGCACTCTTACCTTCAGATGATTGTCCATGTAAGAATACTGCAACACCACTTTCAATTGCACCTCTTATTATTTGTTCTTCGCTTACTTGTCCAAAATTGAATCCGTATGGATTTCTTCTTTTTTCTTCAATTCTTTGGTCTTCTTCAAATTTCTTTTTTTCTTCTGGTGTCATATCAACTGTTCTTGTCAAAGTTGCTGTTTGAAACAAATCTTTTGACATATATCTATCAAGATATTCTTTCATATCAGTTGTTGAAAAGTCACCATTATATCTTCTTTGATCTGTATGGAATCTTATTCCAGCTAATAGTCCTATTTTTGAAACAAGAGTTTTAGTTCTATCGTCTATCAACCATTTAACTGGTGATACTTCTACCCAAACATAATCACCATCTCTATATTGTTCGCCATTTGATAATTTGAATCTATCTCCACCGTAATCAGAATTTGCTTTTACACGAATGTATTTTTTTCCACTATACTCATATTCATCATAAGTCACAGCTTGAAAACCTTGAGAATATCTATCGTATGGAGTGCTATCAAAAGTATAATTTCTTCCAGTTGTTTGTAATCTTCTATTTTGATATTCGCTTTCTAATCTTCTTTGTGTACTTCCATCTGGAGCATATTGAGGATACTCTCCATATTCAACTTCTTCAGTTCCGTTGTATCCCCTCACTCTGTTCGGGGAGATTTGAGAGAATACAGAAGATGATAGCAAAGCTGGGCGAACGGCGCCATTACGTCCATACCTGTAGTTGTAGTGACTATATCCATCTTCGTTAACGCCGCGGACGTCGCCGTCACCGTCTGAAGATTGAGTATAAGCCCATCCTACTCTACCTTTTAACGTATCATCATCAGGAGCCATATATGTACAAGAATCTTCACAATATCCTCCTGTTAATACTACTAAGTCACTTATTGCTGACCTAGTTCCATATTTTTTTAATACTTCTAACTGATTTTCACGGTCATTTCCCCATACTTGACCTTCAGTTAGTAAAGTTAATTGTTCATTAGTAAACATCTTTCATCACCATAATTATTTTACCATATTTTAGGCGTTTTTTCTTTAGATTTAACACTTTTTCTACAAATATTTTATTTTTTTACATCATTGCTCCTCTTTAAGGCGCATCTTAAAATAATTTTCATCAGAATTAGATACATGATTATAAAAAGCATTTTTTCTCATTTGAACATATTTGTCATCTACAATACCCTTGTTTTTCATTTTTTGTAATGTCTTTAAATGCCTTCTAATCTTCTTTTTAGAAGATAATCTTAACTTTCTAATAACTTTACCTGTTGATGTTAAAGTGTGTCTAAATCCCAAAAAATCAATACCATTATATACTTTGCCAATTTGTGTTTTAGCATTTAGTTCTATTTTTAATTCTTCATTACATACCAAGTTTATTCTATTTAAACAATATTGCAAATATTTTTTATCTCTATGAATTAATATAAAATCATCCATATATCTCACATACCCTTTTATTTGCAATTCCTCTTTTATTAATCTGTCAATTCTATCCAGGTATAATAATGCAAACCATTGACTTGTTTGATTTCCCAATGGTAATCCTTTATCTACATTATTTGGTTGTTCTTTTATTATTTTTTCTAATAACCACATTTCTTCTTTGGAAAAACCCATATTCTTTAATTTTTGTAATAATATCTTGTGATTTATGCTAGGAAAATATTTACTTATATCACATTTTAAATAATAAATGTTATTATCTCTTCCTTTAAAAAATTCCTTTTTTAAAAAATATTCTAATCTGTTCATTCCATATAGTGTTCCTTTACCTTTTCTACAAGCTACATTATCATTAATTAACCTTTTATTTAATCTAGGTATTAAAGAATTATCACAGAAACACATAAGTAATACTCTATCTCTATATGGTAATGCTTCTATCAATCTTTTTTTAGGTTCATAAATTATAAATTCTTTATATTTGCCAACTTTATATTTCCCTGTTATTATTTCTTCTCTAAGTTTGTATAAGTTTTCAGCAAGATTCACTTCAAACCTTATTACTTCACCTTTTTGTTGTTTAGAACATCTACACTTTTTATGTGCATTATATAAATTATCAAAAGTAAAAATATCTTCTAATCTCATTCTTGCTCCTCTCTTACAAAATAAAAGAAAGCACCCCTTATAACTATCAAAAATAGGATATTCCTATCGTTGTTCGTGTGGGTGCTTTTTATTTATCCATCGCACTAATTTCTCTTAGCGATTAGAAAAGTGGAAGACCCCTTTGCTTTAAAATACTGATATATTTTACCTAAAATATATTTCTCTGACCTGTTTTTTAGATTAATAATTTAATCTCTTCAAAAGCAAATCTGGGCGAACGGCGCCATTACGTTTATACCTGTTGTTGTTGTTTCTATTTCCATTTTTGTTAACGCCGCGGACGTCGCCGTCACCGATCTAAGCCGACGACTGAAATGACCAAGCCACGAATAAAATCTTCCACTTAATTAAAAACCTTTCGGTTTAAAATCCATTAGTTAGTTCTTTTCCTCCATCTATCATCATCACTTTTCTTCCAAGCAGCTACTAAATTAATTGCTTCTCCAATTTGTAATGATATTTGTTTGAATTGTCTTTTTAAAATACAACCTGAATTCTCTGCAACCATAGAAATGTATCCTAACATCTTTAACTTGATAATAGCATCTTTTTGATACTCTTCTCTTTTTCTCTTACTCTCTTCACAGTCAATTCTAACAAAATTTGCCTGTAATAAGATTTCTAAAGTATCTAAACACATATTCTGCATCCTATTAACAAATACACCTCTATATTTAGCTGGTGACTTTTCTGTAATTGCAATTATATATGCTCCTAATTTTTTTACAACTGTTATTACCATTAAATCGTTAGCATTGGAAGGAATTTGACTTACTCTTTCCAACTCTTTATCTTCCTCAACAGATTGCATTACTTTCTTTTTGTTAAATTTTTCATCATGTGCAGTTGCCAACGCTTGTTTAACAGCAACTTTATCTTCATTACTATTAATACATTCATTGCAATCTTCTAATTGTTTGGGAATCTTTAAATTATTATTTCTACTTACTTGCAACATAATATTCCCCCTATCTATATAAAACTCGTTTTACTTCAATATAAAACACTTCATAGAAATTAGAAGTGTCTTAAAAAGGTAGATTATAGGTACTGCTAATTACTACTACTACTTCATAAGTTATTATTTTTTATTTAAAAAATAACTTACTGTTGATAGCTCTAAAGCTACCCACATCAATGTTTTTCTTACATCTTTTTCCTCAACTACATTACTAATACAATAGTCTTTTATGTATTCAATGTTAATTGGAAGAGATATTTTACGACCATTTTTTCCGAAGACTTTAAGAATAAGATCAGTTGCAATACAGCTGCCTTCTTCACCACTAACACCATCTTCTTCATTGTCATAAAAGAACTCAGTGACTTCATCTACTAATTTATTATTTTTTTGTAATAAATCTTCATCACCTAATTTTTTAATTTCTTCTAATTTTGAATTAATCAAATTTTCTAATACAGTTTCAACTTCTTCGTTAGATAATTTTTCCATAAAAGACATCATTTTTTCTAAATCATAATGATACTCTATTGAGGTAATTATTTTAAATTTTTCGTCTAAAACTTCAGACATTTTATTAACATATTCATTTAAGTTTTCTTTTTTCATCTCTAGCTCCTTTTTTTATTTGTTAATCTACCTTTTAGTTTTAGCACAAAATTCTCCAAAATAATCGCTTTTCTTTCTAGTATAATTTAATAACTTACTACATAGTTAGTATGGTTAGATTTCTCTAAACTTATTACAATAGTAGTAAGAAAGGAAGGATGTGATGACTATTAATCTAAAACCTTATGCGCGTGAGATTTTAGCTAACAATATTGTGTATTACAGGTTAGAACATGGTTGGTCCCAAGAGGATTTCGCAGATAAACTTGGAACGACACCTACATACGTTTCTAATCTTGAAAATGCTAAAAGAAACACACGAATTGACTATATCGGTCACATCGCAACTGTTCTTGACGTTGAGTTATTTCAATTATTTGAAAAACGAGATTTTGTTGAAAATCGTCGGATTCCTAGACGATAAGAATACATTAAAAAGTATTCTTTTTTCGTGCTAATTAAATTATAACATACTTTTTTGATTTTTTATTAATTATTTTGCTCCTTATCAAGGCGCAGTATTAAAACGATATTTCCTATAAAATAGTATTAGGAGGTATTCGCAGATGAAAGACACTTATGAACTTTTCACGCTAATAGGAAAAAACATGAAATCCATAAGAAAAGAATTCGTTGGTAAATCTCAAGAAAAAATGGCAGAGGATGCTGATATGAGTAGAAGTTTCATTTCGCACGTGGAAAGTCCAAACTATGATATTGGAATTTCACTTGATACCTTATTCTTTCTAGCACAAAAATACAAATTTGACATTAGAAGATTTTTTGACGGATACGAAGAACTTATGGATGACGAAAATAAAAAAGATGAGTGATCATCTTTTTTTACTGTTCAACATAATCTTTTAGAATTTCTGGTTGCTTAACTATCTTATTTAATAACTCATTATAAGTGGTTAATAACTCTTCTTTAGATGAAAAACGTTCTTCATAAACAATTTCATCACTAGCTAGTTTAATATTATTTTTAAACATCATAATTTCATACTTTTCTCCAAAATTTGAAGCAGATAAACTAACTGAAGATAGAAAATAAATTTCATCATTATACATAAAATAGTTTTGCTTTATAAACGGTTCTTTTACCTCTTCTATATTTTTAGTTTCATATAATTCTTCTAATATTTGTTCTTGCTTTTCATCATATAATAAACTCTTTTTAATTTCCCAAGTAAACAAAGGTTTATTGTCTTCATAATTGTAAATTATAAAATTTTCTATTATATCAATAGCTTGTTGTCCTTCAATTATCAAAAGTAATTTAGAAGGAATTAAAACTATTTTATTTGACTCATTATTTGTTGTACAATTAAGATTTAATTCATTATTAAACAACTCTTCTAATACTTCTAAATTTAAAATATTGTTGTAAATTTTTTTTATTAACTCAACGTACTCATCATATTGTATTAATTTATACTTTTCATTTAAGTCTTCTTTAGTTATTTTTAATCGTCTTAATATTAATTCTTCCATCATGATTTCCTCCTGTTAGCACAATAATATTATATCATATAAATTAATAATTCATTCTAAAAGATATTACTGCATACCAATGATTATTTACTTCATAAACACTAGCAGCAATAGCTGTGTTTTGTTCTCTTAACATTGCTGCATTATGTGATGGGCTATTCTTCCATGCTGTGAAAAAATCTACTCCAACTGAACCCTCACCTATATTTTCTCCAAATCCATATCCTGCACCATCATGAGAATAATAAGTTGATATTTCTTTTGCTCTCCTATCAGCTTCATTTTGAGCTTCAGTTGTGACTGGTAATTCTGATAAACCATTTGCTTTTCTATATGCGTTCACTTGCGCTACATAAACATCAGAAATATCTTTCCTATATCTTGGTGATGCAACAACTGGAGTTTCTGTTTTGTTTGTTGTTGTATTGTTAGAAGAATGGGTACTATTAGATGATTTTGATTCTTCTTTTGGTGTTCCTGTTTTGTTTATTGTTGTATCATTTGCTTTAGAAGTTTCCTCAGGTTTTTCTTTCACTTTAATTATTGATTCTTTTGTAATTTCATTATTACTTGAATCAACAGCTATCACATTTATTTTATATTCACCTGGTATTGTTAAATCATACTCACCTTCTATTTGAATTTTTGTTTCTGTTAGATCTTTAACTTTAAAATAATTTTTTAAATCAACATTTTCTGTTGTTTCTTCCAATTCAATTACTTCTTTAAAATCTTCAAACTCTGGAGAAGTAGTATCAATAACTTTTATAAAAAATTCTTTGTTTATTTTTTTATATGTAATATTTATTTTATACTCACCTAATTCAATATAATTAGTATTTTCTAAAATAAATTTATTTCCTTCTATTTTTAATGTTTCTGATGATAACTTATAACTTTTTATATTCTTAGTAGAATCAGCATCTTTTAGATAGTAAGATACATCTGCACTAATATCTTCACCGAGTTCAAAAACAAACTCATCTTTATTTAAAACAATTTTATCGGTATTCTTAAATATTAGAAAATATAATCCTACTAAGAATACAATAAATACAATTATAATTATTAATACTATTTTCTTTTTCATAATACTCCTCCAACTTCTATGTATCCAATGTGGCTTAAATATGCCACATTTTCTAATAATTCTATTTAATCAAGACAGAAATAATAAGTTTTTTCATATATAAATTCAACTTGATTTGAATAAACAGCTAATTGATAAAATGCTTTAGATTTATTATATCTTATAGTTCTTTCTGGTATATTCATTTTAGCAGAAATTTCTTTATCAGTCATCCCATAAAAACATTTCCACTTTAAAATACCACCAATTACTTTTTCTCTTTTTTGTAAATTTAATACAAATTTTATAAAACTACCAATTTGATCATCATTCCAAGCAAGTGCATCTATCAACTTTTTTTCATTAGAATTTCTACTATTTTTATCACCTGAGAAAACTATAAAACTAGCAGAATTTATTTGACTTTTCTTTAACTGTTTTATTCTTTTTTCAACAAGTGGTTGATATTGTTCATAAATTTTTTTACCATTTTTTATTGTTTTATCTACATCTACTTCTAATACTGTATTATCTAATGTCATTCTAGTTATTCACTATCAACATTATTATCTGAATCAAGTGAATTATTTATTTTTCTTACATTAACTGCTTTTTGCATTTCTTCATCATAATCAAATTCAACTAAATCGTTTTGTTCTAATGATTTAAAACCTCTCATTTGAATATCTGAAAAATGAACATAAATATCATTTGATACTCCTTCACAAGATATAAATCCATATCCTTTCTCACTACTAAACCATTTTACTTTCCCTTGCATACTTTCTTATCTCCTTTTCTATTCATTTCAATATTTCCTACTGCTACATCATATAATTTATCAATTCTATTAGTTAATTGATTAATTATTAAATTCACTACTACAAATACTACTAATAAATAAAAACTACTCATAAGACTTTCTAATACTACAAAGTTATAAACTAACAAACTACTAACAGGTAGAAATAACAAACTATTCACAATAACATTTATAACTTGTTTTATTGAATACTTTTGTTTTCTACTGAAATAAAGAACTACAAATAAAGCTATAATAAAAGTTGCTATATAAATATCTAAAATAAAATTTCTAAAATCTATAAAACTTAATATACTAATTTCAGTATTACAACAAATAAATTTATCATACAAACAAAATATACTATTTGTTGCTAAAATAACACAATATATCGCTAACCCTATAAGTAAAATATTTTTGGTTATTTTTAATATTTTAGATAATTTGTGATAACTTCTCATTCTCTTATTATTACCTTCACTACGCCAATAATTCTCAGAACTTCCACTACACAAATCTTCATACATCTGCTTTAACTTTTTAATAATTCTTCCTCCTTTTCAATTTCTAACGATATGGATAAAGCTCTGTCTATTAGTTTCATAGTTTTTTCATCTAAAGTTTTAATATAATAAATGATTTGCTTTTTAGAAATAGTTAAAATACATTCACATAATGCCATTTCATTAACATCAGTCATAACATGAACGGACATATTTTGTTTTTTTATTCTTGAAGTTAAAGGCACAACAATTAAATTGGGTGAAAAAGTGTTTCCTAAATTATTTTGAATAATCAAACAAGGTCGTCTTCCTGACTGAACATGAGAATACGCATCTTTTAAATCAACTAAAAATACGTTTCCTCTTTTAAAATTTCTCATATAAAATAACTATTTACTACACATTCAATTTCTAAAATATAACAGGCATTAAGAGGATATTTTACTTTCCTTTTTGGTCTGTAAAATTTATTATCATAAACTATACGTAATATACAAGGAAAACCAAGTTGCCTTAGTAGCTGTAAAATTTCATCCCTTCCTATTTTTTTGACTATTTCTCTTCCACAGCAACAATTACCATATTTTCTTAGATGATGCAATATCCATTCAGGAATTACAATCCTTTCATCAGAAAAATTCATAATAGTTGCTCCTCTCATAAAACTGATGAATCTAACGTCTTATACTACCTTTATTAAATCTACTGCAAAATTACTTCTAACATCAAACCAATGTACTTCATCATCACCATCAAAGAAATAATAAACAATATTGTTTTTTATTTTAATGATAGTCAAAAAATAGCCGTGATTTTCAGATAATGTATTATATATACGGTATCTTTCTTTTTCTTTAAAAATCACTACCACCTCACTTTACTTTTTTGTTTTATAGTTCACGATAGGAAACTACAACTTTAAAAAAATAAAATATATTTACTACATTTTATACTGCCTAATTTTACTACTACTACTTAAATACTGCTTAAAACATTAATATTTCCGAGCTATAATAAATCACCTCCGTATTATATTAAGTAGTTCACGATAGTAAACTCTTATACTAAAATAATAACCTTTATTTTTATAAAAGTCAATACCCACACCCATAATTTTTTTATTTCAAATAAATTGCTGTATAGAAAATCTATACAGCCGATACTATTTTCAATCTTTTATTGACTTAACATAATCACCTAGAATATTCAATGTTTTATCTAATTTATCTTCGTCTTCAATTGAAATAGTACCGATAGTACCAATTACTTCATATAGTCTTTCTAATTTTATTATCAAAGAATTAGATGCTGAATTATCTTTTACAGCCGCATCGTAATCTTTTTCAATATCATATAATTTTTGTACAACACACTTCATTACTTCATAAGGCATATCTTCTTTTTTATCAAGATATTCCCTAAATACTGCTAAAACTACTTCTACTTCTTTTACTGCACTTACTTCATTTCTTTCTTCTTTGAACATTTTTATCATTTTTCCTTTCCAATTGGTACTACATTTTGTGATGTCTTCTCCTTCATATTTCTCAGACATACTTCTAAAATGCGAATCGTTGATTCTATATCCAACTGGGTAGATAATTGCAAACCGTTTTCATCTGTCTTTATAAGTATTTTTTTACTACACCCTTGTTCTGAAGACTGCCTTTTATTCAAAATTTCACCTGCCTCTCCTAGAATCGTCAGGATGAAAACATCACCCTAATCTTATCTATCATACTTTACTACCTCCAAACTGCTAATAAAATATAACTGGCGTTATATACTAAATATAATATCAAATTTATTTCAAATTGTCCACTACCGTGAACTAAACGATTTAAAATTGTTCACGATGGTGGACTTTTTTTCAAAAAAATAGTACAATATTATTGAAGTATTTTACGAGAGGAGATTTTAAATGACTAAAGAAGAGGCAATAAGGCAAATAATATTAGATTATTGTGATGACCATCATCTAATGCCAGTTGAATTTGCACGAAAAAGTGAAATCAGTAAATCTTATATAAGTAAAATTATTAATAGGAAATATGGTTCGGTTGGTATTTCATTAACTTATCTAAGTCTTATAGCTAAAGGGTTAGATATGAAAACAGTTGACTTGCAGATATTGATTGAAAAATATCAATCAAATGCAAGTGAAGAAGAACTCAAAAGAACAAAATTAATAATTGACATTACCAATAAAGTAGAATCGTATAATGGTAAGGATTTAGAAGTATTACATAGCATTATTCTAAACACTAATAGTGAACGTTTAGAAATATTACATAGTCTTTTAAAAAATATGAAATAACATATTTTTTTATTTTGCTAAAAATACTCATATTCGTAATCATCTTCTACTTCTTCTTTAAACCATCCTGTTTCTTCATCAATTTCTAACTCATTAGCTTCTAATTTATTAATACAGTTATTGATAGCACCTTTAAAAAATCCATACTTATTTGTGACTTTATTACCATCTTCATCTACAAAATTTCTACCTACAACACTTGATACAATATAATGAGTCATCGTTATTAAATCTTTATAGGATCGTCCACTTTGGAGAAGTTCACGAAATAATTTATCATAATAATAAATTTGAACATCATTTTCATCAATATATTCTCTATTTATTAATTCAAGTGTTAATGGATTTAATTCTTTTTCATCAAAAAAAGGTGTATTATTTGCTTTAACACCTTTAACTATTTCTTCTTTGTCTTGGAATGTATATTTATTTTTTTCTGTGCCCTTTTCGGTATCTCCTTCAACGGCATACCCTTTTGGGATACCTGGATTATTATCTTTTGATTTTTCTATTTCTAATGGTATTTCTCTTATAATATATTCATACTTATAATATCCATTTTTTTCTCTATATTGTCTAACTTCTAAATATCCATATTCTTTTAATTCTGATAAAATATTTCTTATTGCTTTTTTACCTTCTTTACAAATCGCACATAATCCACTTAATGAATAATCCCAAGTTTCAGGCAAAGATAACATATAAGACAACAATCCTTTAGCTTTTAAACTAAGTCTTTTATCTTGTAAATGAAAGTTGCTCATAACCGTGTAATTTTTTGTTTTTTCTACTTTAAATACTGCCATTATACATCATCCTTTCTTTTTTACGCCATAAAAAAAGAGTCAAAATTGACTCTATGAAACTACTTTAATTCTATCTTTTCTTTTCCACCCATATAAGGTTGTAATGCTTTAGGAATATTGACTGTTCCGTCTTCGTTTACGTTATTCTCAATTACAGCGATCATCCCACGAGGACTTGCGATTACTGTATTGTTTAGTGTTGAAAGTAGATAATTTCCATTTTCACCTTTTGCTCTAATTCCTAAACGTCTTGCTTGTGCATCTCCTAATGTTGAACAAGAACCAACTTCAAAATATTTTTGTTGTCTTGGTGACCATGCTTCTACATCACAAGATTTAACTTTTAAATCTGCTAAATCTCCACTACAACATTCAAGTGTTCTTACAGGAACATCTAAACTTCTAAAGAACTCTACTGTATAACTCCACATTTTGTTATACCAATCCATTGCATCTTCTGGCTTACACAATACTACCATTTCTTGTTTTTCAAATTGATGTACTCTATATAAACCTCTTTCTTCAAGACCATGAGCACCTACTTCTTTTCTAAAGCAAGGTGAGTATGATGTTAAAGCAATTGGTAATTGTTCTTCTTTAACAATTTGACCTTTAAACTTACCAATCATTGAATGTTCTGAAGTACCAATTAGATATAAATCTTCACCTTCTATTTTGTACATCATATTTTCCATTTCAGCAAATGACATAACTCCAGTCACTACATCACTTCTAATCATGAATGGTGGAAGACAATAAGTAAATCCTTTATCAATCATAAAATCTCTTGCATAACTTAACATTGCAGAATGAAGTCTTGCAATATCTCCCATTAAATAATAGAATCCATTTCCAGATGTTCTACCAGCTGCATCTTTATCTAATCCATTTAAAGCTTCACAAATATCTGCATGATATGGTATTTCATATTCTGGAACTACTGGTTCTCCAAATCTTTCTATTTCTACATTTTCGCTATCATCTTTTCCGATAGGAACTGAATCATCAATAATATTTGGTATTACCATCATTTTTTCTTTTAATTCTTCTGATAACTCTGTTTCTTCTTTTTCTATGTTAACTAATTGACTATTAATTTCTACTACTCTTTGTTTCTTTTCATTTGCTTCATCAATTTTCTTTTCTCTCATTAATGAACCAATTTCATTACTTGTTGTATTTCTTTCTTGTCTTAAAGAATCACCATCTAATTTTAATTCTCTAATTCTTTGATCTAATTTTATAACTTCATCAACTAAAGGTAATTTAGCATCTTGAAATTTTTTCTTAATATTTTCTTTAACCTTTTCAGGATTTTCTCTTACAAATTTTATATCTAGCATTTCTCTTCAATTCCTTCCATTTGTATATTTTTTTAACTTTGACCGATATTAAATTAATTTTTTATAGAAAAGTTTTGTGTATGCCCCTTAGATACACATAGCTACTACTATTTTTAGGTTTTCTACCTTAACTTTTACTCTTCCGTTATCTTTTGTTATGTATTTGAAACCATTAAATTCCCTTGTAAATTCAAGGACTTCCACCACTCTTGTATGTGAGTGCATATTGAAACTACGAGGTTATTTAATGTGTGAACATAATAATTACCACTTTCACCTTTTGCTCTTATTCCTAATCTTCTAGCTTGAGCGTCACCAAGTGTTGAGCATGATCCTACTTCAAAATATTTTTGTTGTCTTGGGCTCCATGCTTCGACATCACATGATTTTACTTTTAAATCTGCTAAATCTCCTGTACAGCATTCTAATGTTCTTACTGGAATATTTAAACTTCTAAACAATTCAACTGTGTATGACCACATTTTATTGTACCATTCCATTGATTCTTCTGGTTTACAAATTACTATCATTTCTTGTTTTTCAAATTGATGTACTCTATATATTCCTCTTTCTTCAATGCCGTGAGCTCCTACTTCTTTTCTGAAACATGGTGAATAAGATGTCATGGTTATTGGCAAACTTTCTTCTTTTATTATTTGACCTTTAAATTTTCCTATCATTGAGTGTTCACTTGTACCTATTAAGTATAGATCTTCACCTTCTATTTTGTACATCATAGCATCCATTTCCGCAAAACTCATAACACCATTTACAACATCGCTTCTTATCATAAATGGTGGTATGCAATATGTAAAGTTCTTATTTATCATAAAATCTCTTGCATATGAAAGCATAGCACTTGTTAATCTAGCAGCATCTCCCATTAAATAATAGAAGCCATTACCACTTGTTCTTCCTGATGATTCTTTATCTAAACCATTAATGCTTTCTAGTATATCTGCATGATATGGTATTTCATAATTTGGGACAAGTGGTTCACCAAATTTTTCAATTTCAACATTTTCAGAATCATCTTTTCCTATTGGTACTGAATCGTCTACAATGTTTGGTATTACCATCATTCTTTTCTTTAATTCTTCACTTAAATTTTCTTCTTCTTTTTCAATTATTTCTAATTCTTCATTAATTTTTTTTACTTTTTCTTTATTGTTATTTGCTTCTTCAACTTTTTTTTCTTTGAATAAAAGTCCTATTTCATCACTTATTTTGTTACGATTACTTCTTAATTCATCGCCTTTAGATTTTAAGTCTCTTATTTTTTTGTCTATTTCTATTACTTCATCTACTAATTGTAGTTTGTTATCTTGAAACTTTTTTTTAATATTTTCTTTTACTTTTTCTGGATTTTCTCTTACAAATTTTATGTCTAACATTTTATTTCCTCTTTTCGTTTAGTTTATTTTGAATTTTTATATAATTTGGTCGATATCTTTTTTCGATTCGTTCAAAGTCTTTTATTGTTGGTTTTTCAATTCTTGAAATATCCATATTATGTTTTAAGTCAGCTAATTTTACTTCTAAAGCGTCTTCATTGTTTGAATTGATTATTCTTTCTATATACTCATTATAATCTTCTTTGGGTTTACTTTTTCTGCTTAATATTAATATAGATTCAGTTATATTATTTGGAAAGCCAATTTCCTCTAATTCTTCTTTTTCGATTTTAAGATCTTCAATTGTATCATGTAATAGCGCGATTATTTTTTGATTTTCGGTTTTAACACTATCACGTACTTGTATTAAATGTTCCATATATGGCTTTTTTCCTTTATCTAGTTTATTACAAAATAGTATGGATACTAATTCTAAAGCCTTTTTTTCTAAATTTTCTTCCTTTTTTATTTCATCGTATTTTTCTTTTAATAGTTCTTTTAACATTCTTCCTCCATTTCACATAAAAAGGATAGTACAAGGAGTCTATAATAGACGGTACCATCCTTTATTTTGCTTAATTTGATAACGGCTATGCCGGGCTTTTGGCCACATCAGAGGTAGATTCGTACTATGTTATTATCATTTTTCCATCATCAATGACTTTCTATAAATAAGGGATAGTATTACTATTTCTCTTCGTTTGTTTTATTTATCATATCACTTTTGTTTTTAATGTGCAAGAATTATTTTAATGTTCGGACTAATTTTACGCCTGATGCTGATGCCATCATTAATCCAATTGTTATATTATAGGATGGTTTACAATTTAAACATTTTCCTGTTTTTTTGAATTGGACATTTGCGTTCTTCAACTTTTTTCCTTTTTCAATTATTAGCACTTTTTTACTAGATTTTTGCTCTATTAATTCATATGCCAGAAATACTGAACTTGGTCCGGCCCAACGACAACATCATATTTCATAACTGCTCCTATAATAATTTATTTGTAGTTTCTTTTATATTTTCTAGTTCTTTTTTAGAAAATTTATTTATACTAATGCAATTTAGGTTTTCATCATTAATACACAATTTTTTAATTTTTTTGCTAGTTGTTGGATTATCTATTTGTAGTTTGATTAATCCCATGTTTTCATTAAATTTATTAAAATCTGTTTCATTGTTTATGTAATAAATAAACTTTTCGATTTGTTTAATTTCTTTATATTCTTTTAAGAAATCTGACATGGATTTTAAAAGTGTTAGTGCTGATAATGCTCCAATAATTTCTGATTTGTTTATTACACTCATTGCTAGCATACAAAGACTATTAATTGTGTTTTGCGCTGCTATATTATTTTCTATACATTTACTTCCATAATTTAATATTTCTTCTTCCATTGTTTTTTTTATTTCAATTAATAATTTTCTTTCTTCTTCTTTAGAATATTCTTGAATTGCTTTTATTTCATTATTTTCTGTATTTTTTACGATGCTTGTTATTTCAAGATTCCCTTTTTCATTTCTTTTATATGATTTAATATTTTTTTTCATTTTTTCCTCCTATTTAAATTATACATGTTTTTATTTTATTTTGCTATAGTAAATGGAAAAAATAATAGTTTCCTATTATTTTGTTCCATATTTAATTCTAATTTTATCTATTAATGTATATGCATTTTCTTCTGGTTTGATATTTGACCATGCTGACCAATTGGCTGATGAAAAATCTTGACATGATTCTACTTTTCTTTCATATTTGGTTATCCATTTACAATTATTGCATGGGGTGCTATTGATTTCTTCGTAGTGGCTTAAATATTTTTTTTCTGCTTCTTCTTTTGATGTTACTATGTAATCGTTTGATTCTTTTGATGTTCCAACGATGTACCAAGAACTATATTTTTTTTCTTTATCTGGACATGTTTTATATCTATATTCATATTCTTCATATAGTTTTATTGAACATGATGCAATTTCTTTATTATTTTTTACATATGCTGTTATAATTCCTGATGATGATACTTCTTTTTGATTATTATTTGTAAAACTGATGCCATCAAATGATATTAATACATTTGGTTCCGATTTTACTGTTAAAGTTTTACTTAATTCGTAATATTTTGTTGTTTCCAATGTACATGTTAATGTTGTTGGTTCAATACTTTCATCTATTATATATGGTTTTTCTTTAGTTCCATTACCGGATACTATTCCTAAATTAGATTTTAAATATATTACCGGTTTTACATTTTTTTTACTATCTTCATATGTATAAGAGATGTTTCCTTCTTTTGTTATATATAAAGGTTTATTGTCATTTGTATTTGTTAACCAAAATTCTTCTTCAGTAAACATCCAGTTATTTTGCTTACATGGATTATTTTTCAGTAGATTATCCCATGTTGTAGTTGTTTCACAGTTTCCTGCTTTAAGGTAATCTGTTATTGATGGTATACCGATAGTACTATTTTCACTTTTTTTTGTATCTAACGCATATATATTAGCGACTGTATTTTGTTTTATTTCACCATAATAGAATATTCCTGTTGTTAGTACTTTACTATTTATTTGATTGAAATAGTTTTTTAAATAATTTTTAATGTTTGATGTAGGATAGTTTATGTTTCCGTATATTTCATTTGATATTGCTTCATCTTTTATTATTTTTATCATGTTATTGGTTTCGATTGATATTATTCTATATAATTGATCATTAATTTTTATGTAATTATTTGGATTCTTACCTATATAAATGCATTTATTATTATCTTTTATTAATCCATCTTCATTTACGATGCTTGATATACTATTATCACATTTTAAATTTTTATATGTTATGATTTCAATTTCCTTATTTGTTTGGTTTGTTGCATTATCAATTATTTCAATATTTAATTTATTTGGTCCTAGATTATTTGGCTTATATAATATGTTTCCATTTGTTGTTATTGTTTTGATTCCACTTATGTTATCACTTGCCTTTATTATTTCATTTAGGTTATATGATGGACCAAGTAAAACTTTTTTTGATGATAAATAATTTGGATTTTCTTTGTCTAAATATACTTCTACTGTTTCCATATAAATTTTTTCACTATTTGTTTTATAATAAACGTATATTTTGGAGTTATTTTCTAATGTCCAATCTAACTTTTCTGTATAATCAATCCAGTTTTCACATATTGAGTTATTTGATATACATATTTTAGTTGTATTTAATCCTTTTAGTTTTAATGTAATGTTGTTGGAATTGGTGTATTTATTGGTTTCAATATAATAGTTCTCATTTTCATTATCTGATTTAACAGTAATATTTAATTTTTTTTCTGTTTTATTGTTATCTTCATCTTCTGCTGTATATGTTATTTCATAGTTACCTACTTTATATACATCTACATTATTTTCAACGTTTGTTGTTATTGTGGAGGCGCTATTGTCGGTTATAGTTGCTTTTGGTATTATAAATTGATTTCCTTTTTTTATTGTTATTGTATTTGTTTCTTGATTATAATTGTAATCTTTTAAATCAATGTCAATTGTTGGTTTTGTTGTATCTCTTATAATTAAGTATTTTATTTCTATTTGATTATTATTTAAAAAATATATTATTTCATATGTTGTTTTTTTGTTTTGATATATTTTGTCTACTTCTTCGCCATTTTCTTTTATTATAATATCTTTAACATTTTCATTTGTTGGAATATTTATTGGTGAAATATTTTTAATGTCTAGTTCTATATATGTATATATGTTTTCACTTGAACATGTTCTTAGTCTATGATTTCCTTCTATAAAATTATATTCACCATTTTCAAATACTATTTTGGAATCATTTGGTATTTCTTTTTTTGTTAATGGATTGACTAATGGTCCTATGTAATCATTTTTTTCTAGTTCACATAGCGTTAATGTAATATCACCTTTTATACCATTTTCTTTTATCCATAATTTTGATGCTTGTATTATTAAGTTAACTTGATTATTATATTCTTCTTGGTTATTTAATTTTTTTTCATTATTAAAATAACTATATATTCCTGTAAATAATAGTCCTATGCTTATTATAATTATTATGATAATTCCAAATGTTATTCCTTTTTTATTCATATTATCACTCTATTATAAGTATACTATTTTTTGTTTATTTAGTAAAGATTTTAGGGACTTAATGTTTGAAATTTGGGTTATACTTATTTTTATAATAAAAATATTACCAAATTTGCTTGACAATACTTTATTTAATATGCTATAATCAATTCGTTGTCATGGGGAATTAGCTCAGCTGGCTAGAGCATCTGCCCTGCACGCAGAGGGTCAAGGGTTCGAATCCCTCATTCTCCACCAATTAGATGATTAAGTCTTTGAAATATAAGACTTTTTTTGTATTTAAAATTACTAAAAAAGTAGGTCACCCTACTTTTTTTAATGAATATAATGTTTTTACTTCTTTTGTTGTTAATTTTCTATATTCGCCTGATTTTAAATTTTTAACATCTAGAAAAGCATATTTTTCTCGTTTTAATTTTTCAACTTTATATCCTATTGCTTCAAACATTTTTTTTACTTGATGATTTTTTCCTTCATGAATTATCAATTCTACATATGAAGCATTATTTTTTTTGTCGATTTTTTTGATTTTTACTTTTGCTTTACTTGTTTTTATTCCATCTATAATGATGCCATGCTCTAATTTTTTAACTTTTAATGGTTCAACAATTCCTTCTATTTTTGCTAAATATATTTTTTCTACACAAGATGATGGATGATTTAATATATTTGTAAGCTTGCCATCATTTGTTAAAATTAAAGCTCCTGTTGTATCATAGTCTAATCTACCTACTGGATATATTCTTTTAGTTGTTTCAATTAAATCAATTACAGTTTTTCTGTTTTTTTCATCACTTGTTGTTGTAACTGTTCCTCTTGGTTTATTTAGAAGATAATATTCTTTTTCTTCTTTTTTTAATGGTTTTCCATTTATATCAATTAGATCATTACCGTTTACTTTATATCCCATTTCAGTTACTTTTTCACCGTTTACATATACTTTTCCTGATTTTATTAATTCTTCGGCTTTTCTTCTTGATGCATATCCAGCTTCTGCTATTACTTTTTGAAGGCGCTCCATTATTTTATCATCTCCTCTAGCAATTTTTCTTCTTCTTCTAATTTTTGTTTTTCTGCTTCAACTAAATTTTTAGGTGCTTTATTAACATAGTTTTCATTTGCAAGTAAATTTTTGCGTCTTTCTATTGATGATTTTAGAGATGCTATTTGTTTTTCTTTTTGTTCTTTATTTTCTTCTGTTATTTCTTTTTCAAAATATATGTCAACGTTATATACTTTATTACTTATATTAAATTTTGTTATGTTCATTTCATTTGTTATAATTGAATTTTCAATTTTTAAGATTTTATTTATTAATGTATAATCTTCATTATTGTTAATTTTTACTTTTAAATCTTTTGTCATTTGATGTTCTAATTTTATGTTTCTAAATTCTCTTATGAAGTCAATTATATATTCATATTTTTTTTCAATTTCTTCATTTATAAATTCTTTTTCATATTTTGGATATGTACTTATCATTATTGAAATAGAATCTTTGATTGGTAACATACTATATATTTCTTCTGTTACAAATGGCATAAATGGATGCATTATTTTTAGTATTCCTGTTAATATGTAGCATAATGTACTTTGAGTTCCTTTTTCAGTGCTTGTAAATTTTGAAAATTCAATATAATTACTACAGAAATCTTCCCATATGAAATTATACATTTCTGTTCCTACTAAATTGAATTCATAATTATCCATATGATTAATTGTACTTTTTACTATTTTTTCATATTTACTTAATATCCATTTATCTGATTCATTAATATTAGTAAAATCGTATTCTTTTAATGATTCTATATTCATTAAAACGTATCTTGATGCATTCCATAATTTATTTATAAAATTCCATGTTGATTTTAATTTTTCGGTGTCAAATCTTAAATCGGTACCGAAAGCGCAATCGGTAGTGAGGTAAAATCTTAAACTATCTGCTCCGTATTCTTCAATCATATCCATTGGGTCTATTCCATTACCTAGTGATTTGCTCATTTTACGACCTTCTTTATCACGAATTAATCCGTGTATAATACAGTCTTTAAATGGTCTTACTCCAGTTATTTTTTCTGCTTGGAATGTCATTCTTGCTACCCAGAAAAATATAATATCGTATGCTGTTACTAGACAATCATTTGGATAATATCTTTGATAATCACTTTCTTCTGGCCATCCTAACGTACTAAATGGCCATAAGGCACTTGAAAACCAAGTATCTAAAACATCTTCATCTTGGTGCCATCCTTCTTCGTTTGGTGCTGTTTCGCCTACATAAATTTGATTGTCCTTATACCAAGCTGGTATTCTGTGTCCCCACCATAGTTGTCTTGAGATACACCAATCATAGCTTATTTCCATCCAATGATTTAATATTTTTTCAAATCTTTCTGGTACAAAATTTACTTTTGTATTTTTATTTTTTTGATTTTTTAAAACATTTTCAGCTAATGTTCCCATTTTTACAAACCATTGTTTTGATAGATATGGTTCTACCATTACTCCTGTTCTTTCTGAATGACCAACTGAATGGGTTATTTTTTCTATTTTAATTAATAAATCTTTTTCTTTTAAGTCCTTTATTAATTTTTCCCTACATTCTTCTCTTGTTAAGCCAGTATAACCTTTAGCGTTTTCATTCATTGTTGCATCTTCATTCATAACAACAATTCTTTCAAGATTATGTCTATTTCCTACTTCAAAGTCATTAGGATCGTGGGCTGGTGTTATTTTAACGCAACCGGTTCCAAATGATGGGTCTGCATGTTCATCTGCTATTATGGGAATTAATCTGTTTACAATTGGCAGAATAACATTTTTTCCTATTAAATGTTTATATCTTTCATCGTCTGGGTTTACGGCTACTGCTGTATCGCCAAATAATGTTTCTGGTCTTGTTGTTGCAACATCTAGGTAATTTTCTTCTCCTTCAATGTAATATTTTAAATGATAGAATGCTCCTTCTACATCTTTATATATTACTTCTTCATTTGATAGTGCTGTTTTAGCTTCTGGATCCCAGTTGATTATTTTTTCACCTCTATATATTAATCCTTCATTATAGTAGTCGACAAATACTTTTACAACTGCTTTATTTAATCCTTCATCAAGTGTGAATCTTTCTTTTTTATAATCTAATGATAATCCTAGTTTAGCCCATTGTGCTCTTATGTTTTCAGAATATTCTTTGGTCCAATCCCAGCATGCTTTTAGAAAATTTTCCCTTCCATATTCATATTTATTAATTCCTTGTTCTTTTAATTTTTTTACGACTTTGGCTTCAGTTGCAATTGCTGCATGATCCATTCCTGGAAGCCATAGGCAATCAAATCCTTGCATTCTTTTGTATCTAATTATGGTATCTTGGATTGCTGTGTTATAGGCGTGTCCTAAGTGCAATTTACCTGTAACATTTGGTGGTGGTATAACTATTGAATATGGTTTTTTACTTAAATCTCCTGATTCAAAATATCCTTTTTCTTTCCAATTTTTATATTTTCCTTCTTCTACTAATTTATGGTCATATTTTTTTTCTAGCATATTATTTTCCTCTCTATTTGGTGATTTTTATAAAAAAAACGAGTATTTATCCGCAAAGGACGAATTACTCGTGGTACCACCTTAATTTGTAATATATTATTACCTTTAATGTCTTAATGCGACAAACATTATATCTTACTTATTTTCGGATATAAGGCTCACAAGCTACCTTCAATTACTACTTATACAAACTTTCACCTAATGTTTGCTCTCTAAAATAAATATATAATTTACTCCTCTTGCTCATTGCTTTATTTGTATTATACCATATTTTATTTTTTTGTAAATTAGATTTGGGTAAATTATTTAAAAAAGCAAGTTTATCTCTATTTCTTAATTTCTATCAGATTGAGCTAATAGGGAACTTTTAAAAGTTTCTTTAGTATCAGCAAATTTTAAATTAAAATCATCAATATATTCAAATAAAGAATCAATAATTGGATTTTTAATTTTCTTTTCCATGTTTTTTCCAATTATTTTTTTTATATTATATACCTACTTCATTTCAATTTCTTTTTCATTAACATATTCATAGTTTAATGTATTATTGCTAGTAACAACACTCTCACCTATTTCATTTTCCAAATCTTTTCTTGCATTACCAGCAATTTTACCACCACGTCTTGCTACTTCAATATTTTCATTTAATCCTTTAGGATTTTTCTTTTTAGCAATTTCTCTTGTTGCTATTCCTCCTAAATCTGCAAGCGCTATTTCTACATCACTCATATTATCTCTTAATGATTCTTTTCTAAGTCCTTTAAATGATTTATACTGTTTTGCAGTCATTCCAGACCATTCTTTATAAATCTCATTAGTTAGAATTGCATATTCTTTTTGTTCAGTTATTCCACCATCTTTCCATACATCTGTTAGTTGTTTTCTATCCTGAATTCCTTTTATTCTTTTGGCAATCCATTTTTCATCAAAACCTTTAGATCTATATAAATCTATCGCTCTTTGTGCCGCTAGTGATGGATCAAATGTTTCATCTATTCTTTCACTTCCAAGTTTTGCTAACCATTGTTTAATTGGTTCGGCATTTTTACTAGGAATAGATTCGATTATTCTAAACATTCCCTCTATATCTACAACGTCAGTATTATAATATTTACCATCTGATGATTTTAATTTCAGTTGGTGACAATTTGTCACCGACTCATTTCCTTCTTCCTTTAATCTTTGTTTTAATTTATTCCAATATTTTCTTCCATCTTTACTTTCCGAAACAACTCCAACTATATCAACAACACTTATAAAGTATTTTTCTTGTGCTTCATCCCAAACTGTTCTAATTGTTTCATTATTAAATATTTTATTTACTAAATGCATTTTATCTTGATTCATAAACTACCTCCTGTTTCATATCAAATTTTGATAATTCTATTATATCTTCTAAATTTCCTATTCTTCTAAGATATTCTAAGCCACCATCAACAGCTATACTTTTACAAGAACACCATTTAAAATCATGAACATGTTTTGACTCAATAATGTCTTTATATTTATTACATTATATTTTATTTACTAATATCTTTTTATTAAAAATATCTTTATGTTTTAAATCTGTACTATTCATAACATCATATCTACATAATCCATTACAGCTTCTTTAACACCTAGTTTTTCAGCGTATAAAGAAAGTTTAAAAAGATCTTTATCTTTTCTTTTTACATATTCTCTTACACTATGTTTTACATGTTCAAAGTTCATTCTATTTTTAGATCTAATAATATCACAAATACATCTTTCGATATCATATACTTTTACTTTATTACCCATTGGAGTTTCAATTTCAGTAAGACCAAGTTCATATATATCATTATCAACATAAAATACATTATGTTTTTTTAAATGTTTACTATTATAACTTCTTTTTACTGTTATATCATAGACATCATTTGGTTCTTTTATAGATAGGCCATGGAAATAAAGTGCTGTCATATGAGAATAAATTGCATTAGGCATACTTAAACTAAAAATATAATAATTATCTTCTATTTTATTGGTATCAATATAAATACCGGGTGCTACTTTTTCTATAAGTCCTTTTTCTTTCATGATTGATAAATACATTCTATGTATATCAAACATATCTAATTCTTTCGAAGTAATATAACCATTATTTTTTTTCATAAGTTCTTTAATTATTTCAATATTACTTTTTTCTTTAAATTCTTTTATTGTCATTTTTTCCATATCATTCACCTTTTGACTTTTATACTTAAATTATAATTGCTATCAGTGAAAAAGTCAAGTAATAAGTATCAAAATAAAAAAATATTAATACTATAAAACACAATATTCACTTTTGATCTAAATATAATATGTAAGTTTATGAAAATTAAAACTGATGCCCACCAACTTTCTTATATTATACATCAAGATATAATAAAAACCTATAATGTAGAACTCTTTTTGAATAGTCCACTTTATAGGTTACATTTTACTTGCTTTATGCTGCTATTTTATGAAAATCCATTCTTAATTTATCGGCAAGAGTTACAATAAATTCTGAATTAGTTGGTTTTGCTTTATCAATATCAACACTATGACCAAATAATTCTTCCATCATATCCCATGAACCTCGGTTCCAACTTACTTCGATTGCATGTCTTATTGCTCTTTCAACTCTTGATACTGTTGTGTCATATTTTCCTGCTAATTCTGGATATAATTCCTTTGTTATTCCACCTATAACATCGGGTCTATCGAATACTATGTTTATGGCATCTCTTAAGAACTGATATCCTTTAATATGTGATGGTATTCCTAATTCATGTAACATTTTTGTTATTGATACTTGAACACTGTGTGTTTCAAAATCGATTGTTTTTCCTTCTTTTTGTTTACTGCATGCTTCAATAATTCTTTTTTCTAAATCTTCTAAATCAAATGGTTTTAATATTAAATAATTAACTCCATATTCGGATACTTCTCTTATTACTTCTTGAGCATTATAGCTTGTTGCAACAATAACTTTTTTGTCTATTTTTCGTTTTTTCATTTCTTCTAAAACATACATACCATCTTTTTTAGGCATTATTAGATCCAAAACGATTATATCATATTCATTTTTTTTGGAGTCTATTAATTCAATCCCTTCTTTTCCATCGTAAGCTTCTAGTACTACTTTTATTTTCTCGCTGTTTTTAAAATATTCTTTTACCATTTCAACTAGACTTATATTATCGTCTACCATAAGTACTTTTATTGTATTCTTTTCCATTTTATTTCCTTTCAACTCTACTAATAATTATACTACTTTTTATTTATAAATCTAGGGGTTTTAATTATCTAGTTTTGTCGAAATTTGTCGAAAAACATCATTTTTTGTCTATTTCTTTAATTATTTGAATAAATTCGTCAATTTTACTGGATGATCCGCCTATTAAATATCCATCTATATTTGATATTTCTTTTAGACTTTCTATGTTACTTGGATTAACGCTTCCTCCGTATAATACTTTGGTTTGTTTATTTGTTATTTTTATTGTTTCTTCTTTAATATATTTTGCTATTTGTTCAATTTCCTGATTTGTTGGTATTTTTCCGGTTCCTATTGACCATATTGGTTCATAGGCAATTATTATTTCTTCTTTTATATCTTTTAAGCATTCTTCTAATTCTTTTTTTATTATGTTTTTGGTTAAATTTTTTTCTTTTTCTTCTATTGTTTCACCTATACATAATATTACTTTTAAATTTTGATTGAGTGCTTCTTTTATTTTTAGGTTTATTTGGTCATTTGTTTCTTTGAATATGTTTCTTCTTTCACTATGGCCTATTATTGTGTATGTAACTCCTAAATTTTTTCCTTGTAGGGCGGATATTTCACCTGTTAGAGCTCCTTTTGTTTTATCTGATATGTTTTGAAGTCCTACTTTAAATTTATGGTTTAAAAAATATGGTATATGGATTGATGATGGACATATTACTATATATTCATCTTCATATTCTTTTATTTTATCTAGGTAGTTTTTTATTTCTGTTCCATCTAGATACATTTTTAAGTTTCCAACTATTAATTGCATTTTTTATCCTCTATTACTTTTATTCCTGGTAATTCTTTTCCTTCTAATAGTTCAAGTGATGCGCCTCCGCCTGTTGATATGTGGGTGAATTTATTTTTATATCCCATATTTATTAAAGCTGATGCGGTGTCCCCGCCTCCTACGATTGATGTTACTTCTAGTTCTGATATTATTTGAGCAAGGGCTTTGGTTCCGGATGCGAATGCTGGTATTTCAAAATACCCTACTGGCCCATTCCAGATTATGGTTTTACTTTCTTCTAAATATTTTTTAAATAGTTCGACTGTTTTTGGTCCGATGTCTAGTCCGATATCGTTTTCATCAAAATTGTTATTATCTTTGACTACTACTTTTGCGTCTTCATTTATTTCTTGGGCGACTAAACTATCTACTGGTAATATGATTTTATTTGTTTTATTTAAAAGATTTATACAAAAATCAATTTTTTCTTCGTCTAACAATGATTTTCCTATATTATATCCTTTTGCTTTTAAGAATGTATATGCCATTCCTCCACCTATTAATATATTATCTGCTTTATTTACAAGATTTTCAAGAACAGTTATTTTGTCACTTACTTTGGCTCCGCCGATAATAACTGTTAATGGTCTTTGGGGATTATTAATGGCTGGATATAAATTGTCTAGTTCTTTTTTTATTAGTAATCCAAAGCAACTTGGAAGATGTGATGCTATGCCAACGTTTGAAGCATGACTTCTGTGGGCTGTTCCAAAGGCATCGTTAATGTAAAAGTCAGCTAGACTACTCCAGTATTTTCCTAATTCAGGATCGTTTTTAGATTCTTTTTTACCTTCTATATCTTCAAAACGGGTATTTTCCATTAAGAGAATTTCTCCTGGTTTTAAATTTGCTATTGCTTCTTCTAGTTTTTTTCCTCTTGTTTCATTTATAAATATTACTTCTTGATTTAGCAATTCGCTTAATCTTTTGGCGACTGGTTCAAGAGATTTTCCTTTTTTATCTTCTATAGTTTCTACTCTTCCAAGATGGGACATTAATATTATTTTGGCTTTTTTTTCTTTGACGATATTAATTGTTGGAATACTTTCTTTTATTCGATTATCATCTTTTATGATGCCATCTTTTATTGGTACATTAAAATCACATCTTATTATTACTTTTTTGTTTTTTAAATCAATATTTTCTAAATTCATTCTTTTCTCCTAGTTTATTTCTACTGTATATATTAATTCATTATCACTATTTTTTTCAACTAATATATAGCCACTTATTATTTCTTTGTTTGTTTTGGGATTAATTGGGATTTGATCTATTATTTCAGCGTCTATTAGATCTGTTATGTTTATTGTTACTCTTTTTCCTTCTTTTAATAATTTATCGATTTCACGATATTTTCCTGGTAAATTGGTATAGTTTTCAGCTGCCATTTCTAAATTTTTAATTAATGTTTGGTACTCTTTATCATTTGAATTACTTAGTGATTTACTTAGTGATGTAAATGTTACTGTTAGTATTATGCTTAATACTAGTATAATCGCGATTAATTCAACAAGGGTAAATGCTTTTTTATTCATAAAAAGAGGCTATTTGCCTCCTAAATATTCTGCTGTTCTTACCATTTGAGCACTATAACCCATTTCATTATCATACCAGGCAACTACTTTTACTAATTGTTTTCCATTATCATCTAAAACGGTTGTTAATAAACTATCAACTAAAGCTCCTAAATGGCTTCCGATTATATCACTTGATACTATTGGATCATTAGTTATTTTAATTGTTTCATTTTGGTTTTCTTTGAAGGCATTATTGATTTGTTCTTTTGTAACATTTTGTTTTAGTTCAAGTGTTAGGTCAATAACAGATCCTGTTGTTGTTGGAACGCGAAGAGCGCTACCATCTAATTTCCCTTTTAATTCTGGTAATACTAATCCTATTGCTTTAGCAGCTCCAGTAGATGATGGAACTATATTAGCTGCTCCTGCTCTTCCACGGCGTGCTAGATGACCTTTTTTATGAGCAATATCAAGTATTGATTGATCATTTGTGTACGCATGAACTGTTGTCATAAATCCTCTTTCGATGCCAAATTTTTTATTTAAAACATCTAAAACTGGTGCCAGGCAATTGGTTGTGCAAGATGCTGCTGATATTATTTTTTCGGTTCCATCTAATTTTTTATGGTTTACATTGTATACAATTGTTTTACAATCACCTTTTGCTGGCGCAGATATTATTACATGTTTCGCGCCTGCTTCGATATGAGCATTTGCTTTTTCTACTTCAACAAATCTACCAGTACATTCAAATACTTCATCAATTTTTAGTTCTTTCCATGGTAAATTTTTTGGGTCTGCTTCGGCAAATACTTTTATTTTATGGTTTCCTACTACTAGATAATCATTTTCAGCGTGTATTTCGTCTACTCTATAGCATCTATGTGATGTATCATATTTTAATAGATAGGCTAATTGTTCAGCATCTGTTAAATCATTTATGGCTACGACTTCAAAATTTGGATTTTCTTCCATTATTCTAAATACTAATCTTCCGATACGGCCAAAGCCGTTTATTGCTACTTTTATCATTTATCATTTCTCCTTTATTTTTTTTCATAATAACAGCTTCCGCCAATGAATTCTCTTAATACGGAATCTTGGGGAACATTTTCGCTTGGTATTGCTAAAAAGTTTCTTAAAAAGTTTATTAATCTTATTGCTTCTGGATAACAACTTTCATTTTCTTTTACGGAAAATAGTAGTGGTTCAGCGTAAAGTTTTAATACACCTATTTCGTATAGTAATGATGAATTTACGACAACGTCTGCTTCATCTTGAAATGGAAATACGTATTTTTCTTCACCTGTTCGGATACTATTCCAACTATTTAATGTATCACTTGCGGAATAACCTCTAAAATTATTATCACGGACCATCCTTCTTAATCTTCTAATATCACTTGTATGAATACGATTGTGATCATCAATATTTAATTGTGTTAATGGACTAATATATATTTTATATTTATTTTTTTGTTCAATTGCTGGTGTTAGTTTTTCATTTATAGCATGCAATCCTTCAATGATTACGACATCATCTGGTCCTAATTTTAGAGTTTTACCTTTATATTCTTTTTTTCCTAATCTAAAGTTAAATTCTGGTAAATTAACTTCTTTTCCATTTAATAAATCAACTAATGTTCTATTGAATAGGGTTACATCTACAGCTTCAACGCATTCAAAGTCGTAGGTTCCGTCTTTATGTTTTGGTGTTTTTTCTCTTTCTACAAAGTAATCATCTGTTGATAGGCTGTGTGTTTTTAAGCCTTTACTTTTTAGATAAATACTTAATTTTTTTGCTGTTGTTGTTTTTCCACTTGATGATGGACCGGCTATTAAAACAATTTTTATATTTTTTTTGTTTGCGTATATTTTATTAGCGATATCATTTAATTGATTTTCATAGTATGTTTCTGATAAATTTATTAATTCTGTAAAATCACCATTTGTTACGTAATTATTGATGTCTGATGCATTTTCTATTCCTAGTAATTTTCCCCATTTTTCATATTCACAAAATTTATCAAATAGCATTTCATGGTGGACATAATCAAGTGTTACATCTGGATTTTCTACTGTTGGATAACTTACTACAAATCCTTTGTCTTTAATGTATGTTAATTTAAATTCATCTATTGACCCTGTTCTATCTGCAAGTGGTCCGTAGAAATAATCGTATATGTCATCAATTCTATATAGACTAATGTAGGAATTGCTTATGTATTTTAAGACATTTACTTTATCTTGAATTTTTCGTTTTTGGAAATATTCGATTGCATCTTGTCTTAATACATTAAATTTTATTATTTCCCAATTTTCAGAAACTATTTTTTTCATTTCTTTTTCAATATTATTTATTAATGGTTTATTTAATTCGATACCTGTTAGTTCACAATAAAATCCTTTGTCTATAGAATTTTCTATTTTTAATTTTGCATTTTTATTTATTCTTTTTAAGGCATATACTAATATGAATTGAAGTGTTCTTCCGTATGTTGACAATCCTATTCTTGTTGTACGATCATGAAAGTCAACATTTACATCTTTCATAATTTCTTCATTTAGTTCACGGATATTGTTGTTTACTTCGCTTATTAATATTTCATATTTATAGTTTTGAGCGAAGTCTTTGCTTATTTCTTTTAATGTTGTACCTACGGGATATTTTTTTTCTTCTTTCCCCTTATAGTTGACTGTTATTAGTTTTGACATTTTATATCCTCCTTATACTAATTATAACAGATTTTCATATTTTGTCATATAATTTTTTGAATACTTTACATTATTTCTCCTATTATATTACTAGGAGGCTTATATGAATTTAATTCCAAGTGTTATTGAGAAGTGTTCTGGTGGCGAGAGAGCTTATGATATTTATTCGCGCCTTTTAAAGGATCGAATTGTTTTGTTGTTTGGTGAAATAGATGACGCAACTAGTAATATTGTTATTGGTGAACTTTTATATTTAGATTCTTTAAATCATAATGATATTAGCCTTTATATTAATTCTCCTGGTGGTAGTGTTACTGCTGGTATGGCTATTTATGATACGATGAATTTTATTAAATCTTCAGTTTCAACGATTTGTATTGGTTTATGTGCTTCTATGGGTGCTTTTCTTCTTAGTAGTGGTGAAAAGGGAAAAAGATTTGCGCTTTTAAATAGTGAGGTTATGATTCATCAACCACTTGGTGGCGCGAGTGGACAGGCAACAGAAATTAAGATTGCGGCTGAACATATTTTAAAGACTAAGGATAAACTTAATAAAATTTTGGCTCTTAACACTGGCAAAGATATTGAAATGATTGAAAAAGATACTGACAGAGATAATTATATGACTTCTGATGAGGCTTTAGAATATGGTATTATTGATGAAATTTTAAAATAAAAAGGTCTAATGAAATTTTTTCATATAGACTCTTTTGTTATATTATTTATTTTTGGATGTTGCATGAAATTAGTTATCTAATTTCCTTTTAATATTTATAATTGACTTCCTTTTACTACATTAGAATTACTTGATTTTGTTGCAATCATATTATCTACTAAAGTAGAGGCATCTGCTATATAATTTACTGTTATTTTAGCACCACTATTAGTTGCAGCATTACTAAACATATTACCATAACTATTAACACTTGACCTCATTATATTTATTGTTGTTGTTAATTGTGAACAATCAGAAAACATGTCATCCCAATCAACTACATTTGTAGTATTAAACCTACTCAAATCTAGACTTGTTAAAGACGAGCAGCCACTAAACATATAAGCGATTTTTGTTAAATTCGTTGTATTAAAATTAGTTAAGTCTATATATGTTAGGGATGAACATCCATCAAACATGGCCCACATACTTTTTACATTTATTGTATTAAAATTAGTTAAGTCTATATATGTTAATGATGAGCATCCATAAAACATACCACTCATCCATATTACATTTGGTGTGTTAAAACTACTTAAATCTAGACTTGTTAAGGATGAACATCTAGCAAAAATATTAATCATACCCGTTACATTTGATGTATTAAAACTACTTAAATCTAGACTTGTTAAGGATGAACATCCGTCAAACATACCACTCATATCTGTTACATTTGAGGTATTAAAACTGCTTAAATCTAGACTTGTTAATGCTCTACAACTATTAAACATATATCCCATATCTGTTACATTCGATGTATTAAAGTTACTAACATCTAAACTTCTTAAAGATCCACAATTATAAAACATTCTTTTCATATTAGTTGTATTTAAAACATTAAAATTATTATTAAAATCAATTAATATCAAATTACTAAAACCTGCAAACATATTTGAGCAATCGCTTGGTGCAAATATCGGTACTTCACTTACTATGTATAAATTGTATAAATCATGACTTACACTGTCATTATCAGTATAATCAAGTCCACTATCTATTAAATATGCATATACTTTTTTATTTTGAGTACTACTAGATGATACATCCCAACATAAATTTGATTCATCGCATATTTCGGGCAAATTGCTTAAATCTTTATCAAATTTTATCGTTCTTATATTAGAATTATAAGAAGAATTCCAAAATTCTGTGCCATTAAAAATATAATCAAATATTTCCATATCAATTGTAGCATTTGATCCATTTTTCATCATCGCATATTCACTTATCTGAACTGCATCTAATTTTATAGTAGCTGATACATCTATATTATTTATAAAATTACTATCTTCTTCATCATCTATATATGGATTCCAATACCAATATATTGTTAAATCTTTACTTTGATTAAATGTATCCATAAATTCATAGTATTTATGTAATTCACTCTTATAATCACTTGTTGTATAAAACTTTAAATTTGTTGGTAATGTTCGCCTATCTATAGATAGCGTTACATACATATCAACTTCAGAACTCGTTGCATCTAAATGAAGTGTAAACTCGCCTTTATCTCCTGGTATTAATTTACCTTCTTTTAAAACTATTTCTTTTGTACTTTCATTTGTAAATCCAGTTACATTAAATACGGCATTACCAGTAGATCCTTTGATATTACCGTTTACAGTTATTCTATAATAAGCTAGTGAACCTGCAAGTATACAAACTATACATATTATAGTAATTATAATTAAACCTTTTTTATTCATAACAATCCTCCTTGTAATA